>CAUZOL010000296.1:0-8786 GCA_963581435.1 Planctomycetota bacterium
TCAACTTGAAAAGCAGAAATACGAGTAATCTTCACGCTGACCTCGGGATGTTGCAAAAGTGACGGATGAGGGACAAGATTGTGTGATTGACAGCACAACAGCGAATCGAGTTTGACGCAAAGCCGCTAAGACGCAAAGGGCCGCAATGAAAAAATGACGAGATCAACGGCAAATCGTCGATTCCAAATTCTTTGCGAAACTCTGCACCTTTGCGTCAAATCTTTCCGCTCATCGAAATCCTAGTATGAATCACTTTGCCTGATCGGACCGCAATGAAACTCCTACTCTTCCCCGAAGTCGAACCCGCTCGCCTCGAACTCATTCGCGAAGCGGCCGGCGAAATGCAGGTGGCCAATGCGCCCGATGTTGAGACGGCGCTGGACGAAATTACCGATGCCGATGCGTTCTTCGGCAAGATCACAGCGGAATTGCTTTCAGCCGCCGAGCAATTGCAGTGGGTGCAATCGCCGACGGCCAGTCTTGAACACTATTTGTTCGATGAATTGGTCGAGCATCCTTGTAAACTCAGCAACATGCGCGGCCTGTTCTCCGACGTGATTGCCGACCACGTGATGGGTTACGTGATCTGTCTGGCCCGAAATCTCCACCTCTACGTGCGGCAGCAAATGGCGACGAAATGGGAACCGATTGGCGGCGAAGCGGGACGTTCGACTTTCACGCAAGGTCCGCACGCCGTCAGTAACATCGACCGTGCGCATCTGCATCTGTCCGATTGCAGTATAGGCGTGATTGGCGTGGGGAAGATCGGCGCGGAAATTTGCCGCAGAGCATCTGCTTTTGGCATGACGGTACGCGGAGTCGATCCGATTTGCCGCGAAGTCCCGGGCGCTGTTGCAGACGTTTGGCCGACAGAACGGCTGCTCGATTTACTCGCCGCAAGCGATTTCGTTGTGATCGCCGCACCGCATACGCCGGAGACATACAAGCTGTTCCAGACGGAGCAATTTCGGCAGATGAAACCGTCGGCGTATCTGATCAACATTGGTCGCGGAGTGATTGTCGATCTGGCCGATCTGACTGCGGCGTTACAAGCGGGTGAAATCGCCGGTGCCGCGCTCGACGTCTTCGAGACCGAGCCACTGCCGAGCGAGCATCCGTTGTGGGGCATGCAAAACGTGATCATCACCCCTCACGTCGCGGCCGCTTCGCCACGAATCTCCGAACGGCACACCGAAACGCTACTGGAAAACATCCGCTGTTTTGCACGTGGTGAAGAACCACTGACGCTGGTGGATAAGCGCAAGTGGTTCTGAGGCGAGCGGCCAGCTTTATGCCGGTTGTGTTTTACGATGAACCGCAGACGCCCAACTTCATCGACGCAACAGTGGGCATAAAGCCCACTGCTCGCATGAATTCCAGGAGAGCAAAAACGCGGCGCTCGCTTGCGCTTCCCGCGGGTATGTGCCGCTACATACCGATACGTTTTTGCAGCGGATCAATGAGCCACAGCCAGTCGTCGTACAGGAACTCAAGGCGGCCCGAAAGCAGCGCAATCCGTCCCATGACGGTGTAACCGAATCCTGCGCCAAAGGTGATCATCAAAAACCAAATGCCGACTCGCGCCGCAGCGCCGACGGCGCCTTTGTGCTCGATGGAAAAGAAGAAGTAGACCGTGCAAACGAGAATGCCGAATACAATCGTAATGTTCTTCAGTGAAGTTGCCCAATCGAAACTGCCATCGGCGGCGAGGGCGATCAGCGGGAGAACCGTGCTTTGAATCTGGGCGACGAAGTCTGATTCGAAATATGCCAATAGCCGGATGCCGGCCGTCGCACCGATGAAGAATGCCAACGCCCAGCGGGAAATCCAACCGCCGGCAGGCGCCAGACGCCAAATCATGGCGATTCCGAGCGCCAATGGAATCAGAAATAAAAGGTTGGCCTGCTCTTCCGGTTTAATGCCGGGCATAAACGTTGCACGCATGAGGTCGGGCGTCAGGTTCTTCAACAGCAGCGTGACGATTCCGTCCCAGAACCCGATGGCCATTGCATAACCCGCCGATGAACCGACGAAGACCGCTTCGGCCAGTTTGTACAACGGGTTGTCGCCATACAGAAAGGAAAAGATGGCCAGCGTGCAGAACGCTGCGACCCACAGCCCGATGGTTCGCGACCAACTGAAACGAAACCCAAGCGTGTCCGTCTGATTGGGAGCAGCATCCTTGGAAATCGTCCACGTGATATTGGAATCCTCAGGTTCGACCTGTTCGTCGATGACGTAGGCGCGGCCCATTTGTCCTGTGCTTGTCCGGACGATGAGAAACGCCCCGGCCAGAACCAGCACGACCGTCCAGATTATTGTCGATTGCTTCATTGGGACACCTTTGACCCGCGTTGTCCGAAGTAAATGACGTTGCCGACGACAATCAGCAGGAGCATTAACACGTGGGCAACAAGCTGTGGCCCCATGCGACGTTTCGCCTCCTGCATCTTGGGATTCTTCGCGTATTCAGGATAGCCCTCGGCCATGGCCTGCTCGTATTCGGCGGCTGCTTTGATGGCTCCCAACAGCCCGGTCAGTTGGCTGGGGATGTAGGGATACAAGACCGGCGCACCTACGCCGGTTGTTCCCGCGACCATCTTGATGTCGAATGGCGTGGCCGCGTATAGCACCCATTCCTTGGTCCCTGGAGTTCCCGCGCTGACGTTGACGATGAGATCCATCTTTTGGATGTTCTTCAGATCCTGCGTCATCGGAATATCATCGAGGCTCGTTCCGGCAATATCGTTGGCGTACAGCGATCTCAAGTCGGTGGTTATCAGTTTGATGACCCCTTCCTGCCCCGTGCGATAACCAAGCGTGACGTAATCCTTGCCATACTCGTACTCGGGAAATTCTTCGTCGAGGATACGAACGCCGCGCTGAATCATTGGCACGCCCTGTGGCCATAACGTGATGAAGTACAGCTTGTGTTTTCGTTTCGCGCAATGGCGTGTGAAGGCCGAAGCCATCGGCTGCAGTTCTCCTTCGCTGGCAGGATCGTAATCGTAGGCCAACAGCACGTTCGATCCTTCTGGTAGCTCCTCAATCGTCGTGTAAACGTCGCGGACCATCGGCGAGACCTTTTCCGGGAATTTCAGTTGACCCAGAATGGCCATTGAAACCGCCAGAAACATCAGCAGAAAGATCCAGCGACGATCGAGTGTGGCAAAGAAGTTCAGCATTCGTCTGATTTCCTACAACACATTTTGCGTTCGTGTGAAGAGCATGATTTCGCCGATGTTTCGTTGCAATTCGGAATCCGATGGCGTTGTCACGCTATCTCTATTCCGATCCCAGATAGGAGCGATCAACCCCCAGCAATACCTTGAGCGATGTCGAGACGATTCCCAAACCAATTCCAATCATAATTGCCCGCGTTCCGGCCAGATTGAAGACATTCATAATGGTGTCTTCCGTAAAGACCTCCAGACGCAGAAAGCTCAAGCTAATCGGCAAGCCATCGGTCATGACAACGCCGAGGTTGGTTCGACCGAGTAACACAATGAACGCCGTCACCAGCAGAATAATTGCTTCGACGTTCTTAGCACGAAATGCGCGGAAAGCGGCCGATGCAATGTAGAATGCGAGCATTGCGAACATTGTGGCCGACAGTGGCAGGAACATGTATTGGTAGATCCACCAGAAGGCACCACCCTCTTGCAGGTAAAATCCTGACCATGCGAAGTCGGGAAACTTATCCGATGGATTGACGCCCACCTTTCCCAGTCCGATTCCGAGAGTAATCAGAAACGCTAGCGCCGTGACCGCTGAGTAACCCCAACCGGGCCGACGGTTGGAAATCTTTTGCAGGTGCATTTTCAGCAGATTACCCGCCCCCAATACGAAGGCAAAGGCCGCCACAATATCAAACCACGTCATCACCGCTTCACCCCAGAACAGCGTGTAGGGGATGAAGTTGGCGATGATCAGCAGAAAGCCGGTGATCGATGCAATCAGCAGTGGGACGGTCCTCTTCACGGTAACAAACCCCCACTTCCCAATACGTTGTTTGTCAGAAAGGAAACGACGCTGCCAATGGTCTCATTCCCGGTCACCGAAAACAGAGTGGCGACCGCACAGCCAATGAGCAGCAAGGTGACGCCGATGACTTTGCCGACATCCTGCCCCTTCAGACTTCCCAGTTGATGTGGCTCGCCCGAGAGATAGGCCGATGCCGCAAAAAACTCTTCGCCGATGAGCGTGTAATCGCATGCTGCAACAAAGAACGGAAGTTGCGACGGCATCGCCGTGCCGGCAACTTGAATCGCACCGATGGAGTTTCCGGTTTCGGCCAGAATCAACGACTCGGCGAAGAATGCCCCCATGTAAAAACAGGCGGCCGGCTCTTCCCGAACCATGGTCCCGGTCACACTTGCCACGTAACCAAACTGCTCGTCGGTAACGTAGTAGATGTTGTCCTCGTTGTAGGCATCGGGTCGTCCCGCTGCCAGATACGACGACTCGACCGTCTCGCGGGCAGTTGCCATCACCAACGAACGACAGGTGGGGACTTCGATTCGGGCATCGTACTCGGCCGCCACCTTTGCGACGTGAGATAGAACCGTTAACCCGGCGATGGTTTGAATGTCGTTGATGTCGAGAATTCCCGGCACAAACAAACAGGGACGCCCCATCTCCGTCGCCCGTCCAATCGCTTCATCGACCGCTTCGAGGCCGGCGATCTTTCGGATTTTCAACTCGCGGCCCGAGCGAGCCACCTCGATATAGAATGTCACTGAACCACAAACGGCAAGCAAGATGATCCCGTACCAACCGCGGCTGAACACGAAGTATTCCATTTCCGGAGTGACAGCCTTGGCAGTTTCAACGGCAGTCGAGAGTTCATCGCCAGGAGCCACAGCGCGGATTTGGTATAGGTATTGCTTTCCACGTTCACAATTCTCATCGGTGAACGTTGTGCTTTGGTACGTTGGTTCCCCTTTCAGCTTCGTAAACTCAGTCTCGCTGGCTTCTTTCCGGAAGAGGTGGTAGGCGATTACGTTTCTGGGCTTCGCCTTCGCCGTGTCGTCGGGAGATAGTTCCCAACTGAGATCGACCTTCTCTCCGATATCGCCTTTGGAGTCACTCGCGACCAAATTGGCGGGCGGGCGCGGAGGATCTGCTAGCACCGAAGTTGCGGACCCAACGAGCGGTACGACCACCATGATTGCGAGGACTAGTCGTCTAACCATCGGCTGCTCCTTTTCGGTCTGTGCATTCCGCATCCTTGTCGCTCCAATTGGAAATATGCACGGCGGCCATGAGCCGTTACTCCTCTATCATTTCCACGTTCGCCCGTGGCACCACCACGTGCTCGCCCGATTCGCATTCGACTTCCAACACGCGTGCCTTCGATTCCGAATTGAGTACCGTCAATTCTGCCGGTAGACCGGCGACCTTGCCGATTTGGCCGAAGTACGGGTCACGGATGATTCGCACCGAGGCACCCACTTCCAGCAGCCCGGCAGTGTGTTCCGGTTCGACTTCCCGAGCCTTCTCTTCCTCACTTAACGGAATAACAATCTCCGGTCGCATCACGCCGGCTCGAATTTGCGTTGCGCCGTTCACTGCGGCAGCGTCACCTTCGCGCGATGAAAACAACTGAAATGTCCGCTTGGCCATCGCAATCTCGCCGAACCCTTCGGTAATTACAAGCGTGATGCCAATTTGCTCCGAGCCGGTAATTGCGACGCCCAGATCGTATCCGAGAATTTCCCGCAGATCCTGATCATCCATGCCGCCGGAAATGACCGCCGCCGCGCCGACTTCAATCGCCCGCCGAACGGCGTCGCCGGTCATGCGAGCACCGCCGACGATAACGCAATCTTTCATGTCCGGGCCGATCAATTCGGCATTCAACTCGTCGCTTTGCTGTTTGCACGCCATTCGCACGGTGCCGTACGTCTCGCCGCCAATGCCGAATATTCCCTGTACGAAGCTGACTTCGGCTTCGATGACGACGCCGGCATTGGGAATTACCTCGACGACTTCGCCGGCAAGAAATGCCTGCACCTGCACTGGCAACGGTTCGCCACGAATGATGAGTTGGCCGGTGACATTCGAGATCGATTCGACCGTGCCCGCCACCTTCGATTTGTATTCGCTCTTGAACAGTCCGAAGATTCCCTTCGTCTGCGCGAGCGGTTGCCCCACTTCGACGCGTACGCCTTCCTGGATCAACATGCATTCCGGTACGTCGGCCGGCGGCAATGACAGGGCATTCGCCAGGTTGACGGGCGAAATGTCACCCGGCATAAACGTCTCGGCCACCACGTCGCGCGCCTGCACGCGGTCGCGCACGCTCACGCGCACCTCGCCCGCAATCGGCAGCACCCGCCGCATTCGGTGCGACAACCGATTCGTGACTTTTAACCCTGGTGTATATGCTTGTGCCATAATTGCTCGACAGACGTCGCTAGTTCACAAGAGAGAATCACGAAGAAATTGCAAAATATAAATTGCAAATTAAAAAACGCAGAGTTAATAGGTGAACTGATCGGTGCCTTTGATTCGTACTTTTGCAATTTGCAATTTGCAATTGTCACTCACTTGTTTTTACCGTTACGGATACAAATCCAATTCGCGAATCCAGTTCGTCACCGCCGTGCGGCATTCGGCTGCGTTGGTTGGCGGTGCCAATGGGCGACCGCGGGCATCGAGGATGAGACCCACAGTTCCGCCTTTGACATCGGCCGTGAGCGGTTTGCCCGGGCCGGCACCCACATCAAAACCGCGCGATGGTTCCAACGTGACCGATGCTGTTTCTTCCGGCGCGAGCGGTAACAGTTTCAATTCGCCGAATGCCAACTCGTCCGACTCGTTCAGCCCACCGCCGGAAATTTGATACGAGAAACACGACTTGCCCGGTTTGCCAACGCCCTTCGGGGCGATGCATGTTCCCAGGTAGATGAGGCAATCGCGCTGGAAGACTTCGAGCGCCGCCTGTGGATGGACCTGCGATAGTACGCCCAGGTGCGGCATCATGAAAATGCTGTCTTTGGCCAGCGTGGTAATCCCATCGGGTTGGAAGGCATCGATGAGCATGGCGGCTGTTTGTTGCATTCGAGGGGCGTGTGACAGCACTCCGCCGGACGCAACCAGCAGATTGAGTTTCATGTTATCGACAATTGTCTGCCCGCCCGATTCCTGGCTGAACGTGTCGCCGACCGTGCGCTGCTGTTGCACGCCTTTAAGCGTTGTGGCGAATTCCTTGTGCTGTTGGTACGCCAGCCGCAATGCCTCGCGCGCGACCGCCTGCTCGAACACTAACGCTTCGAGTGTTTGCGGAATCGTGGTTGGCCGAATCATTTTGTTTTTGACGCGATTTCGCAATTCGCGTTCGTCCATGTCGATGTGCACCCACCGCAGGATATTGGGCATCGTTGCTTCGGCGCAAACATTCGAGATGGAGTAACTCATGCCCAAATTGGCACTCACCGTTCGGTTGAATGTGCCGTCGAACACGCTGAAGACGTCGGTGGTGGCCCCGCCAATATCAACGCCGACTGCATTGATGCCCTGCCGCTCGGCAATGGTTTGCAGAATGTTGCCGACCGCACCGGGCGTGGGCATAATGGGGGCATCGGTCCATTCGATGAGCCTGTTATACCCGGGGGCGTGGGCCATCACGTGTTCGAGGAACAGATCGTGAATGGCATCGCGGGCCGGTCCGAGGTTCTCGCGTTCCAGCACCGGCCGCAAGTTTGGCACGACGCTCAGTTCCACACTGTCGTCGAACACTGCTTCGACTAACGGCGCGGCGTCCTTGTTTCCCGCATAAATGAGCGGCATGCGGTATTCGCTACCAAATCGAGGCTGCGGTTTGGCGGGCGCGATGAGTTCGGCGATTTCAACAACCTTTGTGGCGTTGCCGCCATCGGTGCCGCCGGACACGAGAATCATGTCGGGCCGAAGTTCGCGGATGCGCTGAATCTGTTGATGCGGCAGGCGTCGATCGTTCGAGGCGATGACGTCCATTACAATCGCACCGGCACCCAAGGCCGCCCGCTTGGCGGAAGCAGCGGTCATTTCACGGACGACGCCGGCGACCATCATCTGTAATCCGCCGCCGGCGCTCGACGTGGAAATGTAGATGTCGCAGCCATCTCCATTGCTGGCCGGACGAATGATTTGGCCGTCATCGTCTATCAGTCGCCGACCCGCGAGTTCCCCCACTTCCGTGACGGCATTGGTGACGCCAATGGTCACATCGGCCGCCGGCTCTTCAACGGTCGTCGGCGCTTCGCCGCGAAACGTCTGCCGGTAATGCCCATCGACCTTTTCGATCAAAATCGCTTTGGTGGTGGTGCTACCGCAGTCAGTCGCCAAAATGACGTTTATGTTGTCCGGGTCAAGCTTCCTCATTAGGTTCAAGTAAAAAGGCAAAAGGAAAAAAAGAACGCGAGAAATGGGAACAACGCACTACTGTTCTTAACTTTTCACTTTTTCCTTTTCACTTTTTCCTTTCATTTCGTCGGCTTCCAACTCTTCGATGCGTCGGCAAAGGTAGTCGATCGACCCGCGCTGTTCGAGAAACGCCGCAAAGTGGCGATGGCCTTCAGCATCGGTAAGCGCCTCGACGAGCGGTGCGAAAAAATGCATCGCCTGCGCGCCAATGAAATTTAACGGCCGCGACATTTCCAGGAACGTCAATGCCGGAGTGGTGAGATGCCGTCGCACGATTTCAGCGCACAGCTTTTCAGCCACTTCAGCCTGCGGCGGTGTCGGTTCGGCCGGTCCAGGCGGCTCGACGGCAAATGCGTGTTTCAACCATCCCATCACGC
>CAUZOL010000297.1:0-8762 GCA_963581435.1 Planctomycetota bacterium
AGGCTGTCGTTCTATCCGGCACCGTTAAAGGATTTGCGGATTGAATAAGCCCGGCTGCTTTGAGTAGCCGGGCTGCTTATCCTATCGCGATGACTCGCCTTTAATCTGCCGCCTTCGGGATGCCAAGATTTCCCTCTACCCGCGATTGCTGCAATTTCGCGTGATCACTCTCCACGTCCACCAATACGTTGTCGGCGAACAAAATGCCCCGACTTGGTTCGCCCTCGGCGGACACTGCTTTGGGTTTCACGGTGGCGAACAGATTGCCCGATACCGTGACGTTGGACGTTCCTTCCAGCGTCATGCCGGCGGCGGCGAGGTCTTCGGTGCCGCGGCGGACTTTTCCGTCGCCCACGTAACTGTTGGAGAAGTTGTTGCCGGTGACGGTGATGCGACCGCTGTTGGGGCCGATTCGCAGCGCGTGCGTCTTCATGATGGTGAAGGTGTTTGCGCTAACCGCGCAGCCGTGGGCATCGCGAAGATCGATGCCGCCGCCATCGTGGGCAATGATGTTCGACGAGAGCGTGTTGCCGTAACAATCGCGGTCGAGAATGATCGCCGTGCCGTTGCATTCTTCAATCATGTTGCCCGAAACAACCGAACCGTAAGTGTTTTCAATCACGACGCCGTGGCCAAGATGATCGTCGAGGCAGTTCCCGGTCATGCAGAGATTGAACCCGTCGAAGCAATGCAGCGCGTCCTGGTTTTCTTCAAACTGGTTGGCCGAGACGACAATGTCGTGACAGCCTATCAGGTTCAGCCCGGTCGCCTTGTTGTAGGTGATTAGGCAATTGGAGACGCGGGCGTCTTCGTAACAGAAATCGAGCCGCACGCCATCTCCGCCGTGATAGCTGACGCTGACCCCCTGCAGCAGGATCTCGTTGACCAGAATCGCCTCGATGCCGTGGCCGCTTTTTTCGTTGCCGGTGATACGGAAGTTGCTGAGCATCACCCGCCAGAGTCGGTCATCCTTCTTCACTTTTTTACCATCGGGATGCTGGATGACGAGTGCCGGTTTGCCTTCGGTGTTGACGTTCTTGATGTGCGTCGCCGTTCCCGATCCTTGAATGAGAACATCGCCACGAGACAGGACCAACGGCTCGGTGATCTCGAACGTGCCTGCGGGAAGACGGACGATGCCCCCTTCGGCCGGGATCGCATCGAATGCGGCCTGCAAACTGGGGAACTTGGCGGCATCAATCGCTGGCCGCGCACCGGGCAGGCCGCCTGCCGATTTCGCGACGTCACTGCGAGCCGACCAGGTGGTGAATAACAAAACCGCACAAACGATGGCGAGGATTGCAGGAAACAGGTTGCGACGCATGGAAGATTCTCCTTGATGGATACCGAGGCGGTGGGTGAAACAAGATCGCGCAATCGATTATCGCAATCATGAATGGAAAGATGCAAATTAGGGAATACAATATTCGCAATTCGATGTTCGACGTCCGCTTGCGGTTTCGCGATCCTTCGACGCCGAACGCCCGCAAAACTGCAAGCGGATGTTGACGCTCAATTCCGCCGCGGTTAGTCTCCCGACATGAATACCGTCGCCTATCCGCTCTTTGCACGCCGCGACCTCGATGGCTTCTTTGGGCTGTTCATCGACAACTTGGTGCAGTTGCTGCTCATCGTCGTGTTGTGTGGTGCGTGTGGAATTTCACACGACTCGCCTCTGTTGGTGGGTTACATCCTGCCGGGGGCGGCGATCAGCATTCTGCTGGGCAACGTCTTCTACGCGTGGCAAGCCCATCGGCTGGCGAGGCGCGAGAACCGCAGCGATGTGACCGCCCTGCCCTACGGCATCAACACGCCATCGCTGTTGGTCTATGTCTTCTTTGTGATGGTGCCGGTTTACAACGGACCGAATGGCAGCGCCCGCTTGGCATGGCAAATGGGCTTGCTCGCTTGCCTGGGTAGCGGGCTGATTGAGTTGGCCGGCTCGTTCGTGGCCGAAAGAATTCGCCGCAACACGCCGCGAGCCGCACTGCTGTCAACATTGGCAGGCATTGCGATTGGTTTCATCGCGATGAAGTTTGCGCTGGAAATCTTTCATCGCCCATTGGTGGCGATGCTGCCGTTGGCGGTGATTCTTATCACCTACTTCTCGCGGGTCCGGCTTCCGTTGGGTTTGCCGGGCGGTTTTGTGGCCGTGTTGTTGGGAACGCTTTGCGCGTGGACGCTGCCGTTCATCCTTCCCGAATCGGTCGCCGGGCCGGCGATGAGTGTTACAGCCGTCAAAGAGGCCGCCGCCCAGACTGCCTGGCATTTACCGCAATTTGTGGGCGGCGAGATGCTCGAGTTGCTCTCGCAACCGTCGCAATGGTTGCGTTATTTGTCGGTCATCGTGCCGATGGGATTGTTCAACGTCATCGGCAGCCTGCAGAACATTGAGTCGGCCGAGGCAGCGGGCGACAGTTACGACACGCGAAGTTCGCTGGCGGCCAACGGCGTGGGGACAATTGTCGCCTCCTGTTTCGGCAGTTGCTTTCCCACCACAATCTACATCGGCCACCCCGGTTGGAAAGGATTGGGAGCGCGGGCCGGCTATTCGACTTTGAACGGGATCGTTGTCGTGGCAATCTGTCTCACCGGGACCGTCGGGTTGATCAGCCGCGTGGTGCCGATGGAAGCCGGCATCGCGATTGTGTTGTGGATCGGCATTATCATCACCGCCCAGGCATTTCAGGTCACGCCGCGCGAACACGCACCGGCGGTCGCCATCGGCCTGTTCCCCGCCATCGCCGCCTGGGGTTGGACGGTGACACAAGGGGCATTTATCGTCGCCGGCGGGAAGACAATTCAGCAGCTGTTACAGGCATCACAGAATTCCGACGTCAACGGCTTCCTCATTCACGGCATGATTGTGATGGAGCGTGGCTTCATTTTTACCTGCATGTTCCTGGCGGCAATTGCGGCGTTTCTTATCGACCGCAAGTTCTACATCGCGGCCGCATGGTCGAGCGTGGCCGCGCTGTTTGCCGCGTCGGGATTGACGCACGCGTATCAGGTGTTCGGGGGGAACATCGTCAATTTCCTGTTCGCGTTTCAACAACCGGTCGAAGGCGCGTTGGAGTTTCGCAGCGCCGGCATCGCGATAGGTTATCTGCTCTTCGCAGCCATCTTCACCGCCGCGGGCCTGTATCACGCCCGCCAAGGCGAGCGGGAGGTGTAAACCCCCTGATTTTTGTCAATGATCGTTCGCCCGCGAATGCCGTAAGAATCAGCCAGCTTACGCTGGCCGCTCGCCTCGGTCGCGAAAAGTGTAGCGGGAATTTTGTGAACGTCCGTAGAATGCAGGTGGATGGTCGGGACACGGGTCGCCTCGATCAAACGTCACCGCACCGCCGGGAGACATTCGCCATGCAACGAAGCAATTCAGACGACGTAAATCGTCGATCACTGAAAAACAGTATTCACTCGAACCGAGCCGGGGTTTCACGGGTTGACGTCTCAGTCGTCATCGCGATGACTGCAATGCTCATGGCTCTAATCATTCCCGCGTGCCAATCCGCACGAACTGGAGTGCGCCGAGTGGAATGTCTCAACAACCTCAAGCAACTCGCTTTGGCGTCGCACAATTTCGCATCAAGCCGCAATGGCGAGTTACCGTTGCTGGAAAACGGCACCTACGGCTGGCCGGTCGCCGTGTTGCCGGGACTCGACCACAACGCAGTCTACCGTGACTACACCGCCAAATCTGGGACGTCGAAAACGCCGGTTTGGCTGAAAGTTTTTACCTGCCCCGACGACCCCAACAAGGACCGGAAGCCGATGGGCCTAAGCTATGTGGCGAATGCCGGGTACGGGAACTTCCGTGTGGATTCGAAGACGGGCAGGGTTTCGGAAGTCGGTTCGCACACGGCCGACATCGATTGGGACGGTGATGGCAACATCGACGATGCCGACCGGGCCGTCAGTCGGGCGAGCGGTGTCTTCTGGCGGGCTCACGACGATGGGTTTCGGATGACGCTGGATTACATCGAACAAGCTGACGGGATGGGACAGACGATCATGTTCTCCGAGAATCTCAACGCGCGCAACTGGGCGTCGCGGAAGACGATGGACATTGCCTTTGTCGTGGGCCGCGATGCGCTTGGCTTTGAAAAGAAACCGAGCAGCCGTGGGCCATTGCAAATTCAATCCGAGACACTCGGGGCGTTCTGGATGAACAGCAACGACGGGTCACTTCCCGGTCAATCGCCGGTCCCAAGTTCCAATCATCCGACACTGGTTTTCGTGGCATTCTGTGATGGCCGTGCTTAGGCGCTCTCGGAAAACCTCGACCCGCGAATCTTTGTCCGCTTGATGACACCGAACGGCGAGAGCTTCGGGCAACCGACTGTTGAAGCCAACGAGTTCTAAGCGATGAGTACGGCGCGGCGGCGAGCGGGGGGTGTAAACCCCCTGATGTAATGGACTCATCGCACGCACCGAGACTCCGCAAGAATCAGTCGGCTTACGCCGACCGCTCGCCTAGCTCGCCTACACCGGCGTGCAGCGGCCGTCCTGGTATTGGCGGAGTGCGGGGCCGGCGTCGGTGGGGGGGACGGAATACAGCTGCAGGCGGATCGCGTGCTCGTCCACCCGACCTTCGACGGTGATGAACGAACTGGCCGGCAGCTGATCGCTGCCGGGGCGATGCGGGAACGCGCTCCACTGCAGTTCGTCAACCTGGCTGAATAGTTCGCTGAGTTGCATCAGATCAAACTGAAAGTCGGTGTGCTGGAACTGTCCGTCATCGCAGCCGCCGACAATTTCGGTGCCGCCCAAATACATGCCGACGATCCAGCGGTCCTCGATGGGTTGGCAGTCGAAACCGACGCGGCCGTCATCCAACATCGGCTCGAACAGATCGGCGACGTTGTTGATGAACGCAGTGACCCATTCGGGGCGGGCATCGCGTTTGTCGCGGTTCGCCCGATAGATGTCCACTTGTTTCAGCAAATGTCGGACGGGAATGTGTGAATGGCTCAAGGGGCGGACTCCTCTGGGTTGTCTATCGGTAGGCTGCGGAGATGTGCCAGCCGTGCTGTCGTGCGAATGAGCAGCAAGGGGGATGGGAAGACTGCTGCTGTAACAGATATCGGGCGATTCGGCAGAATCTGCCAGTTCAAATGCCCCGAACCGGGAGGTTCGCGCAGAACGGTTCGGTCTCAGACGAATCGGCCGGAAACTTCCGCCCGCGACGGTTGCGTGGAGGTTTTCCGGTTATTCGGAGAATGACGGCGACGCTACGGTACTTCTGCCCAACGTGCGAACTTTTCGCCGCTTTCGGGGTCTACAACATTGCGTGTTGCTCCACAGAGCGGCCGGGCATAAAATTGAAAGCGGCGACTAATGGCCGATTTCTCTTTCATCAATTTGGAGACAGGACAACTCCTTGGCAGATCCCAAACGCGAAGAACTGAAGGTTCAGCAGCGAAAAGCCATTTTGGCCGCTGTGGTTTTCCCCGACAGCCACCTCGAAAAGGAACATGCCCTCGATGAACTGCGGGGGCTGGTCAAAACGGCTGGCGTTAATGTCGTCGGCGAGTTGGTGCAGCTTCGCGAACGGCCGCACCCCGCCAGTTGCCTGGGGACCGGCAAGGTGGAAGAACTGGCCCAACTTGTCACCAGCCGCGGCGCGGAAATGGTGATCTTCGACAACAACCTCACGCCGGCGCAGGGGCGCAATGTCGAGGAGGAAAGCGGCGCGGTCATTGTTGATCGCAGCGAGTTGATTCTCGACATCTTCGCCGCCAATGCCCGCACCTACGAAGCCCGCTTGCAGGTGGAGTTGGCGCAACTGCTGTATTTTCGCCCGCGATTGAAACGGCTCTGGACGCACTTGGAACGAATCGAAGGTGGTGTTGGCGCGGGTCGTGGACCGGGTGAAAAGCAGTTGGAGACCGACCGTCGATTGCTCGACCGCCGCGTCGCTGAACTGAAACGGAAACTTCAGGGCGTCGAAAAACGTCGACGGCAAACGGTCTCCGGCCGGAACGATCAGGTCACTGTTTCGTTGGTCGGTTACACGAATGCCGGTAAAAGCACGTTGATGAACGCGCTGACCGACGCCGACGTTTTTGTGGCCGACAAACTCTTCGCCACACTGGATACGCGAACGCGGCGTTGGAAGTTGCCGAATTGGGGCGAGGTGCTGCTGAGCGATACGGTGGGTTTCGTCCGCAATTTGCCGCACCATCTGGTGGCGTCATTTCGCTCGACGTTGGAAGAAGCACGGCAAGCCGACTTGCTGCTGCACGTGGTCGATGCCTCCAGCCCGGAAGCCAACGAGCAGATTGAAACAGTGAATCTGGTGCTGAAAAAGGTTGGCATTTCCTGCGACAACACAATACTCGTTCTGAATAAGATCGACGCAGCGGAAGACCGTTCGATCATCGACGTGCTTCGCCTTCGCCACGAGAACGCCATTTGCGTGAGTGCCGCTACCGGGGAAGGCATCGACCGGCTGACGAAGAAGGTCGGGTCGGGCTTGGGAAGCGGTTATGTCGATGCGGAAGTCGAAATGAGTGCGGGCAATGGGAAATTACTCGCATGGTTGTCGCAGCATGGCCAAATCACCGATCGCCGCTACACCGACTCCCGCGTGACGCTCAACTGCCGACTCCCACGCCGATTCGCCGAACGCGTAAGCGACGACGACGTGACAATCACACTGAACGACGTCGCAACCGAAGTGTTAACCGCCGACGATGGTGGCTAAACGTGGTCGATTTCGACGAAGTACTGCGCGGCATCGCGGACGGCATCATCGATTACGAGCGTAGCGTCGAGTGATTTGAGCATTGTGATCTCCTGCTTGCGGCAGATGGGTTTCGCGAATGATGGCAGCTCCGGCAGATTGGGCAGCCATCCGCCGACCGTCGGCAAGTTGCGATCTGCGGCCATGCAGACAATCTGTGCGAGCCATGCACTCCAATTTGCGTCGTCATTCGTAACGAGCGCGAAGTCGCGGATCAGCAATCGTTTGGACTCCGCCTGCAGTCGAACAAATGCGGCAGGATCGCCCGATGGGTCGTTGAGCAAATGGAATTCGTCGTTCGGCTGCTTGGCGAGCAGGTATTCCCAATACGCTTCATCGCGAGCAATCGAGACTTCCATTGAAGCGTGATGGTTATCGTAGAGCATTGTCAGCATTCGCCGCTTTTTGAAACGGGAAATCTTTTCAAATCCGAATTTCGGAGAGGACTGAACCAGTTCTCGCGCCGCCGCGAAGGCCGAGGCCGTCTCGATTTTCGCTTCCCAACTCGGACAGACAAGATACCCCAGCCGTTCGTAATAGGCGGGGGCGATGTCGGAATAGAGCAGGCTCATCGCGACGCCCTGTTGCCGTTGATCGCCTTCCACCCGCTCGATGAGCTGCGGCGCGAATCCACGGCCGCGAAATTCCGAAACGG
Organism: Planctomycetota bacterium; assembly: GCA_963581435.1. Classification (GTDB taxonomy): domain Bacteria; phylum Planctomycetota; class Planctomycetia; order Planctomycetales; family Planctomycetaceae; genus JABISG01. Next base: position 7,404 of record CAUZOL010000297.1, read on the forward strand.
TATGTACGGCCCCGATCGCAATACCGGGTTGCGTTACGCCGCGAATGCGAAACTGCAGCGGAAAACATCCCAGCGATGTGACGACGCGACCGTTGAGGCAGCCGACATACCAGGTCGCGCGATTGTGTTGCACCGATGCGAGCCGACGGCTCACGTGTTCATCGATGCTGAACGCCCCGCCCCATACTTCGTGCACGTTGCGATACGCCGCGATCCGCTCGGAATCGCTTGCTCGGTGAATGTCTAGTTCATCGGTCATCGCATCGTGTCTCTGAGACCTGCATTGCCAGTGGCGTGGGCTTCTCCACCCCGTCATGTTGTGATTCTGAGGTCAGTATGTATGGTATGCAATGTCAGAATCGCGCAGGACGGCGCGGCGAACTCGATTTCGTCTGAATTTGAAAGGCAACCTTGCAATGGCGGCAGCAAAGAAGACAACACCGGCGATCAACGAGAAGTCGGCGCTAAAATTGGTGACTGAGATGATCGCCATTCCGGGAAAGAGTTGTGAAGAGGGCAAAATCGCTGCTTACATTCGCAAGAAATTGACCGCCGCCGGCGTGCCGGCATCGAGCATCGTGCACGATACGGCGCACAAGAAAAGCCCTTTGGGTGGCGAAATCGGCAACATGATCGTCAAGATTCCGGGCACTGTCCGCGGGCCACGGCGGTTGTTGCTGGGACACATCGACACCGTGCCGTTGTGCGAGGGAGCGCGTCCGGTTCGCAAAGGGCAGTTTATCGTCTCGAAGGACGCGCACACCGCTTTGGGGGGAGATGACCGAGCCGGCGCAGCGGTTGTTTTGAACGCGATTCTGGAAATCCGGCGACAGAAACTGTCGCACCCACCGTTGACATTGTTCTGGCCGATTCAGGAAGAGGTCGGGCTGTACGGGGCGCGACTGGCAACGCTCTCAAAGCTGGGAGGGCCGAAGTTCTGCTTCAATTGGGACGGCAGTGCTGCCAATCTCGCGACGATTGGCGCAACGGGCGACTACGCGATCACCATTGAAATCGACGGCATTGCCAGTCACGCAGGCGGGCATCCCGAACGCGGCGTCAATGCGATTGCAATCGCCGGGCTGGCGATCAGCGATCTGGTGCAGAACGGTTGGCACGGATTGATTGTGAAAGGGAAGAATGCCGGCACGAGCAATATCGGCATCATTCAGGCGGGATCGGCGAATGCAACCAACGTCGTCGTCAATCACCTGAAGTTGAAGGCCGAGGCCCGCAGTCACGATCCCAAGTTTCGCAAGAAGATTGTGGATGCATTCCGCAAAGCGTTCACCAAAGCGGCAGCTCAAGTGAAGAGTGACTCCGGCAAAAAGGGCCGCGTGCGATTTCAGGCCGACTTGA
>CAUZOL010000298.1:0-8740 GCA_963581435.1 Planctomycetota bacterium
GATACGGCTGAGGAGAAAGCTCAGAGCCTGCCCGCGGGTTTGAATCGGTCGCGGCATCGAAGGGCTTGTCCATCCTGAATTGCGTGTCATCGCCGTCGGTCTTGGGGCAACCGCCCGGTCATCACTCACTCAAGTTGCGAATTCTTATCTTGCGAAAGTCAATCCGCATCGCCGGCCCACTGTGCACCTGCAACGCAATAATTCCCGTACGGGCAATCGAGTCGTCTGCTTCGGTGTAATCCACTGTCGTCTCGCCGTTGATCTTCAAAACAACTCGAGGGCCGACCGCGCGAATCACGTAGCTGTTCCAACCGTTCTTCTTGAAAATCTTGTCCTGTTCCGCCGTCGGTTTCGTCAGGACCTTTCTGCGGCGATGTTCATCGTACAACGCGCCCCAGTAATTCTGGCCAATGTCGGCCTGGTATCCAATCACGGCCGTCGATTTCGGCTCGCGTTTGGAACGAAACTGAACGCCCGAATTACCCTTTCCATCGTGCAACCGAAACTCCAGCCGCAATTCAAAGTCGCCGTATGTTTTCTCGGTTGTCAAAAACTGGTTCTGTTTAATTCCGGCCGAATCGCCGACGATCATGCCGTCAGCCACTTTCCAGAGATCGAAATTCCCTTTCCAACCGCTGAAGTCTTTGCCGTTGAAGATGGCAACAAATCCTGTCTCATCACCCGCCACCACCGGCGGAGACGCACACAGAATACCGCCAAACACCACGAGCATCATCGCTGGTAAAAAATGTATACGCATTGTTGCCTCTTGGAATTGTGTTCTCGTCCGACAGGCCAACCGGCCGGTCAATTATATCGCCCCGCCGGCCTCAGCGAAACGTGTACGACACGAGGACCGGGCGCACAAGGTACTTTGTTCTTAACTCAAAGATGCCAAGGACCGCAGAGGTTCGCAAAGAAAAGAAGGGGTAGAATCAGAAACTAGGAGCCTGAAACGCAAGCGAAGGAGTTCTCTGGAATCATCCTTCGCTTGCGTTTGAGGCTTTTATATGTGGCCCATCGGTGAAACCTCTCGGACCAGTTTTTCGTGCGACTGTAGTCCCCGCAATTTTACTTTGCGGCCCTTTGCATTCTCTGCATCTTTGCGAGTGGGTCGAGCGTGCAGAGCGTATCAACCCCGGAGCTTTGTCGAAAATCTTCTTGCAGAAATTACAACCTCTCGGTAACGTAGAGGCGTGGGTCGAAATCGACGAACCGACGGAGAATTGCCGCTATGGCCATCGCCTGGATGCTCGCTGTTGTACTCGCGGCCGAACCGACAGACGGTCCCGTCGAAGCGCCGGTTCCCAGTCGGCAGAGACTCTCGGCCGATGAACTGAGATCGGCGTACTCCAATGCGCTACAGATATCGGCGAAGAAAGCCAATCCCGACATCTTCGCCGTCGCGCCAGTTGTCATCGAAGTGTTCGAGCAACTGAAAGCCGACAAGTCGCTCTCACATGCCGAACGCTCGCGGATGCGCAGGGGTCTGAAAAGCCGTTTGGAATCGCTACGCGATCGTGTACTCCGCGATGCGATTCTCCAGAAGCGGCAGTTACGACGAACAGCGTTGCGCGCTGAAAGAGCCGGTCGAAAGTCGCCGCAGAGCGAACTGTCGGGCGGCGGCGAAATTGCGAGGGCCGTCCAACTCATCGAGTTAATCCAGAACACTATCGCGCCCGATAGCTGGGACATCAACGGCGGCAACGGCAGCATTCGCTACTTCAGTCTGCTGAGAGTCCTCGTCGTGCGGCAAACCGGCGAAGTGCATCACCAAATCGGAGCCGGTCTTTCGCAGCTGAAGAACTGAACTACTCCTCGCGGATTCGCATGCGGCGAAACTGTACGGCGAAATCTTCCGCCTGCAGGCCGATGAACCCGGCCGTCAGTTCGCCCGGATCGCTTTCACAGATTGTCGTGCCGTTGATGTGCGATGCCAGCGCCCCGTCGCGCGAGATTATCTCAACGGCGTTCCACTCGCCAACCGGTTTGCGGGATGCAGTGCGTGCCTGTTCGTCGTCGCGAACCGTCACTTTTATGTCCCGGCTGTTCGATTTGATTTGTCCCATCTCGTCGTGCCGTCCCTGCACCTCCAGTGAAGCCGGCCAGAGCTTGTGTTCGGTCGGCATATAAATCAAGAATCCGGTGTTGCTCTTGGCGGTGTTGCTCTTTGGAGGTGACTCGGCGTCCTCGTTTGCCGTTGGCGGTAGAAAACGATATTCGATCCGCAATGTGAAGTTTCGGTAACTCTTTGTTGAATACAAATACCCGCGCGGTGTGCCGCTGCAGTTCAATGTCTTCCCGGCGGCAATCCATATCGACTCTTCCGTCGTCGTGGTCTCGGGGAAAGTGTGAAAATCGTCCAATGTCAGCGGCGTAAAGTCCGGCTCCACAACGAACGTATCTTCCGCTTCCACTGGCCATTCAATCTGCGGAGCCGCTGCGCTCTCATCGGCAGATGAAGGGTTCACGTCGGCCGGCGGGCTGGTGTTGTCATCCCCCGATGAACAACCGGCAGCCGAAGCGCACAAGACACAAACCAGAACGCCAAACCAATGTCCGCGCATCACCCTGCTCCCGTCTCTGTGACTCTGAATAGGTATTTCCCCTCCTGGAAACAGCCGATTGTAGGCACGCAGCGCTAAGGCCAACAAGGAAGAGATTGCGCCGGCAAACGCCATGCCTTGATCTGTGTGCACTCGCCGAACCGACAATCGATGATTCTCCGGTTTACGTTTGGGCCGCGATTCGACTATGCTGTCGGACGACCGACGGGATCGCTCGCCAACGACAGCAGACAGGGAGTGCGGCATGAATTTCAGTATCCGCCACACAGTTCAACCAGTCGCAGCAACTCTGACCAGTCTTGCCCTGGCAGCGTTGTTGTTCGCCTCGGCCGGATGCTCGCGCGACGATGCGGATGCTTCAGCAAGTCGCCCGCAGGGATATCAGCCACCGGCCGCCTCAATTCGACCGGCAAAAGGCGGCAACGATCCGACGGTGGAGGACGTCGCCAGTCAGTTCGAGCCGCCGGCCGAGGATCGCGCGACCGCAAATCTTTCCGAAAATCCCCTCATTGATGACGGCTCACCGATCGCCCCGCAGACGCTCGACGTCAATGCGGTCGAACCCGGATACGACGCGCTGCTCGCCGCGTTGGAAGACAACGGCGGTGATCTGGCAAGATCGCTAAAAGCCGTCAGTGTCAGAATCGAATACACTGACCGCGGCGATGTCGTCCTACTGAATTTGAAGGGCCGGTACATTACCGACGCATCGCTCGCGAAAATCAAGACGATCAAGAGTTTGCTGGTTCTCGACATCTGGGATGCGCCCATCACCAATGCGGGGCTGGCACAGCTTGCAGAGATGACACAGCTGCGTGCTTTGGGAATCCGCGACACGCAGGTGACCGACGACGGCTTGAAGCACCTCTCGAAATTGGCGTCCCTTCAGGAATTGAATCTGACGCTGACCGATGTCACCGACGCCGGTATGAAACACCTGACCGGTTTGAAGAGCCTGCACGCACTCGGTCTGGACGACACAGCTGTCACCGGCACCGGCATCAACGAATTGCAGGTCGCGTTGCCTCTCTGCCGGATCGCCTGGTAGTTGGTTGAAGCGATGCCATTTGCGTCGGGTGGCGGGGTGTAAGCGAAGCGTCGCCCCGTCCGAATGCTCCAACTCTGTTGCCAACCAAGGTATCTCGTCATCCGTCTGCCGGTGTGGATGGTTGTTCGTCAATTGTCATTCTTTCGGCGCACCGCCGGGGCGACGCAAAGCCTTACGCCCCGCGTGTCTTCCGCCGCGCGTCAGTTGCTTCGCGCACTGTCGTTGCCTATCCTTCGGTTGCGGAATTGATCGGAACGCGCCCTTCTTGCCAAAATCGGGCTGCGAAGCCGTTGGACACATAACACGGGGAGATTGAACAGTGGTGGAACGCGTAGTCATTATCGGATCGGGGCCGGCCGGCTGGGCATCGGCAATTTACGCGGCACGGGCGAATCTCGAACCGTTGGTGTACGAAGGGGCGATGACCGAAGAAAATCGGCAAATGGGAACCTTGCCGCTCGGTCAGTTGGCGCTGACGACCGAAGTCGAGAACTACCCCGGATTCCCCGCCGGTAACATGGGGGCCTTTCTCGACGATGCCCTGAAAGAGGGGAGTGCGCCCTACCGCGATCCGAAAGAAGATCCGCACCGGGCCGTCACCGGACCGGAGTTGATGGAGTTAATGCGTCAACAGGCAGTCGGTTTCGGTACGCGGGTGAAGACCGACGACGTGGTCGAAATCGATCTTTCGTCGCATCCATTCAAAATGAAAACGTTGGGCGGCGAGGAAACCGAAGCACTTGCCGTCATTATTGCCACCGGCGCGCGGGCAAATTATCTCGGTTTGGAATCGGAAGATCGCTTTAAGAATCACGGCGTCTCGGCCTGTGCGGTTTGCGACGGTGCGCTACCCCGCTTTCGCGGCAACCCGCTGGTGGTGGTGGGCGGTGGCGATAGCGCGATGGAAGAGGGTGACTTTCTCACGAAGTTCGCATCCAAAGTCTACCTGATTCATCGCCGCGATGAATTTCGTGCCAGTAAGATTATGGCTGAACGGGTTTTGGCCAACGAGAAAATCGAAGTGAAATGGAATTCGGTCATCGACGAAGTGCTGGGCGACGACGAAAGCGGCGTGACCGGCGTGCGGATTCGTAGTACGGCTGACGAAAGCCAAACCGAAGAACTGGATGCGTCCGGCTACTTCGCCGCCATCGGTCACACGCCCAACGTTCACTTTCTGAACGGCCAGATCGAGACGACCGACAAGGGTTACATCCAGTGGGTCACACCATTTCGCACCTACACCAGCGTTGAAGGTGTCTTCGCCGCAGGCGACGTGGCCGACGATTATTATCGTCAGGCGATCACCGCCGCCGGCAGCGGCTGCATGGCCGCCCTCGACGCCGAACGCTGGTTGGCTGCAAAAGGGTTCGAGTAGTTCGGGTTGTTGAAATTCAAGAATGACGAATCTGACGCAATGCCGCAGAGAGGCAAAGGAAAACGCAAAGAAACAAGAGGTGGAAAATACCGTCTGACTGCTATTCATTGGCACTTCCACTTTCTTTTTTTGCGAAACTTTGCGTCATAGCACCATTGCGTCAGATCAATTCAAGGCAGAACGCACATGCTTACCGAACAAGGTTGCCAGACTCGCCGACAGCGTTTGTGGGATGCCGTACCGGAATCGGCCGAGTGGCTGCTCGTGGCCGATCCGCGGCACGTGTACTACCTGTCGAACTTTTTGGTCTCACCGTTTGGTTTCTCCACCGGCGAGCGTGGCCTGTTGTTACTGGAACGCAGTGGCGAGGTGACGCTGTTCGCCGACAACTTTACCTGCAAATCCGTCGCCGAAGAGCCGTTTGTTGATCGCGAAGTCGTTGGAGACTGGTACGACCATCAACACTCGGTGATTAACCGCGACCACGCGCTCATTCGGGCACTGGGAACCGTCTCCGAGCGGCTGTACGGTCGCGACGGTGTCATCGAAGCGGAATGGCTGCCGTTGGGTTGTTGGGAAGTTCTCGGCCTCGACCACGAATCGCATTCCATCACCCGCGAAGCCGGCAGTGCCGAAGATGTTTCAGCACCGGCCGATCTGGGAACGGTGCTGCGGCAATTGCGGCGACAGAAGGAGCCGGATGAAATCGCCTTGATGAAAGAGTGCATGCGCGCGACCGACGCCGGCCATGCCCGCGCGCGAGAAGTTGTGCGAGAAGGCGTTAGCGAATTCGACGTGTTTCGCGAAGTGCACGCGGCCGCTCTTGAAGCAGCAGGACGGCCAGCTTCGATTTACGGCGACTTTCGTGGGTTGAACGCGCAGCATCCCAAAGCGGGCGGACTGCCCACCGATTACACTTTGCGGAACGGTGATTTGTTCCTGCTCGATTATTCGGTCCTGCTCGACGGATATCGCAGCGATTTCACCAACGTCTATGCCGTCGGGCAGCCTTCCGACGAACAGGAAATGCTGTTTCGGTTGTGCGAATCGGCCATGAGTCACGGCGAAGACACGCTGAAAGCCGATACCCCGGCGAGGGACGTTTTCGCGGCCGTCTCGAAACCGTTAAAGGAGGCAGGCTACGGACCGCTGGGCCATCACGCCGGACACGGTATCGGAATGGCACATCCGGAACCGCCGATTCTTGTTCCCGATAGCGACGACATTCTGAAGGCCGGCGATGTCGTCACGCTCGAACCGGGCCTCTACATCGAAGGCATCGGCGGCATGCGAATCGAAAACAACTACCTCATCACCGAAACCGGCTACGAAAAACTAAGCAACCACGTCATCTCGCTGACGTGACTGACGCTTCAGGTGTCACCAGCCGTTCACGTTGTTCGATTGGAACGCTAATCAACACTAATCTGCGCTAATTTTAGAAGAGAACTCGAGAATTTGATTAGTGAAGATTAGCGGTGATTAGTGTTCCTCCAAATGGCAAACTTGATTCGCGCAGTAACACGATGTCCTGTTTCTCATCCAGTGTCTCCGTGAACAAAGCCGGCAGATCCGATGTCATCGCAACACACGACGGAGAATGTTTTCCCCTGGCTGACCGATGAACTGCGCGGACTCGAACGCGACGGGCTGTTGCGGAAACGGCGGCAGGTGAAATCGCTGCCGGATGGTCAGTGTGAAATCGACGGTCGGCGGTTGGTCAACTTCGCGTCGAACGACTATCTGAATCTTGCGCACGATCCGCGCGTCATCGCCGCCGCGCGTGAGGCGTTGGAGTCGGCCGGAGCCGGCGCAACGGCCAGCGCGCTTGTTACCGGCCGCACCGAATGGCACGCACGGTTGGAACAACGATTGGCGGTATTTGAGGGACAAGAATCCGCCATCCTCTTTCCGACCGGATACGCGGCCAATCTCGGCACCATCACCGCGCTGGTTGGTTCCGAAGACGTCGTCTTCTGCGACCGATTGAACCACGCCAGTTTAATCGACGGCTGCAAACTGTCGGGCGCACGGCTGCGAATCTATCGGCACACGCAGTTAGACAAACTGCAGCGCGAACTGGAAAAGTCGGCCGGTTACCGCCGGCGGTTAATCGTCACCGATAGCCTGTTCAGCATGGACGGCGTCCCCGCCCCACTTGTCGATCTGTGTGAGTTGGCCGAACGATTTGATGCGACCCTGCTCATCGACGAAGCACATGCTACCGGCCTGTTTGGCGAACAGGGCCGCGGTCTGGCTGAGTTATTCAACGTCGAAGAGCATCCTTCGCTCATCCGCATCGGCACGTTGAGTAAGGGATTGGCATCGCTGGGCGGCTTCGTCACCGGTTCACAGCAACTCATCGACTGGCTCTGGAACCGCGCTCGCCCGCAAATGTTCTCCACCGCCCTGCCCCCGTCCGCATGCGCTGCCGCGATTGCAGCCATCGACATCATCGAGCAGGAACCCGATCGCCGCCAACAACTGTTGGCATCCTGCGCAACATTCCGTCACAAACTCATCTCAGCTGGCCTCGACCTCCCGGAAGGTGGCATCGGCCCAATCATGCCGATCATCCTCAACGACCCCGAACGCGCCGTCGCCGCCGCGTCAAAAATCGAAGAAGTCGGCTTCCTCGTCGCCGCCATCCGCCCGCCGACTGTGCCGAAGGGTACTTCGCGGTTGCGAATAACACCGACCGCTGGGCATGGGGAGGAGACGCGTGATAAACTGTTCGTCTTATTGTCAAAGTTCATCAAGGACGGCTGAAAACATCAAGGACATTCGCACGCGGCCGGTTGGGCCGCCGCTAAACGAGATTTGATCAACGTGAACGACGAAGCCGCACCTCCCATGACTACATCTCGCAGTGGCTTTGAGGACGAATACCCGTTCGCTTCCCGGTTTCTTGACTTTGATGGCGTGCGATACCACTACGTCGATGAAGGTGGAAACGCGAAGAAACCTGGTTTTTCTAAAAAACCGGGTTCCTGTGAAAACGACGATGGGCCGTTGTTGATGGTGCATGGGAATCCCACCTGGAGTTTTGCGTGGCGGAATCTCATCAAGGCGCTTTCGCCGGAATATCGAACGATTGCGGTCGATCATGTGGGGTGTGGGTTCTCGGATAAGCCGAGCGATTATCCGTATACGCTCAGTCAGCATGTCGAGAATCTGTGCCGATTTGTTGAAGAGTTGGACCTGCAGAATGTGACGCTGATCGCGCACGATTGGGGTGGTGCGATTGGTGTGGGAGCGGCCGAACGATTGCGGGAGCGGTTCTCGCGCATCGTGCTGATGAACACGGCCGCGTTTCGGTCGAAGCAGATTCCGCTGCGGATTGCCGTCTGCCGGATTCCGGTTCTCGGGCCGTTGGCCGTGCGCGGGTTGAATCTGTTTGCGCGGGCGGCGATACGAATGGCGGTTAGCAAACCGGAACGGATGACGGCGGCCGTCAAAGCGGGATTGCTGGCACCGTACGATAACTGGTCGCATCGCGTGGCAGTACAGCGATTTGTTGAGGACATCCCGCTGCGACCGTCGCATCCCAGTTATCAGACGCTGCTGGAAATTGAGAACGGGCTGAAAACGCTCGCGGATCTGCCGATGCTGCTGGTGTGGGGTGAGCGCGACTGGTGCTTCACCGTCGATTTTCTCCGCAAGTTTCAGCAGCGGTTCCCGCACGCCGAAACGCTCTCGTTTCCCGACGCAGGGCATTACGTGTTCGAAGATGCGCACGAAGAAATC
>CAUZOL010000299.1:0-8712 GCA_963581435.1 Planctomycetota bacterium
ATCGCCGCCATGAGAAAACTACTCACCATCCTCAACACCATGCTTCGAAATGGAACCGAATGGAAAAACCAACAGCAAAACACTTGAACTTCAAGACAGTCGCTGCGGTCAGTCATCGACTGGATCGAATGCAAATTCGCCAAGACAGATGGAACAGGCAAGCAGAAATCCAAACTCGTCAGCGTCACAATTCACCCGTTAGTCGGCGAATCCGTCGAATTGTCAGCTGACCCCAACGGTACAGTACTATATTCCAACGCCCATTCCTGCATGTAGCGGACGCGGTTGGGGACGATGCGGTAGACGATGAGTTGGGGATTGTCGAGGCTGCCGAGGAACTGCTGCATGAGCGGGTTGGCGTTCCAGATTTCTTCCAGCAGCGGGCGTTCGCTGAGAATCTCAGCCGTGCCGGTGATGCGGACTTGATTGTGTTTGTCGTCGAGATAGCACAGCTCGACTTTGGGATTGGCGGCAATCTCCTGCGTCTTGTGATAGCTCCGCAGGTTGGCAACGTAGACGGTGAAGCCGTCGGTCCGCACCGGCGAAACGGGCCGCAACCGCGGCTGGTCGCCGTCGATTGAAGCGAGTTGCGGAAATCGGTCGGCGGCGATGACGGCGGCTGCCAACGTCGTCAATTGCAGTGGATCAATCGATTGGGGGATTGGTTTGGTCATGCTTGTATTAAACGGAATCTCGCGCGGTTCAGAAACCCGGTTTTTCGAAAAAACCGGGTTTCTTGGTTGCCAGTGCAAATCGTCGGCGGCCATGCTAACATGCGTGCAGTGGGGTCGAGATTGGATGATTCCACCCGCGCAAATCGCCGAGACATGGAGGCACGAATGACACTCGAAACCAATCTGGCGGACGCTCCCGCTCCTGCCGCGGATCTGCCCTACTCCCTTCCCCTGGAATTGACGGTGCAAGACGGCGAGATGATCGCCGAGTTGTGCGCCTATGCCGAGGGAGACGCACGGGAGCAATTCGCGCTGAAAGCGCTGCGCATCGGCGTGCTGGCGATGAAACAGGCGCGCGGCCAAATCGACACCGAAGCCATCCGCCGCGAAAGCGAACGGCTCATCGAAAATATGGAAGGCCGTTTGAACGAACATGCCAACCTCGTTCACGAGAGAGTAACATCGCGGCTGCAGGAGTATTTTGATCCCGAGAACGGTCGCTTCCAGGAACGCGTCGAGCGACTGGTCAAACAGGATGGCGAACTCGAACTGCTGTTGCGGCGGCAGATTGGCGGCGAAGACTCGGAACTGTGCAAAACGCTCACCGCCCACTTCGGTGAAGAGAGCGAGCTGATGAAGCTACTCAGCCCCGATCAGTCGCGCGGACTGCTGGCAGCCATGCGGCAAACGCTGGACGAGCAACTAACCGCCCAGCGGGAACACGTGCTCAAACAGTTTTCGCTCGATGAAAAAGATGGCGCGTTGTCGCGATTCATCGGCGAGTTGACGTCGCTGCAAGGGGATCTTTCCGAAGAACTTCACGAAAAGATTGATACAGCTGTCAAACAGTTTTCGCTCGACGATGACAACTCGGCACTCAGTCGTCTTGTGCATCACGTCCGTGAAGCGCAGAAGACAATCACCAGCGAGTTGTCGCTCAACGACGAAGACTCTTCGCTCGCCCGGTTGAAGCGGGAACTGCTCACGCTGCTTAAAGAGCAAAGTGAGACGAGCCGAGTGTTTCAAGAAGAGGTGAAGGTCGCGCTGGGTGAGATGGTGGCACGCAAGGAAGAACGCGACCGCTCGACCAGTCATGGACTCGATTTTGAGGACGCCGTCTTCGAGTGCATTCAGCGCGAAGCGCAAGGCGTTGGCGACATCGCCACGCGCACCGGCAATACCACCGGCCGCATTAAGAACTGCAAGGTGGGCGATTACGTGGTTGAACTCGGTCCCGAAAGTGCCGCTCCCGAAGTGCGGATTACAATCGAGGCCAAAGAGAAGGACGGCTACCAACTGGCGACCGCGCGTCAGGAAATTGAAACCGCCCGCAAAAACCGTGACGCACAGGTGGGAATCTTCGTCTTCTCCGGCAAGACCGCACCGGAAGGGGTGAAATGGCTCGACCGTTTCGGCAATGATGTGTTCGTCATCTGGGACGCCGAAAACGCCGACACCGATCTGTACCTCAACGTCGGTTTGTCGTTAGCCCGCTTTCTCTGTTTCCGGTCGCAAAAACGCGAAAAAGGCCAGGATGCCGACCTGAACGAAATCGACAAGGCCATCCTGGAAATCGAAAAACGCGCCGGTTCGCTGGAGCAGATCAAGAAGTGGACCGACACCATCCGCAGCAGTTCGGAGAAGATCGACAAAGAGATCCGTGTCTCGCGAAAGTCACTACTCAAGCAAATTGAAGTGCTAACGCAGAAAATGGACGCGTTGAAGGAGATGCTGGGCGCCGACGACGGCGCGGTGTAGATCCCACGGGCCGCGGCCCGTGGGCTTTCAGTCCGCCAATTGAACTCGACGCCGTTGCCGAGAACGTTTATCTTTCCATCGGATTTTACATCCCACGGAAGGAATGTTGGCGATGGCAACAGCGGCGGACGAGTTGACTGCGGCATTGGCGCTGCATCGGCGGGGGGAACGGCAGCAGGCCGAACTTGGCTACCGCCGCGTTTTGCGCATCGATCCCCAGCACGCCGATGCGCTGCATCTGTTGGGGGTCATCGCGCAGCAAAACGGCGACGCACAACAGGCGGTTGAGCACATCGAAAAAGCGATTGCTGTGCAGCCGCGATCGGCCGTGTTTCACAACAATCTCGGCGCGGCATTGCTCGATCAGGGACAGCATGAACAAGCGGCCGGAAGTTTTCGCCGCGCGCTGGCGCTGTAACCCAACTATCTGGATGCCCTGTTAAACCTGGCCCGTGCTGCGAGCTTCGCGGGCGAGTTAGCGGTTGCCGTCGATTACTGGCAGCGATCACTGCGATTACAAACGGACAACGCCGATGTGCAGCTGAAGCTCGGCGACGCGCTGCAATCGCTTGGCCGGCTTCACGAGGCGATTGAACATTACGACCGCGTGCTGGAGTTGAACCCCAACTGCAGCGAAGCGCACAACAACCGTGGTGTCGCGTTATTGAATCTTGGCGACAGCAGCGAGGCGGTGGCATCGTTCGAGCGAGCGGTTGCGATCAATCCGGCGTATGCCGACGCGTTGAGAAATCTTGGAGTTGCCAATTTCCAGCGGGGGAATGCGGACGAAGCCGTCGCGGCCCACCAGCGGGTCATCGGACTCAATCCAGCAGACGTCGCCGCCTTGACCGGACTGGGAGATGCACTGAAGTTGCTGGGGCAACGCGATGCGGCCGTGTCGGCGTATCGCTCAGCGATTGGCATCGACGACTCGTCTTCACAGTTACACAACAAATTGGGGCTGGGCCTGCACGAACGCGGTCAGACAGACGAAGCGATCGACTGTCTTCGTCGGGCTGTTCAATGCGAATCGAATCGCGCGGACGGCCACGGGAATCTGGGAGCCGCTTTGCTGGCCGAGGGCCGGATTGAAGACGCACTGGACTGCTTCGAACAGGCGATCGGCATCGATCCCGATTATGTTGATGCTCGCTTCAACCGAGGATTAGCGCGGCTGCTTACCGGTGATTGGGCGCGTGGCTGGGCCGACTACGAAAGCCGTCGGCAATTAAGCCGCATCAACGTGCGAGATTTTCCGCAGCCACTTTGGGACGGTTCGCCGCTGAACGGGCGCACGATTCTGTTGCATGCCGAACAGGGATTAGGCGACACGCTGCAATTCGTTCGCTATGCCTCACTAGTACGGCAACGCGGCGGGCGGGTGTTGTTGCTCGCGCCGAAACCGTTGTTGCCGCTGTTGAAGTTGGCTGGTGGATACGATCACATCGTCTCTGATCTCAATAGCCTGCCGCCGTTCGACGTGCATGCCCCGTTGTTGAGTTTGCCGGGAATTCTTCGGACGACACTCAATAGCGTTCCGGCTGCCATTCCCTACCTTGCGGCGAACGAGGAACTCACCGCCCTCTGGCGAGAGCGATTGCAGGAGGTTGGCGGGCTTCGCGTCGGCATCAACTGGCAGGGTGATCCGAACAACCACATGGACCGCACGCGGTCGATTCCGTTGAAGCAATTCGCACCGTTGGCCGAAGTCGTCGGCGTGAGTGTGATCAGCCTGCAGAAGTGGCCGGGGTCAGAGCAGATGGCGGAAGTCGCGTCGCAGTTCGATGTCGTTCACCTCGGCGACACCGTGGACGAAACGGCTGGCGCGTTCATGGACACGGCCGCAATTCTGCAGTCGCTCGATCTGGTGATCACGTCGGATACATCGATCGCGCACCTGGCCGGCGGGTTGGGTGTGCCGGTGTGGGTTGCGCTTTCGTTTGTACCGGAATGGCGTTGGTTGCTCGAACGCGACGACTCGCCCTGGTATCCAACAATGCGACTGTTCCGTCAGCCGCAACCGGGCGATTGGCCTGGGTTGTTTGCCGACATGCGAATCACACTGTCTCAATTGGTTGGAGAGACAATCGTTTGAAGCGATCGACGGGGCGACGCGACCGCTTGCGCCCCGCCACCCGTTCGACAGACCAACCGTTGGCGTGCCGGCACCGCCGGTGCCGGTAAGTTATTGGTATTTTGGTCAGTAACTTCGCGAGCCACTACCGCCCGGTTGAGGTCGCGACGGTCCCGCCGAACGTTGTGTCTGTTTCTTCACTGGTGCGCGGCCCGCCGGGAGATGGCTGATTGACGTTCCCCCCAAACGAGAAGCCTCGACTGAGTTGTCGAACGATTCTTCGAGTCGATCTTCCGCATTCTCCGAATGCGACACCGTTCTTGTCGTCAAGTTCTCGGAGACCGTTTCCGGTTTTCCGAACATCGCTTTCGGATTTCCGAACATGGCAAACCGGGAACCGCTCTGGCATCCGGCGACGCCGATCACCGTGAGCGCCGCAATTGCCAAACACAACGTAAGTTGCCCAAGTTTCTTCATTTCTACCCTCCCTGTATTAAGGACAGGATTCCGTGTCTAATATATATATCGACACGGGAAGGTAGCGCACTTTGTGAAACCGGTCACAATTGACGGAACGATCATCCCATCAATCGGCGACCCAGTCACCCCAAACGTTCCATTTATCCAGCCCTCTCGCGGGCCGTGTCCCCGCCACGGGACGGTTGCTGGCAAGTTAGGGCGACGGAACGGGTGGTAACAGCGGGCCTTCCGGCTGCTTGGGGACGATTCCAGGCTTTGGCGGTGCCGGTTTCGGTTGGATCTGCGGAACCGCTTGCTGCGGACCGCCCGCTTTCTCCGGTTGCTTGAGGAAAGCGACGAGATGATCGCCGCCGCCGGTTAACCGAATGGCCACCTCGAAAAACTTGACCGCCCGGTCATCGTCGTCGAAATGCATCAGCACGCCGATCAGAAACAGTCGATCAGGATCGCGAATGTCTTCGCGAACCCAAGCAGTGACCTGTGACACGGTGGATGTCTTTGCCAGCACATTGTCGGCCCCGAACACCAGCAACAAACTCTCGCCGGTCACCGGCCAAGTGGGGTCGATTTTCAGGCCGCGTTTCATCTCGGCCACCGCTCGGTCGTATCGTCCCATGGCCACCAGACAATAGGCCAATCGGAAGTGCGCAACCGCCCGGTCATCGGCCTCCGCTACGGCTTTTTTGTACCGTGAATAGGCCTGCAGATAGTTTCCCTTGCGGAACCACTCGTCGCCCTGCGATTGGGCGCGCAAACTTTTCAATTGTGCTGCGGGTGTCGATTCCTTGATCTTCCGATCGACGGTTTTTACCTGCGGCTCGATGATGAGTTGCTGGCCCCAGCGTTTGTCGTTTTCAATCTGCGCGTTCTGCAGTACGCTGTTGTTGAACGGACTGGGACCGATGAATTGTGGATGTCCTTGCAGAACAATCGGGGCCATTGGAATGTAGCTGTAAACCGGACGATGATCGTGATAGCCGGAATTTCCGATAAACCCGCCGTACCCGTAGCCGCCATAGGACGAATAGCCGCCAAATGATGAATAGCCGTGGGGCAAATACGATCGGTATCCGTAGCTGCGTGAACGGTACTGCGGCGAGTACCTACGTCCCGCGTTTGCCGTCAGCCCGCCATACCCATGCCACGGCCGGCCGTATTGCCGTTGGTATTGGTAGTGGGCCTGTGTCGGTCCGTACAAACTTCCGGTCGGACCGTACACCTTGGGATAACGGAACGATCCCTGGGAATAAGCCTCGGCGGCGAGCGACAGAAACAGGCTCGCCGACAACGTTAACACGCTTAGCGCACAACGCATCGTGATATCTCCTTAACACGGCCCGTGTTGGAAGCACGTTTATTATGCGAACGGGACGCGAAATGGTCAAGAACGACTGAACCGCAATGGAATCGATTTCGTTCAATCCAGTGACGGCAGTCTATTGACGCTAATTCAGTGTGATGGCTCAACGAGCGGCAATCAGCCAGCCAAACAGGGGGCAATGATGAATCCTGCAATGTCGGCGGCACTTACTGCTTCTACGGCCGCCACAGCGGCGGCGGCGGAACAGCAACGCCTGCAACAACAAGAGGAAGAAGAAATGACGTCATATTCTTCGCAAGATCTGGAAGACGATTGGGAGTTCAAAATTCTTCGATCTTCGTACGAGGCGTTTCGCGATCCAGACCAGATGGCGGAAATCCTCGAACAGGAGTCGCAGGCCGGTTGGGTGCTTGTCGAAAAATTTGACCACCAACGAATTCGATTGAAACGTCGCGCCGGCGAACAGCGCAACGACGCTGCAATCGACTTCGATCCCTACCGTACCACCTTCGACGAACAAATGCCGGCAAGCACAAAAACCGTGCTATTCGGTCTGCTGTTTGTTTTTCTGATTGTCATCGCTGCCGGAGTTGGAATCGCGATTATTAAGGGGCTTTGAACCACTTCAATTTCAGCCGTCAACGCGCCGTTGGATTTCCGCAACCACATCATCAATCGGCACGCGATCCTGGGCGAGCGTGTCGCGGTCGCGGAGTGTGACGCAGTTGTCGTTTGCCGTTTCGCCATCGACGGTGAGACAGAACGGCGTGCCGATTTCGTCCTGCCGCCGATAACGACGGCCGATGGCGCCCTGTTGATCGTAATACGCGGCGACGCCCGCTTTCTTCAAGGCACCGTAAATCGCGGCCGCCTTTTCCGGCATGCCCTCTTTCTTAATCAACGGGAAGACCGCTGCCTTGATTGGGGCCAGTTGCGGATGAAACTGCATGACGGTCCGCTTTTGCATTTTGCCCTTATCGTCGGGCGCTTCGTCTTCGGTGAAGGCTTCGCAGATGAAGGCGAGCGTTGCGCGGTCGGCACCAGCGGCCGGCTCAATCACGTGCGGAATGTAGCGATACGGCGCACCGGGATCGGCTTCTTCTTTGCGCTGTTCGCAATACGCCTTGAACGATTTCAGGCCCAGCGATTCCTTGTCGCGCAGAAACGCATCGTCGTCGTAATAGGTGAGGTCTTTGCCGCTGCCGCGGTATTTCGGCTGGCCGTTCTCATCCAATTCGACAATGAGATTGCCCTCGTCGTCCTTCGTCAGTTTGCCTTCCATGTGCGAACGCAAATCGAAGTTGCCGCGATGGGCGACGCCTTCCAGTTCGCCGTATTCGCCGGCTTCGAGGAACGGGAACGCGTACTCAATGTCGGCTGTTCCCACCGAATAATGGGCCAGTTCGGCCTCTTCATGATCGCGGAGAATCAGTTTGTCGCCGGTAATTCCCAGATTAATGTACCAGTTGTACCGGCGGTCGCGCCAGTATTCGTACCACTTGCGCGACTCCTCGGGATGACAGAAAAACTCCATCTCCATCTGTTCGAACTCGCGCGAACGAAACGTGAAATTGCGTGGCGTGATTTCATTACGAAAACTCTTGCCAACCTGGGCAATGCCGAAGGGCACCTTCACCCGGCTGGAATCGCAGACGTTCTTGAAGTTGACGAACATGCCCTGCGCGGTTTCCGGCCGCAGAAACGCGGTATCCTCTTCAGTACCCATCGCGCCGAGAATCGTCTTGAACATCAGGTTGAATTCACGCGGCTCGGTCAGGCTGCACTTGTCGTGTTCGCCGGGATGTTTACTCGGCTTGAGTGGGCATTCGCTGCTGCAGACATGATCGGCCCGAAAGCGGGAATTGCATTCGCGGCAATCGACCATGAAATCATGAAACAGGTCATAATGACCGGACGACTTCCAGACGTTGGGGTGCATGATGATCGACGTTTCCATGCCGGTCATCTGGTAGGACGTCGGAGCGCCTTCGCAGACATTAAGGTCGTCGTGGTTGGTGATCATGTCGCGCCACCACGCCTCGCGGACGTTGCGTTTGAGTTCCACACCCAACGGCCCGTAATCCCAGAAACCGTTGATGCCGCCATAAATTTCGGACGACTGAAAAATAAAGCCGCGCCGTTTGCAGAGGGCGACGATTGCTTCCATCGTTTTCTGTTGCATGTTGTGGTCCTCGAGCGCGCTTCCGGACCAACCTTCGGTCGGTGCCCGGTCGCGGCTAAACGGTGGTTGTGATTGTGTTTTCGTGTGAATTGTATTGGGGGACGATGTCGAATCGGTTTACATCGGCGGCGCGGTGAATGTCGGATTCGAATCCGCTTTTTATCAGATTGCGTCCGCCTGTGCTTCTGCAAATCGCATTGCACAACGTCTCGCCGCTGTTGGT
>CAUZOL010000300.1:0-8656 GCA_963581435.1 Planctomycetota bacterium
AGCAACAAGGGGAACCACTCATCGGGATGCCTGCCGACAACGCTTCCGAGGCCGAGGCACATTTCGACGAAGGCGACTCCGAGGCGGTCACCAGCACGCTCGCACCGGTTCAAACGGGACTGCTGATCTACGACCCAATGACGGGCGATTACCGAATAAATGACACATGATCTCGCGACGAAATGACGGGCGGGCGGTATGGCGTTAACGCGGTAAATGTCCAGCGAGTGACGCGGTAAGTGATGGGCCGGGGGACGTGTGCAGGGGCGGGGAGGGAGACGGGGAGAATTCGTCTCTCGCCCCCACGCGCGAGCGCGCGCCCGCGCGAGGCGCTGGTTGGATGGCCTTTCGTCGTTGCCCATTGGGCGCATTGACCGCCTGAACAGGAACAAGCGAGATCATCGACTCGTCGTCGCGCGTGAATCCGGCCGCGCCAAAGTGCCTATACCAATTTCGCAAAAACGGTCGTTAAACGGCGTGTCCGCGATTCGACGGGTTTCGCGGACAGAATCGGGCTCGAATCGTGGTCGGCCTAACTCAGATCGGCGGTTGGGACGAGTCTGCAGAGGTCGTTTTCACCGCCTGCAGTTGGGTGAAACGCTAAGCCGCATCGGTTTGTCCAACCTCCGGCAGTTTCAAGTTTTACGAATTGCCTGCGGTGTTGCCGACCAAGGCACGTTCCATCACTTGCCGGCCTGACCACAGACCGACTGAGTGCGGCACCATTGTGACGACAAACAGCGAAGGCTCCGGCTGGCTGTTTTCGACCACAATCGCCCAAGTCCGCCGACCGGCATTGAAGGATCGGCGAATGTTGATGTATGATTCAAGCCGATAATAGAAACACGATGGATCGGCCCACAGTTTCCATCTTCTTCTGGTTAGGATATTGACATGCTGACAGTATTCACGAATGAATCGAGTCGTACTTGTGACGGCCAGAGCCGCAGGAATTTCATTCAAGCGGGAGCTTTAGGAGCGGGCGGGCTGACGCTTCCCCATTTGCTCGCGAATCGGACGACGGCGGCGAATTCGCAGCGATCATCCGAAGATACGTCGGTCGTGTGGTTGTGGCTCAACGGTGGTCCCACCCATATCGAGACATTCGACCCGAAAATGACAGCGCCGTCGGAGTTCCGCAGCGTGACCGGCGAAGTTAAGACCGTTTTGCCCGGTGTGACGCTGGGAGGAAATTTTAGCCGGATGGCAAAGGTCGCCGACAAGATGGCGTTTGTGCGATCCTTCTCCGTCCCCACCAGCAGTCACAACCGTGGGGCATATTGGGTCAACACTGGCTACAGCGAAAAGTCGAATCGTCCTGGCTTGGGCTCAATCGTATCCCGATTGCGCGGACCAAATCATCCCGTGTCGGGAATGCCGACCTACGTACGTAACGGCCAGATCGGTTTCAACACCGCCGTCCCCCTGATTTCAGGGCCAGCGTGGTTGGGCAAGGCTTATGCTCCATTCACCCCAGGCGGGCAGGCCCGAAAAAACATGGACCTCTCGATGAAGGTCGCCCGCTTGGATGATCGTCGCACTCTGCTGCGAAGTCTGGACCGTTTGAAACGGGACGTGGATGCCAGCGGGATGATGAAAGGTATCGACGGGTTGAATCAGCAGGCATTGAATCTGGTTCTCGGCAAAGCTCCTCAGGCATTTGATTTGGCCAAGGAAGACTCCAAAGTTGTCGCCAAATACGGCGGCGGTCTCGGTGCGTCGATGTTGACGGCTCGTCGACTGTGCGAAGCGGGTTGTGGATTTGTCGCCGTGTCATTGCAGGGATGGGACATGCACGGCAACGTGAAAGGCGGCATGAATCGTCGTGGAACTGAGGTCGATCGTGCCGTTTCCGCGTTCGTTGAGGACATCTACCAACGCGGCCTGGACGAGAAGATCATGCTGGTCATCTCTGGAGAATTCGGCCGCACCCCACGTATTAATAAACGAGCCGGTCGCGACCATTGGGGTCGCCTCAGTACGTTGGCGGTTTCGGGCGGCGGATTGAAGGTCGGTCAGACAGTGGGCGAGTCGTCAACCAAGGCTGAAGTTCCAAAATCGAGTCTGGTCACCCCGCAGGATTTGATGGCGACCGTGTTCCATGTGCTGGGAATCCCCCCGGAGACGTCATTCCGCGACCAAGCGGGCCGACCGACTCCGATGCTCAGCGACGGCAAGCCAATCTCTGCCTTGGTGTGAATCCTCTCTCCCAGCGTCACAGACGAGCAATCGTTCGGTGAGCGGCAGCCGTCCCATGTCTTTCCATATGGAGCTTACAATCATCCAGCGATGTTTGGGACTGCCGGTGGCCAACTTCAATCGACGGTGCCGAATAACGGGTCCAGCTTCGCCCCGAGGTTTCGGACAATCGTGCCGTCGGCCTTGATCTAATCCCCGAGGCCAGCTCGGCAGCAGACAATTCGCGGTGTGGCAGATTCAATACGCCGGCCAGCAAGATCGTCCAAACAACGAAGTGCGCTTTCGTTTCATTTTTTCAAAATGGAGCACGCAAAGTACGTTGCTGAAACACTGCGTACGATTCAACTCGGTTTCTTGGCATGGATCGGCAGAAAATCGGGAATGGGACCGACCTCGCCGGTTGGCGGGCGTCGCTGTGCCGTGGCCGGCTTGCTGCCCAGTAACTGGTACAGCGGTTCTGCATTGCAAATGTGCGTCGGCCGTCTGCTTCGGTCGAGCATGGTTGCGTTGTGACCGATTCCCAGTAGATGAAAGATCGTCGCCGCGAGTTCCTGCGGCAGGATGCGGCCGCTGTGGGGGTAGGCTCCGTTGGCGTCGCTCGCTCCGTAGACCTGTCCACCAGAAATACCAGCGCCAGCCAGCGCGAAACTGAAGACGTTCCCCCAATGGTCGCGGCCCGCGTTGCCGTTGAACTTCGGTGTGCGGCCGAATTCGCCGGCGGCAACCACCAGCGTCTCGTCGAGCAGGCCTCGGGATTCGAGATCCTCAATCAGCGCGGTGAAGCCGACGTCGAACTGTGGACACAGCACGGATTTTAACCGTTTGTCATTGTTCGCGTGCGTGTCCCACAAGGGGGCGCCCGAGCTGAGGTCCCCCGGTTCGCGCGGCCATTGGACGTGGACGAAGCGCACACCCGCTTCGATCAAGCGGCGGGCCAGCAATACACTTTGCCCCCATTTGCCCCGGCCATAGCGGTCGCGCAATTCGACCGGTTCCTTGTCGATCGCGAAGGCGGTGCGGGCCTTCCCGGTGGTCAGGACGCCGAGCGCTTCCTGCTGCAACCGATCATATTCACGCACGCTTGCGGTTTGTTCCACCCGACGGAGATGACCATCCACCTGCTCCAGCAACGTGACGCGCCGAGAGAGTCGTAGCGGCGGCATGTCGCCGGGCAGTTGGAACTCCTTGACAGTGAATTTCTCAGCCTGGGGATCACAGGTGAACCGCTCGGGGTCCCACCGCGGGCCCAGGAATCCGCCCGTCTGACCGGAGGTCAGCACGCCGGGGTTGGCAACAATTGGTTCGGGCAGCCACGCAAAGCTGAACGGCACTGTATCGCTCGGCTTGAGCATCTTCACCACCGAACCGATATGAGGCCAATCGGTCGGTTGAATTTCACGGGCATTGGTGCCGCGGTACTTGAAGCCGGTCAGCACCCAATAGCCGCTCGTCGAGTGCGTGTTGTCGTTGGTCGACATTGCCCGGCAGATTGCCAATTTGTCGGCAATGCGTGCCGTCCGCGGCAGCAGTTCACAAAAGTCGATTCCCGGTACGTTGGTATGGATGGAATGAAACGAACCGCGGACTGCCGCCGGTGCATCCGGCTTGGGATCGAAGGTCTCGTGCTGAGGCGCGCCGCCTGCCAAGTAGAGATAGATTACGTTTTTCGCCCGGCCGAACGTGGGATCGTCGGTGCTGCCCACCTTGGCCCGGGCGTTCGAAGCCAGCAGCGTGGGCAGCGACAGCCCTAAGGAGTTTAACCCCCCCACCCGTAGCCATTCGCGTCGATTGACGGCGCGACTTCCGAAAGACCGTTCCCCGAGAATGGACAACATAAAGAGACCTCAACTGGCTCAAAGAGTGATCGCCTCCAACTCAAACAGCCCGCAGAAAGCTAACTGTGCTGTCCGCCACGACGTTCATGCGCAGGTTCTCGCGATCGTCTCACACGGCCGCCTGACATTCAAGCCGGGGACCATTTGGATTTGCTCCGTGAGACTCAATTGTGATGATGCAATCATACTTTCTACCACCCGCTTTCAACGCAGATGCAACCATCGCCTTCGTGAGCTTGTCTGATCGAAGGGCGTCGATACGACGTGGTGTCGCGAGCGTTATAGTCCTTGTCAATAAGTCCGGACATACGTTGGTTAAAACGTGCAGGCAAAAGCCCGTCTCTGTCGGAATCGTCAGGTCGAGCCCGATTCCGCAAAAACGTATGAGATTCGCGTGCAGGTAGAGAGGCCGCTAAAAGGGTGGTATTACGGTGTGTCCGGGATTCGACGAGTTTCGCGGACAGAATTGGGCCGAATGAGCGTTTAACTTCGTCAGCATCGTATGCAGTCACGATGTTGGGATGCGACAGCTTGGCGGCGGCTTTGACTTCCCGCTGGAACCGTTGAATAGCCTGCGTATCTGTCGAGAGGCTTTTCGGCAGCGTTTTGAGAGCCACTCGTCTCCCCATGCGTCGGTGTTCAGCCAGATACACCTGCCCCATCCCGCCCTCACCGATTTTGTCCAGAATCAGGTAGTTGCCCAGAGTCAGCCCTGTGCCCTGATAGATCAGTTGCGTCTGGTACTTGGTGAGCTTCTTGGCCTGAACCAGTTCCTTCGCCAAATCCTCGGTAGTTTTCGGCTTGTCGGGAAGAGTCTCCAAAAACGAAGTGAAGTCATCGTCGGACATCACCCCACTTTGGGTGAGAATGGAGACGAATTGTTCGAGGGAGAGAGCCATAGCGCTCTTTGGCGACAGCGTCGCGTCGTCATGGAGGCCGGGAGAATCGACAGATGTCCGCGCTGCCGTCGGAGGAATGGTGATATCGTCATGCATATCACCGGACTTGGGATCCAAATTTGCACCTTCGTCATCCGCCTCCGGAATTTCATCCCTGCCGTCTCTCAAGGTGTCGCCCATGCTCTGGCCCTATATCACGCGAGTCTCGCTGAATCGCGCAATGACTCGGTAGATGATTTGGTTAGTGATTGTATTCGTTGATTTGCTGAACTCAGACAATCAGTTCAAAACTGGATCGAATTGAATTTCCCAATTCGCTCCAGGTCTCGTAGCAGTTCAGTCGGTGTTTGAAATCGGTCATCGGGTCGCTTTGCCAGCATCCTCAGCACAACACCTTCAAACATGTCGTTGATCGACAACTGAAATTGTTTCGGGGACGGCGGATCTTCGTCGCGAATCTTCATCATCAGCGACGGCAGTGATTTACTTTCAAACGGCGGACGTCCGGTCAACAGCGCATAAACCGTAGCTCCCAAGCTGTAAATGTCGGATCGGCAATCAACGTTATCGAGACTTGCGACCCTTTCCGGCGACATGTATGAGATATCCCCCACAAGATCACCGGCGGCTGTGATCTGCTTGGCCTGGGCTCCATCGAGCGCTTTCGCCAACATCAGGTCACCCAATTTTGCGACCTTGTCCGATTTACGCACGAGGATATTCTGCGGGGTGATGTTGCGGTGGATGATCTGATGCTCACCGGCTGCTTCAAGGGCTCGAGCGATGCCAACCGTCACTTTGAATGCGTCGGGCCAATCCATCATCCCCAGCGTGCCAGTTCGCTCGATGATATCTGACAGATTCTCACCATCCACATATTCCATGGCGACCCAACAACGCCCGTCGGTTTCTCCGGCATTGTAAATTCTGACGATGTTGGGATGCCGAATTGGAAACATCGTCTTCATCCCACGCACGAAACGTTGCATATCGTCGCTATCCCTCGAAGCGTCGAGATCGAAGACCTTCAGCGCGACTTCTTCGTTTTTCTCGGCGAAGTCTGCGAGATACACCGTCCCGGTCGAGCCGTTTGCAATCAATTTGGAAATCTTGTAACGGTGAACCGTCTTCCCGATCCACTCGTCGGCAGGGTCCTTGGCCTGGGCGAATTCTTTCGGCTCTGCGGCAGCTTCGGAACCAGAAGCAATCTTTGCATCGTTCGATTGCTTTGCTTCTGCTGCGACCTCATCGGCAGTCAACGATGCCAGGCCGATCGACTGCCCATCCATCAGCTGATGATCACGCAACAGAAGCACTGTGTCTCCGACGGTGATTAAATCACCGACTGCCAGAGTTGCTTCAGAGACTTTCTTGCCGTTGACGAACGTGCCGCTCGCGCTGCCGGTGTCGGTCAGCACCACCTTCCCATCCTCGGCAGTGATCTTGCAATGCCTTCTCGACGTGCTCACATCATCAAGTGCTGTGTCAGTGTCTTTCCCTCGACCAATGGTCAACGATTGACCGTCAACAAGTTTGAACACTCGTCCGCGATTCGCGCCTTCGCGCACAACGACTTGCAGTTTCATCAATGTTTCCTCGAGCAGTTTAATGCAGGTATTGTCGATGGCTGGGGAGATGTCAGTCCGCGACGATGGGATGTGCAACTTCAGCCCCAATAATGGCAGAAGCTCATTCAAATTTCCATAACGTGAATTATGTTTCTCCTGAATGACAATCTGTCCTGCCGTCTGTCAGGACAATCCGGAGCTTCATTTGTGAGTTCACTCCACCCCAGGCGATCCATGTCAGGCGGAAGAGTCGAGAAGCAACCGAGACGTCGGCGTAGTTGCTGATTTGACCGCGCCCGAGAGCCTCGCCAGCCGTTCGTCACCGTCCCGCCCGCTGTTCATCGCGAGCCTTCACCGAGCCGCCGAAGCTGGCGGACGGTTTCCGGGTCGTCTTGACCTTCGAGCGTGCAGAATGCCCTACTGGGCGCGTCGTGAGCCATAGAAGCCAAGAGCCGTGTTTGCATCCGGTCAGCCCTCCGCACCAGCAGCCATGACCATCGCCAGGATGGCCTTCAAACGCGGCGTCAGCGCTGCCGAATCAGGGCCGTTCGGCACGAATTATCCCCCGTGAATCCCCAGCAGTTGCAAGAATGTACGTTTTCCCCGCGAATTCCACGCATACTTCGAGTCCCTCCTCCGCTACTTCGCAAACCCTGTCGAACTATCGAGTTCCGGCAGGGTTTCTTCGTTTGCGGATGACGATTTTGCTGCTCTGTTACCTGATGTGTTACCTGAAACGGCCTGCCACAGCGCTTCGGCCGTGGTTTCAGCGTTCCGACCGACGTAGAATTTCAGCGTCGTCTCGATGCTTTCGTGACGCATCAGTTGCATCAAAATCTGTGGCATCACCCGTGGTGCCCAGCGCTCACCGAACGACCGCCGCAGGTCGTGTGCACTGGCGTGCTTTTCGCCCATGCCCTCTCTTCGCCAACTGGCCCGAACTCGTTTCCTTCCGAGGCATGGCCGTAGTAGTCATGCACCGCGCGAAACAGGTCGTTGTAGACCAACTCGTAGTCCCCTTGGGAAATGCCGGTCCCTTCGTCAGGGACACCCAAGCCGGTTAAGGTCTGAAGGCCAAGCGATTTGACAGTTGCAACAAGATCCCGCTGACGTCGCTGGTTCTCCTCATCGGACAGGCGGGTAACAGCGAACCGGTTGCGTCATCTCGGCTGCACGACGACTTGCCAAGAGGGCGACAGCTTTCTGGCAGTGACGTTCTATGCTGCTGACTTCGATGAAGTCGCGGCAATCGTGAAGCCCAGACGACGGCGGCAGGTTTCGGATGCGGAACGAGAACGATTGGCATCGATTGGCTTCCAGCAGACAGCACAGCCAGCGCCAGTATCTGGCCCTGTAAGACATTTGGAGGCATCGGCGTGAGTGTTCGGTCGTCCGAGCCGGCTGGAGTGGCTTGGCGCGTCGTGCGAATTGACGTGTGTTGCCGACGTTGACGGCCAGCCGGGGCGCGTCGGTTGGCTTTCTGGACGGTCCAGGGCAACCCGCGTCCGTGGCGACGAATGGCTTCCGCGCGAGGTCACCGGAAAACGAACCGGCATGGGTGGGGTGGCGTCTTGGAGTCCCGCGGATGAGGGTGTGAACTGACGAGCAAATCTCACTTGCGGTTGTGGGTCCATGAATGTGGAGGTAGGCCATGAGACCAAAGGGAAGCCGGAACACGCTGGTAAAGATCGATTACGACGTTATCGGCCGCTTGGCTGGGATTTCTGGAGGCACCGCCAAGGCGTATGCCCAACGCGGCGAATACGATTCGCGCGACTTGAGTTCTCTGTTGTCGTGGGTGAACTCGCGTCGGCAGCAACAAGGGGAACCACTCATCGGGATGCCTGCCGACAACGCTTCCGAGGCCGAGGCGCATTTCGACGAAGGCGACTCCGAGGCGGTCACCAGCACGCCCGCACCGGTTCAAACGGGACTGCTGATCTACGATCCAATGACGGGCGACTACAGGCTAAATGACACATGATCGCGCGACGAAATGACGGGCGGGCGGTATGGCGTTAACGCGGTAAACGTCCAGCGAGTGACGCGGTAAGCGATGGGCCGGGGGACGTGCAAAGGGCGGGTGACCGAAGCCTCACCGGCCTGCGTCAGTTACTGTTGTACCATCCTGAGAATCTCACCGAGGAGCGAAGCG
>CAUZOL010000301.1:0-8633 GCA_963581435.1 Planctomycetota bacterium
ACTCCGACGAAGTCGCGTGGCCACCGAATCCTTCGGTCCGCTCAATTCGCTCGCACGCCAACCCGCGAATACAACCGTCGAGCCGCTTCACGCTGCGCATACGAATCGTCAAAATGGACATCCACCCTCGTCAAGGCATGTCAAGTTCGGGGATTCTGGCTGACGTCGTTCATTGTGGCCAACGTCCTTATCGACATTGAAGTGCTGTACTATCTTTACCGCCACGATCCACCGATTCACCGGTATCTGCATACGTATCTCGGCGGAACGGCAATGGGCGTATTGGCCGGACTGCTGATGTTCTGTGTCGTACGGATCGCGGTTCGCGTTCTGCCCACAGGCTGGCGATGGGTTCAAAAAATCACTTCAACGACGCCCCGTCGGCAGTTGTCCGAATCGCTGATTGCCGGCGTGACCGGTGGCGTGACACATATTCTGCTCGACAGCCTGATGCACCGCGACATGCATCCCTTCTGGCCGATTGCGCGCGGCAACACATTGGCCGGGTTAATCGGCAACGGTCCATTGCACATCGGACTTGGGTTGATTGGGAGCCTGGGAGTTTTCCTGTGGCTGTTGCAGCGCGACTGGTAACGGCCGTTTCTGAACGCCGGTTTTGTGCAAATGTTGACACACGCGCTCGACCGAGTATTCTTATTGCGATCGGTTGAGAAACAAGCAAGTTCGCCGACTCAAGGCACTGTGAATCAAAGGGGACGAACCAGCAATGCCAAAACTTGGGCAACTGATATTCGATGCAGACACAGCCTGGCACACGTGCAAGCATCAATTGGGTGATGTCGAAATTGATATCTTCCTTGAAACCGGTGAAGCGACTGCAGGCATCGATCGATTCGCTGCGGCGGCCCAGTCGGTTTCCGATGACTGGGAGACGAGGCACCCACGACTGACCGAACTGGTGGCACGCGAGTTGGCAGCGAACGGTTATTTGGACGAAACATCAGAGGTCGGCCCGGGCGACTGCCTGCCGTTCTATCTCGGTGTCGCCATCGATCCCGAGGGCGAGATCAGCTACACAATCTCATTCAGTGTTCCCTCGGTTCTTGACGGCGACGAGGAATACGTTGACGTGGAAGAAGAGATTGATGGCGCCTGGATCAACACTGAGGTTTGCTGTTCCGAGTAGTCCGTAAGCGACTTGCACTCGTTCCTTCAAATCGGTCGGCGTGCCAAGCTGAATGATTGGCCGGTGGGGCCGTTCTGTTGTTGTGCTGCGAGAAACAACGCGAGCGGAACGACATCTTCGGGCTGTTTGACCCATTCGCTGTTGATGGCGGGATGCGGTTTGTCGGCCTCGAAAATCTCCGACGTCAATTCGGTGTAAACCGGGCCGGGAATCAACTCGTTGACGGTGATGTTGTCTTCCCACACTTCCAAGGCCAGACAGCGGGTGAACATCCAGACGGCCGCCTTCGATGCATTGTAGGAGCTGTTTGTTTTTCGAGCCTGATGCCCCATGCCGGAGCCGACATTGATAATCGCCCCGCCGCCCGCGTTTCGCAAATGCGGCAGCACAGCCCGCGAACAGTAGTACGTACCCAGCAGATTGATCTCGATCACGTTCGCCCAAACGTCGGGATCGTCGTCGCCGACGAGTGTGCGCTCCAACCCGCCGCCCGCGTTGTTGACGACGATGTCGATTCGCCCCAGTTGGGTTGCCGTCGCTTCAACCATCGCTTCAACTTGCGCCCGGTCGGCAACATCGGCCGTTTCAGCGATACCGCGACGTCCCAATTCCTGTATCTCTGCAGCGACGGTCGAGATTTCACTCTCCGAACGCGCGGTGACACAAACATCGGCCCCTTCGTGCGCGAAGGCCAACGCGATCGCGCGACCGATGCCACGACCACCACCGGTTATGAGCGCAACTTTACCTGCCAACGTCATCGGGGAACCTCATTCAGAACTGAATTGAAATGTCAGCGAACCCAGTCACCCACAGTGCCGAAGCGGGCGGGTGGCACTGGCGTGTCGCCAGTGTTTGGCTCATTTTACTCGTACCCAAGCTCCGGCTTGGGTACGCCTATTTTCTATACCACACAAGGGCCGGAAGCTCTGTTTTCCGCGATGCCGAGTGTCTTGCGTTTCGTATCATCGGTCGAAGCAGAGCTTCGGGCAAGTGGGTCCCCAAGCCGGAGCTTGGGAACCAGTTAATTCGATCTGGATTCTACCAGAATTCTTCAACAACCTCCCAACCTGTCGGTGACCCTCCCGCTTGCACGGTTGCTTAAGAAGCGAGCAAATGGGGGGCGGTTGGGTGGTTTGTGGGTCACACTCTGAGTGGGAATCGCAAATTGGGAAACGGCTGATTTCTGCGGCGAAACGTTGGTTTTCGACTGGAATTGTAGGCTCGTGCGGGATTGGCACGCGAGTTGCGTTGTGTTTGTTCAACTTGATTCACGAAGTACGCGGTCGTGGTTGGAAACTGCGGCGGTACTGCCTTTGACGCAGCGCTCTCGAAGAAGGCACGAAAATCTGATGATACCAGGGAACGGAAATCAGTTATGCACAGCCTTCACACGTTTCGCCCATGCGCCTGCTTGGGAATGGACCTCGCGCGCATCGCGTCGAGTTTTTGGAAACGCCAATTGAACCGAACGGCCGACAGGCAATCTGCCTCGGCACGGAACACGGATCATTGGTCATGCCATCGTCAGCCCTGCCAGCGATGAGACCCACCGACTGTCGCCGGTCGCGTCTCTCCGGCTGAACCCAGGATGATTTTCCGACGACGGAAAACGTCCGCATTCTCTCCAATCAGCGATAAGGTTACGTACACAGTGGAAGTTCAGAACAAAGCCACCCGGATTCGTCTCTTCGATTTCAACACTCCACAAATGCGGGCATTCCACATGTCGTGGTTTGCGTTCTTTCTTTGCTTCTTTGCCTGGTTCGGCATCGCCCCGTTGATGTCGGTTGTCCGCCAGGAAATGTCGCTGACGCAATCGCAGGTCGGCTGGTGCATTATTGGTTCGGTCTCGATCACGGTGATCGCCCGATTGTTTATTGGCTGGCTGTGCGACCGGATTGGGCCGCGGCTGGCGTATACATGGCTGCTGATTCTCGGTGCGTTGCCGGTGATGGGAATTGGTTTCGCGCACAACTTTGAAACGTTTCTGTTGGCCCGCGTGTTGATCGGTGTCATCGGGGCATCGTTTGTCATCACGCAATACCACACGTCGATTATGTTCGCCCCGAATTGCGTGGGCACGGCGAATGCCACGACGGCCGGTTGGGGCAACATGGGCGGCGGGGTGACGCAGGTGGCGATGCCCGTGCTGTTCGGCGTTTTGATTGGCACGTTTGGTTTGAGCGGATATTGGGGCTGGCGGACGGCGATGATTGTCGCCGGCGTGGTCTGCATGCTGTCGGGCGTGGCGTATTTTTTCTCACTCAAGACACGCCGGATGGCAACTACAAAGAGTTGCGGGCGGGCGGCAAACTGCCAGATAAGAAAGCGGTGAAAGGCTCATTTCTCGCCGCCTGCAAAGACCGCCGCGTGTGGGCGCTGTTTGTGATTTACGCGACCTGCTTTGGCATCGAGCTGACAATTAACAACATTGCCGCCCTGTACTTTGTCGATCACTTTGCATTCTTCAAGCAGATGGACACGTTGGATGCCGTGAAGCTGGCGGGTGTGTTTGCCGCCTTGTACGGCATGATGAATCTGTTTGCGCGGACGCTGGGCGGAGCAGTCGGCGACAAGTGTGGCGCTCGCTGGGGATTACAAGGCCGCGTGCGATGGCTGTTCATCGCGTTGTTCTGCGAGGGCGTGTCGTTGATGCTGTTTTCGCAAATGACCGTACTCGCCTTGGCCGTTCCGGCATTGATCGTCTTTGCGGCTTTCGTGCAGATGTCGAACGGGGCCACATTTTCCGTTGTGCCGTTCGTCAACAAGAAGGCACTTGGTTCCGTCGCGGGAATCGTAGGAGCCGGTGGGAACGCCGGCGCGGTGTTGGCAGGTTTTCTGTTCAAGACTGACGCAATTTCGTGGCCGACGGCGTTGTTCATTCTGGGGGCAATTGTTACCTGCAGTTCGTTTCTTGCGTTCTCAGTGAACTTCAGCGAAGCGGCCGAAAGCGAAGCACGAACGGCAACCGAGGCAGCCGCATCGCAACGGCGCCGCTCGGTTGAACTGGCTGGCGCGACTTCCGGTTCTTGAACGATCACAACTGCGACAAAAATAACAATCGAACCTGATGACAAATGAAACGACATGAGCAACCCAATCGAAACCTGGAAATCTGAAAAGCATCCGTTCGATGTTTGGTCCGACGTTGAACGGCATGCCGGTGCATCGACGCCGATGAAATCGATTGCCGCGCCGGATCTGGAGCGGATGAAGTGGCACGGGTTTTTGTATCGCAAGCGGGATGGGGCAGGGCGGTACATGAGCCGCATTCGCATCACTGCTGGCGAGTTGACGGCGAAGCAGGCACGCGAAATTGCGCACATTGCGTATGAATACGGACACGGCATTGTCGATGTGACGACCCGTGCGAACCTGCAGATTCAGGGGTTGGGAATCGAACACATTCCCAAGGTTGTCGAACGGTTGGCCAAAGTGGGACTGTCGGCCAAACAGACGGCGCACGACAACATTCGCAATGTGTTTGCCCATCCCTTCAGCGGACTGATGCCGGGCGAATTGATCGACACCCGGCAGTTAATGCATGGCAACATCGGTGGTCGCCTACAAGCAGGCTTTCGGTTTCGATGCCCCCCCTTACACGTATGCCGACTTTGAAGAGTCGGATGTGATCGTGCTCGTCGGCAGCAACCTCTGCATCGCGCATCCTATTATGTGGGAACGTGTGATGCGAAACCCGCATCAGCCGGAGATCATCGTCGTCGATCCCCGCATGACCGAGACGGCCATGAACGCCACCCAACATCTGCCGCTCGCGCCCAAGTCGGATCAATCTCTACTCTACGGCATCGCTCGCATTCTCATCGAGAACGACTGGATCGATCACCGGTTTATTGAAGCTGCCACCAACGAATTTGCCGAGTTCGCCGAATTTGTTGCGCCATTCACCGACGGTCGTGTTGCCAGTGAGACGGGATTGACCGCAGAACAACTTCACCGATTCGCCGAGACCATCCACCGTGGCAAGCGTGTTTCCTTCTGGTGGACGATGGGAGTCAATCAAAGCTATCAAGGCGTTCGCACGGCGCAGGCGATTATCAACCTCGCCCTGATGACTGGCAATATTGGCCGACCCGGTACCGGTGCGAATTCCATAACCGGTCAGTGCAACGCGATGGGTTCGCGGCTCTTCAGCAACACGAGCAATCTGCTGGGCGGACATGACTTCACCAATGCCGAACATCGAAAAAAGATTGCCGATGTTCTCGACATCGACGCCGCTGCGATCCCCACTGAGAATAGTTGGGCCTACAACGAAATTATTGAGGGCATTCTCCGCGGAAAAATCAAAGGGCTGTGGGTCATTTGCACGAACCCCGCGCACTCCTGGATTAATCAGAACCAGTGCCGCGACATTCTCGATCGGCTCGACTTTCTTGTCGTGCAGGACATGTATGCTAACACCGAGACGGCAGAAATGGCGGACCTCGTTCTGCCGGCTGCCGGCTGGGGCGAAAAGGAAGGAACCCTCATCAACTCCGAACGACGCATCGGTGTAATCAAGAAGGTGGCCAAGGCACCGGGGCAGGCGTTGTCCGATTTCAATATCTTCAAACTCGTCGCGCACTACTGGGGCTGCGGCGAGATGTTTGAGCGTTGGCAGACGCCCGCAGACGTCTTTCAGATTCTCAAACAATGCTCGGCGGGACAGCCGTGCGACATTACCGGAATCGAAGACTATCGGCACATCGATCAAAGCGGCGGCATTCAATGGCCGCTTGTTTCCGGTGATACCGAATCGGTTCAGGAGCGGCGGTTGTTGGAGGATGGTCGGTTCTATCATCCCGACGGCAAAGCGCGGTTCCTGTTCGAGGAACCCCGACCGCTCAGTGAGCCGCCGACGAAGCGTTATCCGTTCATCCTGCTCACGGGACGGGGGACGGCTTCTCAGTGGCATACGCAGACTCGAACCCGGCAGTCGGCCGTACTGCGGAAGCTTTATCCGAAAAATCTCATCGTCGAAATCCATCCGGCCGATGCCGAAGGTTTGCAGATTGGACCGGGGGAGCGGGTGATCGTGAAGTCGCAACGCGGCCGGATTGAGGCGCGCGCTTTCCTCACGCCGAGCATTCAGCGGGGCCAGGTTTTTGTGGCGATGCACGACCGCACGGTCAACCGGCTAACCGATGCGGTCTTCGACCCATATTCCAAGCAGCCCTCGTACAAGGCGTGTGCCGTACAAGTCATGCGGCACCCGTGAGTGAGGCGTTGCGTGATCTGTCAACTGACAAAGCGCTAATACTGCAGCGTTGTCATCAGGTACAACTGCTTGGCGTCGTTTCGCGGCAGGTTCTGGTTGACGAAGGCACCGTACCAGAACCAGGAGTAGCCCAACTGCACGTTGAGGTTCTTATTGATCTCGTAGTATGCAATCAGGTCGAGTTCTTCACCAATGTCGCGGCTGCCGCCGACGGCACCAAACGGAACGCGTGCCACGTTGTAGGCAGTATCGCTCGTCTTCGCTCGATCAAAGAAGTGAAATGCAGCCTTCAGTTTCAGGCGATCGGTTGGTTTGACGTCGGCCTGAATGCTGTAATCGAGCAGGTTCTGCCCGCTGAGGTTGTCGATGATTCCCCAGTATGTGTGTCCGAAGGGATACAGCACGTCGAAGGTATTGCTTTCGCCGTCGTTGGGGTCATCATCTCCCGATCCCCAATAGAAAAGTCCGCCGATACGCGGTTGCCAGGCGATGTTGTTCCAGCGATGACCACCCACGATTGAGAAGAAGCCGGCACTGACATCCGCGCCGGCATCGGAACCGAACTGGTAGGCACCTTCCATGTCGAAGTCCCAAACGCGAGCGACATCGCAGCAGCAATCGGTGATGGGGATCTCGCCGCCGTAACGCATGCCGACGGTGTGCCGACGACCGCCCACGGGCTGACGCATCGCGCGGCTGTCTTCTTTCCACAACCAGTACAAATCGAGTGTGCGGTTTTCATAACCATTGTACGTGGTGTAGAGGCCGGTGAATTGGACGTCGTGTCCCGGTTTGTCACGTTCGTTGTCTTGAGCGGTGACTGCGATTTCACGCGTAGTGCTGTTGACGGGATTGGCGGTGAAGAGATCGACGTTCCAGTCGCCGGTTGTCATATACAGGCGATGGCCCTGAAAGTTCCGTCGCGTATTCGCCCAGTCGAGCGAAGAGACCAGACGCTGTTTGCCGTAACGCAGTTCCTGGCGACCGTAGCGGTACCACGTGTCGGCTTCGCAAGAGAGGGGGACTCGAACTTCCGCGTAGCCGTACAGCAGGTCCCATCGGTTTTTGTCGATCGAGAGAATCGGTAATTCTTCATCGAAGATCGACGCGTCAATTCCCTCGACATAGACACGTGCCCAATCACTCACGTTCAATTGGACGAAGTGCCGCCACCGCCAGAGATCGTACGTGCTGCGGCCCGGGCCTCCGGGACGAATGCGATCCTGTTCGTCGATGTAACGGTATCGCAGCTCGCCGCCGGTGGAGAGTGTCACGTCGTCAAACAAGCACACGTCTCGCAGGTCGTGCAGGATGAGTTTATCGCTGCGTAACCAATGGCCGCATGAATCACAATTGGTTTCGCAGAGGTTGTCGATCGATTGGATGTCGCTGTCGGAATAAATAATCTCTGTCGCGGATTCATCGTTTGTGTTGTTGGTGTCGAGTGTCGGCTCATTCGCCGCCGACTCGTTCCTGCCGGTTTCTTCCGCTGCAGCGAGAAACGGCGTGCAGCTGAGAATCAAAGCGCAGAGGTGTACGCGTATGAACAGAGACATAACGACGTCCTCAGGTGTGCGAAAGTGAGGGGAAGGGGGGATCGGAATGTTCCGACGTGGATAAGATGTGATTCGATCCACAGCAGAAGAATCGGCTGCCGGGAGGAAATGACTTCAGGGAAACAGCGTCAGCGCGACCGGTTGCCGATCGGTCTGTAAATGCCAGCTAAAAAAACGCGATGGCCGGTTCAACCGACACAAGTGCCAGCAAGATAAAAAGCCCGCCAACCGGAACCGGCGAATTGCGAAATGTGCAGTGGAGAGAGTCTGTCCGGTCGCGCATCCAAGCTCAACTGGGCATTCATAGGTACCCATGCCTCATCGTGAACAACAGGGTTCTGCTTATTCGTATAGACCCACGGTACGCATAAACAATCACTTTCGCAATCGCGAAGGCATGAAATGATGAAACGAAAAAAACGACCGATCCCATTAGGAACCGACCGAAAGAAATAGCTGACTACCCGATAATTCCATCAGGCTGGATTACGTGGAACCCCCGAAACAACTGACCCTCATCAAACCCTGACTAGTCTAAATCCAATTCCAAATTCCCAAATCCTGCCGAATCGCCAACCTGCAGTCTGAAAGCGTCATTTCACCCCGGCCCCGCAGATAAGCCCGCGTGTCAATTCCTACAGAACTTATTTTGGCACAGAACGAGACACTTGGGCCACAAGAATGGCAAGGAAAATATTGACAGGGG
>CAUZOL010000302.1:0-8622 GCA_963581435.1 Planctomycetota bacterium
CCCTTTGATGAGGTCCAGCGGCAATTCGTGAAATGACTTTTCGCGAAACTCATACACGGAGAAGACGTCGGCAACTCCGCGCTCGGTTTTCAGCCCGAAATGCACGTTGTAACCAAACAGGAACCGGCTGCCGATGGCGACCATGTCGCGGGGAACGCAGTTGTGTCCAGTCGTAACGCGTTCCGTCCCCAGCAAGACGGTTTCGATCGATCCGAAAACCTCTTTGCGGGCGTGGTTCAGAGTCTCCAGCCGGCTGCGCAGTTCTTTTCCTTCGCCAGAAAGCCGGTTACGAATAATTTCGTAAGTGCTGCTCTCCAGCGCAATTTCCGGCTCGGCCGCTTGGACGGCGGATTCTTTTTCGACGGTTGCCATAGGAGTCGCGACTCGATTTAGCCTCAAGGGATTTAGCCGCCGGTGAATACACCGGCGGCCGACGTGCGATCGTCAATTGACGCCGCATTGCCGGCCGACCCGCCGTGTGGTCACGGCGGGCTAAGTGAAGTCGTTCAATCGGCCGCTGCACTCGCGGTGACGCCGAGCATTGCGACCCGTTTGTCCGCCAGACCGGCACCACGAATCGTTTTCAACAAACCTTGCAGTGAATTTTTCGACTCGGCGTCGTCGGCTTGTAACAGCATCTTGCCGATCAAGGCAGCAACCGACATGTCCTTCACATCCTCGAAATTCATCCCGAATTGCGAGACGAATCCTTTCAGGCTCTCGCGGAAATTCTCGGGCTTGCCGTTGAAGAAGGTCGATTTCACGTCGGTGAGAACGTCGCTGTTGTTGACGAACCGATCGACGGCCTTGCCTCCCTTAACCGCACTGACAATCTGGTCGAAGAACGTCGTCTCGCCGCCGACAATGTCGATGCGGGCCGACTTGAGCGCCTCGCCGACAATGTTCGACTGTGCCTCGGCAATGTGCTCCTGCGCTTCGATGGCCGCGATTTCGATGTCCTTGTCCTTGTTCAGCCGCAGCTTGAATTCTTCGTGTTCCTTGCCGACTTCATCGAAGAGTCTCATGGCGTTTGCCTTCTCTTCAATACCAGTCGCTTCGGAACTGAACTTCTGCTGCATGACGGTCGCTTCGGCCGTTCCCAGCTTCTCGACGGCAACCGCTTTGGCCTCTTCGCCCTTCGCTGAGGCGACGGCTTTCCGCTGAATGACGGCCGCTTCGGCCGTTCCGTCTTTCTCTTTGGCGTCCGCCTTGGCCACAATGACCTCGGCGTCGCCTAAACCGATCGCCGCGTGATCGGCCGTCTTCGCTTCGGCCAGCATCTTGGTCGCCTGCATCTGTTTTTCGGCGGCCGCCCGCTTGCCTTCGGCTTCGACCACAACCTGTTCGGCCTGAAATTCGGCCGACTGCTTGCTGGCTTCCGCCGCTCTGACTTGTTTCACCAACGATTCCTGCGCGGTCGCTTCGGCGGTGGTGACCGTCACGCGTTTCAGCCGATCGACGCCCATGAATTCCTGGGTGTTCTTAATGTTTTCCTGTTCCTCGACCACGCCGCGTTCAACGGCGAGGCGCTCGCGGATCACCTCTTGAATGTTGCGCTTCTCGATTTCGATGGCCTTCTCTTTTTCAATGTCGGCCAACCCGACGACGCGTTCGCGTTCGGTCACTTCCAGCAGGCGGTCTTTTTCCACCCGCTCGATTTCGACCTTGTCGGTCCGTTCTTTGTTACGCATGGCGACAATGATCTGCCGCTGTTTGTTTTCGTCGCGAACTTTGATTTCTTCTTCCGCGGCGATGCGGGCTGATTCGGCCTTCAACCGTTGCTCTTCCTGGACCTTCGCCGCCTCGGCGTGTTCGCGGGCCGTGATTTCGGCGATTTCCCGCTGCTGTTTCTGCTCGGCTTCGACGCGTTGCCGTTCGAGCTCGTACAGCGTCTCGTCGCGTTCTACGTTCTGCTTCTTAATCGTCTTGGCTTCTTCGACCTCGAAGTGATTCCGTGCCATGTTCTCAACCGTGGTCAATTGGGTAATCTTCTTGATACCCTCGGCGTCGAGAATATTGTGCGGGTTGAGCATCTCGAGTCGGGTTTGCTCCAGATAATCGATATGGCAATTATCGAGCCGATATCCGTTCAGGTCGGTGCCGATTTCGGCGATGATCTTGTCGCGGAAATTGTCGCGGTCGGTGTACAGCGAGACAAAGTCGAACTGCTTGCCGACGGTTTTGAGTGCTTCGGAGAATTTCGCCTCGAACAATTCACGCAATTGGTTGATGTCCGACGCCCGTTGCGGATTGAGCATCTCGGCAACCGCTTTGATGTCTTCGGTCGCATTGTTGACACGGACGAAAAAGGCGACCTTGATATCGGCCCGAATGTTGTCCTGACAGATCAGACCGTCTTCGCCTTCGCGGGCGATTTCGATCCGCTTGACCGACATGTCCATCACGTGGGCTTCCTGGATCAACGGAATGACAACCATGCCGTGACCAGTGCAGACCGTCAACCCCTTGACGCCCGTCCGTACGATCGCCTCCTCTGGTCCCGGTTTTCGGTAGAAGCGGGAAAAGAGCGTCGCAAGTCCAATCAGAGTTATTACTACGACGGCTGCACCGATCAGAATGGTGGTAATATCGGGCATGGTTACACCTCTTGCTCCGCTCGTTTGACGAAATAAATGTTTTCTTCCGGAGAGTAATCGACGATTTCGGCGAAATCGCCTTTATTCAATGTTCCTTCAGCAGCTCTCACATGCAGCACCAACGGTGCGGCACCGGTCGCAAAGTTGGCTTCTCCGCCCTTCTCCGTTACTTCAATTGTTGAGATGCGGCAGGTTTTTCCCAACAGGTCTTTCGAGCCAATTGGCTCAACAGCGTCGAACTTCCCGCATAACGGTTGTGTCAGAATTTTGGTAATGCCAGAAGCAATGGCGAAATCCCGTACGATTGCTAACGAGTCATTCGCAAAATCAAATCCGCTATGCGGTTCCAAATGGTCGAAATTGGTCAAAATCACCCGCGAAACCACCCACGCCGACAATCCGAAAACGCTCAGCCACAACATCAACGGCACGCGGCCAAGATTCAGAAACCGAAAGGGGACAAAGCCCAAATCGAGCAGCGACCCATCGACGTCGGTGTCGAAGTGAATGTCGTGAAAATCGATATGAAGCGCGTCAACCGTTAGCGCTCCCAACATCACCATCAGCCAATACGTGCAGCACACTAACACCAGCACCGTTGCCGGCAAGGTGGGCCACATAAAACTTGGTTCGAGAAACTCAGGCATCCCGCGCTCCTTCGGGCGGTCGGTCAATCCGATCGCGACAACAATCCCGCCGACCGTTCGCTTCAGAACAGCCGAACCGGCCTGATGCGCCGAATCAACACGTTGCAAGTATGCAACACAGTTGTGTGGGAACGATGTCAGAACGCAACCGGAGAAGATCGGATCACGGAATTCCGGTGCAGTTTTCCGATTCTGTGCATAATCGCGTCTGGAACGCAAGCAACAACTTGGCGAATTGGGGGGATTCAGACAACGATGGGCGTGAGGACGCGAGACTGCCAGAAACCCGATTTTTGAAAAAACCGGGTTTCTTCGATCACCGCCTATTTCACCTTCGTCATCTCAAACAGATGCGTTGCCTGCGGGCCGAGAAATCCCTCGAACCGTGTCGGCTTGCCCGTTTCCGGATCGACAATGTCGCCGCGTTCGGCCAATTCCATGTACGCGTAGGACCAGGGCATGACGGCTTCCTGACCGTTTTCACGAACGGCGACGTCGATAACCGCCGCCTCGGTCGCCGATTGTCGCAGCTTCGATCCCGCCGCTCCTTCGATCTCCGCCTTCATCGGCACGCCCGCCTTTCGCAGAGCATCGATCGTTTTCTCAATGTCGTCGAGCGTCTCGATGCCGTGCGAATTGATGAGCGACGTGAAGTGATTGACGTTGTACCCATGCACGGCGACCCAAGCCGCGTATTGGCTTTCGTCATTCAGCGCGGTCACGTCGTCTTTCTCGGAAGCATCCCAGGGCAACTCGTGAAATTGGCTAACAACGGCGTCGAGTAACGCCTGGCGATTCTCGGCGTTTCCAGCGGACAGGTTGGAAATGGCCGCGAGTGTCTCGACACCAATCGCCAGCCGATGACTGCCGACGATTCTCTGAATGATCTGCTGCGCCGGCCGACTCAATTCCCACGTTCGCAACTCAGAAATGAACACCTTGGGAAACTCACGATTCGCATGCTGAAAGTGAATGGCACTGAGATGCTTGTTCGGAAAGTTGTAGCAACCGGCCGATGCATAACCGAGCGCTTCGAAGACGCGAGAGATGGAAGCAATTCCCGTCAACGGTTGTTGGCAGGCAAATGTCCGCAGCGCAATGTGGTCGTTCACAAACGTCGCCCCGGCCTCGCGGACGATCCGCTCGTACTCGACAACGTAACTCACGCGTTTGCGGTATCGTGACCATAGCGCGTCGAACAGCTCGGCTGTGAAACGCTCACGATCGTCAACCGTGGCGATGACGCCATGTGGTCCCTTCATCGCGGATTCTGCGTGGTTGCCCGAATTGCCTGACATGATTTCACTCCAGCGAATTCCCGTGTCGTCGAACAACAGCACCGCCGCCGGCGCTGAACATTTCCACGTGTCGCGTCGAAGTTCTGTCTGGACCGATCTGGATCAGCCGCTGCATATTCTACGCAACATCTTGCAAATCCAACAGAACGGCAGACGCCGGCCCGCGAATACCGAACAATCAGACACATGCCGCCTTGACTGGAACCAAGGGACATATACGATTCAGTTGCCGCTGACACGTCTCGCGATTTCTGCGAGAATCCCCCTGCTGTGCAGGCCACTGGAACAAGTACACCCAGCTGCAATGCAACGCATTGCAGAGACTGCGAGTCATTGACTCGCAGCTAGATGAAGGAACTGCCATGCCGACTCCGAGTCAGTTCGCCAACGTTCCCAATATCCGCACCGAACTGCCGGGACCAAAAGCCCGCGCGTTAATCGAAACGGACGAGCGTTACACGTCGCCGTCGTACACGCGTGACTATCCATTGGCCGTCAAACGCGGCGAGGGGGCGGTCATCCAGGACGTGGACGGCAACCTGTTTCTCGATTTCACGTCGGGCATTGCGGTTTGCGCAACCGGTCACTGCCATCCGCGCGTGGTGGAAGCGATTCAGCGACAGGCCGAACAACTCATCCACATGTCCGGCACCGACTTCTTCTACGCGCCGCAGTCAAACCTCGCGCGAAAACTCGCCGACGTCGCGCCGGGCAATACACCGAAGAAAGTCTTCTTCACCAATTCCGGAGCCGAAGCGGTCGAAGCGGCTTTCAAGTTGGCCCGGCATCACACGGGTCGGCAACATGTCATCGCATTCTTAGGCGCGTTTCACGGCCGCACAATGGGAGCGCTGTCGCTGACGGCGAGCAAACCGATCCAGCGGCGTGGATTTGGCCCACTCGTTCCCGGCGTGACCCACGTCCCCTATCCCGATCCTTACCGCCGCGCCGACGGATCGGCGGAGGACGATTGCGGTCGCGCTGTTGTCGAGTTCATCGAATCCCGACTCTTCACCAGTAATCTAGCGCCGGATGAAGTGGCCGCGATCGTCGTCGAACCGATTCAGGGTGAAGGCGGATACATTGTCCCGCCGCCCGAGTTCCACCAACAACTGAAACAACTCGCCGACAAGCACGGCATTCTCTATGTCGTCGATGAAGTGCAAGCCGGCATGGGACGTACCGGCAAGATGTTCGCGATTGACCACTGGGGCATCGAGCCGGACATTCTCTGCACGGCCAAGGGACTCGCCTCGGGCATGCCGTTGGGGGCAATCGTCGCGAAAGCCGATGTGATGGATTGGCCGCCCGGTGCGCACGCCAGCACCTTTGGCGGCAACCCGGTTTGTTGTGCCGCAGCGCTGGAGACCATCGCGCTGCTCGAAGAGGAACTCATCGAAAACGCTGCCCAAGTCGGCAACTTCCTGCTAACCCGGCTCGACAAATTGAAGCAGAAGCACACGCTCATTGGCGACGTCCGCGGCAAGGGCCTGATGATCGGCATCGAGTTGGTGACCGACCGCGAAACCAAGCGACGCGCAATCGACGAACGCAACGAAATCGTCCAATCCTGTTTCCGCAAAGGGTTGCTGCTGTTAGGCTGCGGCAAGAACAGCATCCGCTTCTGCCCACCATTGGTCATCACCCGCGAGCAAGCGGAAACCGCAGTGTCGATTCTGGATGAAGCGCTGTCGGAGGTTGCAACGCAGACAACAGGCGTTGCGGCAGCACAGGATGATTAGTTTCCGATATTCTCGTTCCCACGCTCTGCGGCTGAGAATAATTGGTTTTTCGCCCCAAAGGGGCACACTATGTCAGCCCACGGCAACGCCCTGGGATCGGTTCCCGTGGCAAAGATAGCCCCAACGGGGCGCGCTAACATACTGGAGTGAAGTCGTTGAGCGCGCCCCGTTGGGGCTGAAGGCAATTCGTACACAGCCGCAGAGCGTGGGAACGAGGAGAGAACGAATGTTCGACGACGTACTCAAACGGCTGGGAATCTCCGACGTCAACAGCGGCGTCTATGCCGACGGCTGGATCGACAAACCGGGCGGCGAGGAACTGGTTTCCCTCAATCCGGCCACCGGCGAACCAATTGCCCGGGTGTTGACGGCTGCGCGAGATGATTACGAACGCGTGGTGGAATCTGCGCAACAGGCGTTTCAAGATTGGCGGATGACGCCGGCTCCCGTTCGCGGGGAATTTGTGCGGCGGTTGGGAATGGCATTGCGTGAAGACAAACGCGATCTCGGTCTGCTCGTCACGCTCGAAATGGGAAAAATCCAAAGCGAGGGCGAAGGTGAAGTCCAGGAGATGATCGACATGTGCGATTTCTCCGTCGGGCTGTCGCGACAGTTGTACGGACTGACCATCGCCAGCGAACGGCCGCAGCATCGCATGATGGAACAATGGCATCCGCTCGGCGTCGTCGGCATCCTCTCGGCTTTCAACTTTCCGGTTGCCGTCTGGGCATGGAACGCAGCCGTCGCCGCTGTCTGTGGCGACGCATCGATCTGGAAGCCGTCACCACAAACACCATTGACGGCCATCGCCGTTCAGCACATTGTTGATCGTGTTACGACAGAAATGAAGATTCCGCCGATTTGTGGATTGGCTGTTGGCGCGGGAATTGAAACTGGGCAATGGATGGCCGACGACGCGCGGCTGCCGTTGATCTCGGCCACCGGCAGTTGCGAAATGGGCCGCGCGATCAGCCCGATTGTTGCCCAGCGACTCGGCCGTTGTCTGCTCGAATTGGGAGGCAACAACGCGATCATTCTGACCGAATCGGCCGACCTCGATTTGGCATTGCGCGGCGTTCTCTTCGCAGCCGTCGGCACATCGGGACAGCGATGCACCTCCCTGCGGCGGTTGATCGTCCACGAGTCGATCGCCGACACTTTCGTCGAACGGCTGGCCAACGCCTACCACAGCGTCAACATTGGCGATCCGTGGGAAGAGGGCGTGCTGATGGGACCGCTTGCCAACGAACGCGCTGCAGAAACGATGATGCAGGCGGTTGAAACGATTCGCGAGCAAGGTGGAGAAATCGTCTGCGGCGGCCACCGCACCGACCGGCCGGGATATTTCGTCGAACCAACAATCGTCCGCGCGACGGCCGACATGCCCATCGTCGCCACAGAAACCTTCGCCCCGATTCTGTACGTCCTCACGTACAAAACACTCGATGAGGCCATCGAAATCCAAAACAGCGTCGCGCAAGGACTCTCGTCTGCCATCTTCACCGACCGCATGCAGGAGGCCGAACGCTTCCT
Source organism: Planctomycetota bacterium (assembly GCA_963581435.1). Lineage (GTDB taxonomy): Bacteria > Planctomycetota > Planctomycetia > Planctomycetales > Planctomycetaceae > JABISG01. The sequence continues at coordinate 7,818 of CAUZOL010000302.1, forward strand.
CTCACCCATTGGCAGCGACTGCGGCATTGCCAACGTTAACATTGGCACGTCAGGCGCCGAAATCGGCGGCGCCTTCGGCGGCGAAAAAGAAACCGGCGGCGGCCGCGAAGCCGGCTCCGACTCCTGGAAAGCCTACATGCGCCGCCAAACCTGCACCGTCAACTGGGGTGATTCGCTGCCGTTGGCACAAGGGGTGGAGTTCGATGTGGGGAGTTGAAGTTTACGGGGTTACTTCGTCGCTGACTTTTGCGCCAACGTCACCAGGCCGCGGAGCGCATCGTGTACCGCCTCGGCCGTTGGGAATGCTTGTGCCAAGTCGGGCGGCAGCACCACCACATTGCTGCCTTGGGCATATCGGTGGGCATACTTGCCGCGAACACCTTCGCTGAAATCATATTCATCCAGCATTTCACTTTCGCTGTTATCAGTCGATGCCTTCTTCATAGTTCTTCCTCTCACGCCGGGTTGCGCACCGGGCAGTGATGATGCGGATAGTCTCGTCACGATCGGTAAACACAACAACAATCAAGCGACGCTCGTGCGACTCACCAATTATCACAAACCGGTCTTCTTCCTGGGAGTGCAAAGGATCGGGAATCGTGCATGAGAGCGGATCGCCGAAAACCGTGCCGGCTTCCTCAAAGGACACTCCATGCTGCTTCAGGTTCAGTTCAGCCTTACCCTCATCCCACTCGAACGTGAGCCCAGGGCGATTGCGCCACACTGGGTAACTTGGCATAATTGGAGCATTGGTGTTTTCACCGCTTGCTGAGGAGAAGCAAGGGTGTTGTGAAATGCTATATAC
>CAUZOL010000303.1:0-8594 GCA_963581435.1 Planctomycetota bacterium
CGGTTTTTCGGAACCGGTTGTGTCGGTCGCGGGTCCATGCGGTCGGCATACCGGGCGATGATGCGGGCATCGATGCGGTCGGTTTTGGCGAGTTGGTTGCAGGCTCTGGCGAAGTCCCGGATGACGCAGGAAAGACGAACGGCGACCAGGCTACGTTTCGGTCTCTGAGACCAAGGGCCGGACGGTCTGCCGCTCGCGCGTTGTTGTTCCGGCCCGCGGGCCGGAACAACAACGTTTGCTTTCTACCGTAAACCGTTGGGGTTTACAGTCGCTTGTAAGATACAAGGGCCGGGTGTCCCGGCCGCCGATTCACATTTGGCGTCGCCCACAATTCGCGTCCGGCCCAACGTCACTCACTATAGCCCCCATCTCGTTCAACGTCCCCGCCATATAGCCCAGTCGTCGGATATGACAGAACAACCAGGCAACTCGGATTCAAGCGCAATCGCGCCGTGCCCGGTCACCTGTGACCCCGTCACGTACACAAACTGGAGACTCTGCATGTCGGACAGCTGAAGAAGACCAATGTCGCTAATTGACGTACCATTCAAGTGTAGACTCGACAATTGGCCCAGTCGAGTGAGTTCCCGAAGCCCCACATCAGTGACTCTTGAATTCGCCAAGTCCAGGATGCGCAGTCTCTGGAGTCCACCGATATGCTTGAGGGCTCCGTCGCCGACTTCAGTGTCCGCAAGAGACAGTATTTCCAAGCATGACAACTCACTAAGGAACTTCACACCTTCATCTCCAACTCGCACGCCATCGAGGGATAACAGCTTGAGCTGATCCAGGTTACGAATGCACACGAGTCCTGCGTCTGTCACTGCCGTGTCATCTAATCGCAGCTCCTCGATACTCGCAATCGCACAAAGAATTTCGCAATCGCTGTCGGATGTCTGCGTGTCGGAAAGGTAAACCTCTACAAGATTCTCGTATTCGTGGGGGCCATTTCCAAACAGTTCATGAAGCCATTCGGGGCCGACTGCCTCTTCCACCACAACTTCTGAAACGACTCTTCCCCCCAATCGTTCGATGTGAGCGCGCACTTCTGCAGGGCGATGCGAATACGTGCGTGACGAAAGAGCTACGAACGCAGCAGTGACCATGGCGACACACAGAACACACGGTACGCACATTAACTTAGTTCGATTTGCCGTTGCCATGCGTTTGATCGCCCAACGGGGTCTTAGATGACACGGTGTCGTAAAGAGATGGTGTTCATGAACATCATCGCACAGAACGCCGTAAAATGCAGCAGAATTTTGAACAAAGTCGTGTAGTTCAGCATCCACCTGACTCGTCACGCAATCACTCCACCCACGAATACATCCCAATCCGGCGGATCACATCTTGCGGGGTGATCCTATCCATACACCGTGGAATTCGCAGGTTGGGGGCGACTTCGACCGGTTGCTCGCAGAGGTTGCGGCGGTCTTTTTCGTCGCCGTCGCCCACCGGTTGGCAGCGAGATTTCCAGCAGCCGCCGTCTTCGCAGCAGGAGAGCGTGCCGACGTTGCTGATGTATTGGTGGAACGGATACGCTTCCCAGTGGGGCGGCTCGCGACCGCCGGCGACGACGACACAGGGGCGGTGTTTCGGTCGGCCCGGTTTCGTTTCCACGGCGGCGGCCAGATGCATGGCCATCGTCACCGGGCAGAGAACGCCGTCGGCGTGATACATCAACTGCACAAACTCGCGGAGGCTGGTTTTGCCAACGAGATTGGTCACCCCTTCCAACGGCGGATGCCAATGCCCCGCTTCGCCGCACTGCACGTATTGGATGTCGCCGCTGAAATGATCGACCACCTGCTGGAAGCAATCGGGATTCCACCACTTGGCAGTGAAGTCGTGCTTCCCGCCGGCGATGACGATCCAGAACCGCTGGGGGACATTCCAATCTGACGGCAACGGTGCGTGTCTCTCCTCATCGGAAAGATGCACGTCGCCGTGAAATCGCGTCACTGGAATCCGCAGCCCCAACCGCTGTTCCAGGTACTGCGTGAAGCCGTGGATGAAGTGGTAGGGCCGCTGATTGCTTTGGTTGATCAGCGGATAATGCATGTCGAGCGTTTCGACGTCTGCATCGGCTTCGTTGAGCGGCGTGAGGTGTGGGTTGTTCTGCCACAATTCCTCACCCGATGTGCGAACATCGATCTGGAATTGCTCCGGCGCTGCGAGCTTTAGATCGCGGATGGCCGCTGTCAACATCAGCACATCGCCGGGACTTTGAAACGACCTGAGAACGATCCGCCGCATGGTCCCGTCTCCCGATTGACCCACAAGCGCGCAGCGTTCGCGCGAATTGAGAATGGAGGTGCCGCCACCGATGCCCCCACACCCGAGGCAAGTCGGTTGCGCGGGGTCACGCCGCTTACCGCGGGCCGACGGTGCCGATGGGGGGGAAACCGTGCTGGTCGCGGTGGCCGGCGGAGTCGTAGTATTGGGTGGTTTTGAACCACTCGTTGCGGCCGTCGGTTGCGGTGTCTTTGATCTGCTCCCGCAGTGCATCCATTTCCGTTTCCGAAAGCGGGACGACGTTGCGGGCGATGTCCAGATCCTGCTGCAGGTTTTCCATCGACTCGATGCCACAGACCAGCGTGCTGATGGGCAGCGACAGCGCGTAACCGCGTGCCTGCTGCGGTGTCAGGCCGGCTTCGATCATCTGGCCGTCACCGCCGAGACTCTTCATGCCGATGCAGCCGATGCCACGGCGGTTCAGTTCCGGCAGCACTTCGTTCTGAAAGCTGCGGTAGTGCGCGTCCATTACGTTGATCGGCATCTGACAGGTGTCCCACTCAAAATCCTGCTCCAACATCTTCAGCAGAATGTGCGGACTCTTGTGTCCGGTGAAGCCGATGAATCGCACCTTGCCTGCCTTTTTTGCTGCGATGGCCGCTTCGAGCGCACCACCGTTTCCGCAGACCCATTCGGGGTCGTTATCGTAATTCATTTCGTGAAATTGCCAGACGTCGATCACGTCGGTCTTGAGCCGTCGCAGACTTTCGTGCAGATTCTCCTCCGCCGTCTTGCGGTCGCGTCCGCAGACTTTGGTCATCAACACAACCTTGTCACGACGGCCACCCTCGAGCGCAATGCCCATCCGCCGTTCCGATTCACCGTCGTGGTATTCCCAGGCGTTGTCCATGAAGGTCACGCCTTCATCGATGGCCGCCTGCACCAACCGCACCGATGCTGCTTCATCGAGGTGTTTGCGGCAGTAATGCCCGCCACCAAAACCGATGATCGAGACTTTCAATCCCGTCCTGCCCAAGTCACGAACTGGCATCCCGGCTTCGTTTCGTTCCATCGTCTGATCCATCAGGTTTTTATTTTCTTTAGTTCAACTTCGACTAATCTCTTGGATGAACGCCGACGGTTTACTTCACCGTCGGGTCGCCCTTGAGGTAATCCAGCGATGCGAGAAACTTGTCCATTTCGGTCACCGTTTGCACGTAGAACTTGTTGCCGCTCTTGCCGAAGTTGAAGAATCCGTGCGGCTGGTCTTCGTACAGAAACAGTTCGCTGCGCGAACCGACCTCTCGCATCATGTCGCGAAAGGTTTCACCGGTCTTTACTGGAATAAGTTTGTCTTTCGTACCCAGAAAGACGATGGCCGGCGGGATTCCCTTGCGGATATTGTGCATCGGCGAGAATTCTCGCCAGCGTTCTTTCACCCGGCTCTGGCCGTAACCATCCGGGCCGTTGTCATAGACCGGATTGAACAACACCAGTGCATTTGGCACGCAACTGACGGTTGTGTCTTCGTCCGTCTGGTTGAACGCGGTAACGGTCGCCGTCGTTGCGGCGACGTGTCCGCCGGCCGAACCGCCGCCAGCCGCCAATCGTTCGGGATCGATGCCGAGTTTGTCCGCATTCGACCGCAGAAATCGAACCGCCGATTTTCCGTCGCGAACGCATTCGTACGGGCTGGTTCCGTGTTTGCTTTTGATGCGGTACTCAGCCGCCGCTGCGACCATGCCCCGCGACGCGAGGTAGGCACAATGGGGATAAAACTGTTTGGGCGATCCACCGTTCCAGCCGCCACCGAAGAAGAACACAATAGCCGGTCGTTTGTCCGTCGCTTTGTGACCTTGCGGTTCAAACAGATGTATTTTCAGTGTGACATCGCCAACGGTTTTGTAGATGACGGTCCGCGTCGGCTGCGGCTTTTCGGCGGCGCGGCATTCACTTGCAACGGCCAGAGAAAGCACGATTCCAGCCACTGCTGCGTATTGTTTCAATTGATGCACGGCGATTCCTCTGGGTGTCGTGAAGGACATTCTGTTCCGCCATCGTTTCAGGTGGAACGACACGATGCAAGTCGGCACATGTTGAAGTCAGCGCTGGTCAGTTGTTCTAACCAGGAAGGATGCAAGGGTGCCTGCGGCAGAGTCTTCGATTCCGCGGCGATCGCTCGTGCCTCTTTCCGAATCGTAAAACTGGGGGCTGCGCTCCGAAAACGTCGCTCCGACCCCAGCCACTCACGACTCACGGCGTCTTCTTTTTCTTTTTGCGATTGCGGGTCTGATGTTCTTTCGCTTCGAGTTCCGTCTGCTGGCCTTTGTCTCCCTGGGCGGCCATCCAGTCGGCGAGGCGTTGCTTCAGTTCGTTCTGAACGGCTGCGTGTTCCGGCTTGCCGGCCAGATTATTCCATTCATAAGGATCGCTAGTGATGTCGAACAATTCCACGGCAGGTCGGTAACGGTAGCGGCGAATTTTGTCGGCGGCGTCGGCGTCGGTTTTCGCTTTGGCTTCCCATGACTTGAAAACGGGATCTCTTGTGCAGAAGTTCTGAAAACGTTCTTCCGGCGAGAGATTGAGAATGTACTTGAAGCGTCCCGAACGAACAGAGCGGATGCCGAAATGTTCGTTGCCGTTGATGATGCCGCGCGTGGTGTGCAGCGCGTAAACGTGCTGTTTGTGTCGGTCGGTTTGTTCCAACAGCACGGGAAGATAACTTTTCCCATCGAGCACGCCCGCCGGTTTGCCGCCGGCCACATCAACAAACGTGGGGACAATGTCCACGTACTCGATCATCGCATCGCTGACCGCTCCAGGTTTGATCCGTCCGGGCCAACGGGCGATGAGCGCGTTCTGCAAACCGCTGTCGTAACAGGTCCACTTGGCAAACGGGAAACTCGATCCCTGTTCGCTGGTGACGATGACCAGCGTGTTATCCGCCAACTTGTGTTTCTTGAGCAGATCCAGACAACGGCCCACCTGACCGTCGAAGTAGGTGATCTCGGCAAGATAATCGACGAAGTTGCTGCGGGTCTCTTCGGTGTCGACAAAGTAGGGCGGCAGCTTGACAGTGTCCTGGTGGTAGCGCGATGCATCCCCCTTATCCCACGGGGCGTGCGGTTCGTTCGAGCAGGCGAACAGACAAAAGGGCGTTTCTGCATTGGCGGAATCGGCGAACAGTTTGTCGACCGCGACAAAATCCGGATTTCTCTTGCCGGAGTATTCGAAGGGAAACACTTTTCTGGGCGCGATGTGTGTCTTCCCGCTGAGGGCCACACGATAACCCAACGGCTTGAGGTAATGCACGATGCTTTTCGTGCCGTCCTTCGCAAATGTGTGGTTGGGGTACGCGCCGCTCTTGACCGGATACAGACCGGTATAAATGCAATGCCGCGTGGGCGAGCACATGGGGGCCGCCTGAAAACTCTGCGTGAACCGCATGCCCTGTTCGGCCAGTCGATCGATGTTGGGCGTGTGTGCCTGACCGCCGTAACAGCCGATGTCGCGAAAGGTACAATCGTCGGCAATGATGAACAACAGATTCGGCCGCGCCACCGCCGATGTTGGCGTCGCCATGCCCACAGCAATCAACAGAAAAAGCGATCGGAAGATCGTCATTACGTTTCCTTCTCTCAAACCTGAATTCATCCCGGTTGTCCGCACATCATGTTGGCAAGCGTGAACGACGACGCGCAGATCGATCACGACAGGCGCAGGTTGTTTGAAAACCCAAAAGCAGCGCCGGCAGAACTCGAACCTGCAGCCAACAAGCAATGAGCATCGCAAGCCTCATTGCCGCCCGATTGTACTCGACTCGAACGTCCATGTGTATCGGTGTCCTCGCGTTTCGCGTGGCGTTTGATCGTAGAGCGTCGGGTAAGTTCTGCGTTCACCGGGTGGTAACGGGAACACGGCTGCCGTGCAACTGGCCGCTGGCGGGCTGTTTGTTACGGCGGTCCTCTGCGTTTGCGTGGGTAGGCGGGTGGTTTGGGAACTGGGATGGGGTTCTTCTTGATCTTTTCCAGCAGGTGTTTGACCGCGTGGTCGAGTTGGGCGTCTTTTCCTTTGTAGGTTGCGTGCGGGAGATTCTCGACGGTGATGTCGGGATCGACGCCGTAGCCTTCGATGAGCCATTTGCGTTCGGGGCCGTAAACGCCGGTTTGGGCGGCCGAGGCGATGCCCTTATCGACGAGGCGGTTGTTCATGCTTAGCCAGATTTCTCCGCCCCACGTGCGTGTGCCGATGACCGTGCCGAGTTTCAATCGCTTGAAACCTTCGGTGAAGGCTTCGCCGTCGGAGGCGGTTGCTTCGTTGCAGAGGACGACGATGTGTCCGCGAAAGGCGTATTGCATGTTCCAGAACGGTTGGCCGACGCGTGGCTTCCAGTAGAACCACGCCTTGCGTAGCAGTCGGCCGAGAATCCAACTGTCGATGTTGCCGCCGCGGTTGTTGCGGACGTCGATGATGAGGCCCTGCCGGTTGTAAACCGGATAAAAATGCCGCGTCCATTCGGCGATGTTGCTGCTGCTCATTGCCCGCAGATGTACGTAGCCGACTTTGTCGCGGGATGATTTTTCGACGCGACGCCGGCGGGAGAATTTCCACGCTGCATACCGCAGGCTCGACGCCGCCGTTTGCGAGATAGGAGTGATGATTGTTGTGTCCGGCTCGTCGTTGTTTTTGAGTTTCACTTTGACTCGCAACTGCTTGCCCGATTGATTTCGCAGTAACACATTCAGATGCGCGACGGAAAGTGCGGGCACGCCGTTGACGGCCTGAATGACGTCGCCGACATTCAACGACGGCTGCGCTTTTCGCAATGGGGAAAGTGATTCGGGGACATCGGGGTCGGTTTCGTAGATGTGCGTGATCCGATACCCGCCGGCCTTTTCATCGCGCCGGACGATTCCGCCCAGCGACGCGGGACTGATTTTGTCGGTCCCCTCGCGGGCATCGCCACCTCGGACGTAGATATGTAGTGCTTCAAGTTCGCCGACGACCTGCTCGATCAAATCGTTCAATTCGGCGCGATCGGTGACGCGATCGACCAACGGCAAATGCCGGTCGAGGACTTCCTGCCAATTTCGCCCGTGCAGTTTTCGGTCGTAGAAATAGTCGCGTTCCATCCGCCAGGCATCGACGAACATCTGCCGCCATTCTTCGCGAGGCTGAATGGGAAATGTCCATTTGCTGAGATCAAGTTTTTTCGACGTCAAACTGGACGGCGGCTTGGCTGATGCGTCGATGACGTACAGGTCATTACTTTTTCGGACCATGATCTTGTTGCCGTCGGCTGAGAGGTCGTACCCGCTGATGCCGGAAATTAGCGTAATCACCTTCGTCGATTCGTTTCCAATGGTAAGCGTCTGCAGATCGCGGCTGCGTTTGGCCGAATCTTCGGTCGCGACCCAGAAAAGTTGCTTTCCATTCACCGCGAGGCTGCCGTAATTACCCGATGGAACAGGAACGCGGCGAATCCGGCTGGAAATCCCGTCGAAGTCGATTGCAACTTTCGGCGCATCGCTTGCCGGTTTTGCATCCGGTTTTTCGGCGGGTTTCGTGTCAGAGTTCGTCTCTTCAAGTTCATTGGCCGGCGCGAACGGTGACCGCACATCCTTCTGCAGCGGGATGTGATACACACGCGTTTTGTTGGTGAAGTAGGGTTCAGGCTGTCGCGCTCCCCACGGGCTGCGAACACGGGAGACGAGATTACGGTCGGACAGAAAGTACAACCATTTGCCGTCGCGGCTCCAGGCCGGGGAGAAACTGTCAAAGCGGTCGGTGGTGACGGGCCGCGTTTTCTTCGTCTCCAGGCTGTACAGGAAGACGCGATCGACGGTGTTTGCGGCCGCATCGGCATCCGTCGCGGCCGGCGATTAAGGATTCGAGCGCGTTGCGCAGGTCGTGCCGAGACGGCTTGGGCCGCGCGGTTCCCGGTTCGTATTGATCGTCGATGCGTCCCTGATAGCGCACGTGGCCCGATGCATCGAGAACGAAGACCTCGGGTGTCCGCTTGGCACCAAATTTCTTGGCCAGGGATTGCCGGTGATCTTTGATCACGGGGAACGAGACGCCATGTTCTTTGGCGAATCGCTTGATGTCGTCCGGCGAGTCCTGTGGATTACTGTTGACCCCCACCACCTGCACGCCGTGACTGGAGAACTCCTCGCTCAACTGTTGCAAACGCGGCCCGTAAAGCCGCGCCAATGGACACTCGGCTCCCAGGAAGGCAACGGCACACGACGCGCGAGCCTGGCCATGATGTTCAAGCTGGCTCAATCGGCCTCGAAGAAATGGAACCGCTTACGCAGCCACGAAAAGATGACGCTCGTCGTCGAAGGACGTTCCTTCCA
>CAUZOL010000304.1:0-8525 GCA_963581435.1 Planctomycetota bacterium
AGAAACAGCCATGGTTCGCCATCGACAAGCTCACGCATGACGCTGCGGTCCTGGATCACACTCAAGATCGACTGTTCGACTACCATCGGTCTGGTTTTGGAGAGCATGCTGATGCCTGACGAACTCACTACTGAGGAGGAGGCCCTGTTGGAACAATGGCTGCCGTTTTACAGGTCGCTTGACGGAGCGGACATTCCGGTCTACGGGCCGGTTGACCGGCTAATCGACGAGACGCCACTGCGAAAGCCGCTGTTCCTGTGGGCGCGACTGTGGGGCGTTGAGACTGAGTTCGAGTATGCGTACATGTATAGAGTCATGCCGCAGTTATACCACTGACTGCCTGTCGAATCCGTAGCTCCCATGCCAACCGCAAGACCCGGTTTCAATCACCGACACTGCCGAAAATCGTCTCCTGGCAATTCTGTGAGCTATACTTTCGCGTCGTAACACCGCCAGCGGTCGGCCTGCATTGTGGGTTGGCCGCTGTTTTTATGCGCCGTGGCTGAGGATTCCCCCGCATGGTGGCGTCACCATTGGAACCCCACGCCAAAAACCGGGGAGATTCCCTCACGATTCCCCGGTTCTTCAACGAGGTCGCTGTATGTGACGTATCATTCCCACATGAAACGTCATTGCCACCACACATTGCCTGCGCTGCGTCGTGGGTTCACGATGCTTGAAATGGTCGCGGTTGTACTCATTCTTGGTATGATCGCTGCCGTCGCTACGTCGCAGATATTCGACACTGCCAACGATGCGAGAAAGAATTCGGCCCGGCAAAGCCTCGATGTGATTCGCAATGCGATCGACTTGTACTACCAGAAGAACGGCGCGTATCCTGGTCAGAAGGGCAAAGATAAGGAATTCAAGGCAGAAGTCAGAACAATGATTCGCACCCCGTTCCCAACCTGTCCTATCGGTAACACGAATGACAAGGTCCACATGGAAGGCAAGTCCGGCCGGCTCAAGGCAGGCGGCAAAAAAGGTTGGAGATACAGCAAGGTGACCGGCGAATTCATCATCAACCACAAGGACTACGCAACGTGGTAATTGAGTTTCACCGGCGATGCGGATGCACTGGTTGAAACGATCTGCCCACGTCAGGCGATGACTTCCCGCACCACTTTGCCGAAGACATCGGTGAGCCGCATATCGCGGCTGCTGAAGCGGAAAGTTTGGCGTTTGTGATCGACGCCGAGCAGGTGCAGCATGGTCGCGTGCATGTCGTGGATTTCGAGCTTGTTCTCGACCGCGTAATAGCCGTACTCATCGGTGGCGCCGTAAATGGTTCCCCCTTGGATGCCGCCGCCGGCCATCCAGTAGGTGAAACCGAACGGGTTGTGGTCGCGACCGTTGCTCCCCTGAGCCATCGGCGTGCGGCCGAACTCGCCCATCCAGATGACCAATGTCTCCTTGAGCAGTCCGCGATCTTTGAGGTCGCCCAATAACGCGGCGATCGGTTTATCGACGGCGCGTGCGTTGTTTTCGTGTCCCTGCTTCAAATTGCCGTGCTGATCCCAACGGTCGCCGGAGACGGACGGGCAAGTCAACTCGATAAATCGCACGCCGCGTTCGACGAGCCGTCGCGCTACCAGACACTGTCGTCCGTAAGATTTTGTTTGGGCGAAATCCTCGAACAGACCATAGCGTTCCTGCGTCTCTTTGGTCTCGCTGCCGATGTCCATCAGATCGGGAACAGCCGTTTGCATGCGGGCGGCGAGTTCGTAATTGCCGATGGCCGATTCGAGCGCGTCGTGACGGCCGCTGCGTTTCAAGCCGTCGCGGTCGAGGCGTTGGAGCAACGCCAACTTTCGTTTCTGGGCCGAATCGGTTGCTTCGCTGCGCCTCAGATCGGCGACGGGAATCGCGCTGTTTTTGAAGACCGATCCCTGAAATGTTGCCGGCAAAAAGCCATTGTGAAAACAGGACAGCCCGCCCGGCGGGATCAGTCCGCCGTTGAGAACGACGAAGCCGGGCAGGTTGCGGCTTTCGGTTCCCAATCCGTAGGTCACCCACGACCCCATGCTCGGCCGTCCCTGCAGACCGAAACCGGTGTGCAGGAAGTAGTTGGCGTTGGTGTGTTCGGAGAAGTCCGACGTCATCGAGCGGATGACGGCCATGTCGTCAACGTGTTTGGCAACGTGCGGAAACAATTCGCTGACCGGAATACCGCTTTCGCCGTGCTGCTGAAACTTCCACGGCGACTTGAGCACTTTGCCGACGTTATCGAACTGCGTTGGCTGCACCTTCATTTTGAATTTCTGGCCGTGCTCTTTTTCGAGCAGCGGCTTGGGATCAAAGGTGTCCATGTGCGACGGACCACCATCCATGTAAAGAAAGATGACATTCTTCGCCCGCGGCTTGTGATGCGGTGCCTGCGCCGTTTCCGCACCGTAGGCGGAATCGTTCAACAGCGAGGCCAAAGCGACCGCACCGAAACCGTTCGCGGTTTGGAGCAGCATCTCGCGACGAGTCTGCGGCGGACTTTTATATTGATGACAGTGCATTTCGGTGTGTCCAAATCTATGCGAATTGAGAGTCAGCGTGTTCTGCAAGATCGTGTTGCCTTGCAAACTCAATTCACAAATACAAATTCTTTGACATTCAACAGCACATGGCATAAGTCGGCCCATGTGCGGGGGTCGTCTGGGCCATTGTATTCCTTGCCTTGCTCGGCGAGGAACTCGAGTGTTGCGGTAAGTTCGTCGTCGGTCGGCAGTCGGCCAAAGGCCGTTTCGTAGAGGCGGCGAATCCGTTTGTGGGTGAGAGCTTCCCCGGAATCAATGGGCTTACGCTCGCCGCTCGCCTGTAAATCGCTCAGCGTGCGGCTCGACCACAGGCCGGCCTGCTGAATGACGAACGGATTGTTCATCATCGTCAATGCCTGCGCGGGGACGTTGGAGACGCTGCGGCGGCCGATAGTGGTCGAGGGTGAGGGGAGATCGAATGCTAAAAACAACGGCGTCAGGAAATTGCGGCGAACGCTGATGTAGACGCTGCGGCGACCGTCTCCATCCAACGCACCGGAACGCCCAGGACGGCCACGTCCTTCCATGAACGGCGTGAGATGCGGCGTCACACCGGGACCGTATCGGCGTTCGTTCAGTCGTCCGGAAATCGCCAACAGCCCGTCGCGAATGGCTTCACCTTCGAGACGTTTGATGTTCATCCGGTGCAGCAGAACGTTTTGTGGATCAATCGTCTCAAACTTTGAGTTTTCCGTTCGGCTCGACATGCGGTAGGTACTCGACAGCAACATCAGCCGATGCATCCGCTTAATCGACCAGCCACCGTCAACGAACTCTTGGGCCAACCAGTCGAGCAGTAATTGGTGACTGGGTGGTTTTCCCTGGAGGCCGAAATTGTCCGGTGTGTTAACAATGCCGCGGCCGAAATGGTGCATCCACAAACGGTTGACCATAACTCTGGCCGTCAATGGATTCGACGGGTCGGCCAATATTTGGGCAAGACGCATACGGCCGCTGCCCGACTTCGGCTCGGGCTCGTTGGCGCCAACGAGTACTTCCAGCGGGCGGCGTGCCACAATTTTCCCCGGCTTCTTATGATTACCGCGAATGAGCACGTGATCGTTTTCGGCACTGCCGTCAACCATTGCCACCGACCTGCGCGGCGGGGAGAATTGGCTCGTCACATCCCGAAATTGCGTCACGATTCCTGCAATCTTTTCGGCACCAACAGCCTTCCGATTGGCGTCGGCAAACAATGACTGGTTTTGCAGCAGCCAGTTGACGAGCGCGATTCGATCGCCCGAATGCTCTGCTGTTCTCAGCCGGCCGTCTTGCCAAAGTAAAAGGCTTTCGACGAAGAGCTGCCGATAGCGGTCGGCCAATTGCGCCGTCGTCGTTATTGTGGCGTCGTCCAGCATGTTGGTAATCAGAGCGTTCGGCTTGTCGGGAGGCGGGCCGGCATCGGAGAGCAATACCTGGTCGATGACAATCGTCCCGTCGTCTTCATCATTGACTTCGAGGTATGCTCGGCTGCCAAGCAACTTGCTCACGTCGTGGCGGTACCATCTCCATTGTCCATCGTTGGCGACGTTGATCGTGAGTCCCCCATGCAAGGGGTTCTTGATGTACTGAAACCCATCGACGATCAGATGCAGTTGTCCGTTTTTCAACGGGCGCCCCGGATTTGGTCGTCCGCCGACACGTCGAGCGCGATAATGGACGTATCGCTTTTCGATCGTGAACGTGGGCGAGCGCATCGTTCCCTGGAGCCGTCTGGAGATGAGTCCGCTGTGCGCCCATCCGGCTGGCAAGATTTCGGAAACGACCGAACCGCCCGATGACGGCTGCTCGCGCCAGATGAGATCGCCGTTCCGCGAAGGGCTTTGACCAAACGCCGGCCCGTTGACAAACCAGTCACGATAGGAATCGGCGCTGAAATCGGCGAACAGGTTGCCGCCGGAATTCGCGGCATTGTTCGCGTCACGCAGTCGTTTGACAAGTGAATTGCGGGAAGCGGCGAACTGCTTGCGTGTTGGTTGGTTCTGAAGTGCTGACCACGCATGGAAGGCATCGGCCGGATTGCGAGCCGATGTTTCTTTGAGCCGCTTTTGCCAGGCAGTGCGCCGTGGCTCTTCAATTTCGGTTGCACCTTTCATGAGGCTAAGCAGCCGATCCACCTGCCCGAGCAGCGCGCTCGCCTCGTACTGCTCAATCGTGCGACGGTTGTCTTCGGTGATTCTGGAAATGCGATTGACGATTGACTGCGTTTGCTGCGAATCATTGAGAATGGCCCGTTGTCGGCGGGAACTTTGCAGATATCCGGCCAACGCGTAGTAATCACGCGCTCGGATGGGATCGAATTTGTGGTCGTGGCAACGGGCGCAGGCGACGGTCAGTCCGAGGAACGTCTTGCCGAGAACGTCAAGTTGGTTGTCGATGGTGTCGCATTCTTCCGAGCGGATATCGACCGGAGAGTGTTTGCCCTGGCTGAACCAGTAAAAAGCCGTTCCAACGACCGACTCGTTGTCGCCGTTCGACGAACGTCTACGCGGCGGCTCGACCAGATCGCCGGCGATGTGTTCGATGACAAACTGGTTGTAAGGAACATCCTGAGCGAATGCTCGAATCACGTAGTCGCGGTACGGCCAGGCATTCGGAATCGCGTAATCGAATTCGTGTCCGCCGGTCTCGGCAAAACGAACCAAATCGAGCCAGTGCCGCGCCCATCGTTCTCCATATTGCGGCGAAGCCAGCAGGCGTTCGACCGCATCTTCGTAAGCTGTGGGGGATTTGTCTGCAACGAATTCGTGAAGTTGTTCGACGGTCGGCGGCAGGCCGGTCAGATCGTAGCTCAGCCGCCGCAACAGCGTCCGCCGATCGGCTTCGGGTGCCGGTTGCAAACCTGCCTTCTCAAGCCGAGTCAACACAAAACGATCGATCGGATTCCGCGCCCAGCTGTCATTTTTTACTCCTGGAATATTCGGCCGCCGGACGGGTTGAAACGACCAATGCTTTGCACGTTCGGCGAGATCGATCCCGCCTCCGCCTGTCTCGGTCAGTCCGACAGACTTCGATTTCGGCCATGCCGCCCCCATTTTGACCCATTCGGTCAGTGCCGCGATTTCGGCTGCTTTGAGCTTGCCGTCGGGAGGCATTTGAAAACTGTCGGCACCGTAGTTGACTGCGGCAATGAGTTCACTTTGTTTGGGGTCGCCCGGTTTGACGACCGCCCCACTTTCGCCCCCCTTGAACAGGCCGCCCCGAGAATCCAGCCTGAGTTCACCTTCCTGTTTTTTCGCTCCGTGACATTTTTGGCAGTGAGCCACCAGGATTGGACGTACTCTTTTTTCAAAGAATTCCAACTGTTTAGCCGTCGGCTCGGCAGCCCGCTCTTGCTGTGACTCATCGGCATTTGCAAACGAAGTAACAGCAAAAATAGTGGTAACGAGAACAGAACGCAGAAAACAGAACATTGGATTCCTGACGAATTTGGCGGCAAAAAAGCAGTTGAACTACCAATCTGTCATTTTGATTTTGTCCATCTGAATTATACAGCGGACGGCTTGGCGTTACGACTGCCTACCTGTCAGCCAGTCGGTTCGTACCCATTCGCCGCGGATTGATGCCGTGGACGGTGGAATTGGAAGTCCGAAATTCGTACTCTGCATGGAATTCACCGCGTGTATCCTGTGGTTGAATTTGTTATCACGGATGGACTGTGAACAAGTCGATATCTGTTTACGGCGGAATTTCCGCATACTGCCCAATTGAATGCCGGTCGTAAATTACGATGGGTTCGGGGTAATGGCGGTTGCTGTCGTCCTGAAGCAAGCTCGCGGCAATGGAAAAGATTCGGCCTCGTCTTTGACTTTCCTTGATGAACTGATTTGTCGACGTTTTGACTTGGCGTCGTCGTTGCACTTTTGCTGTCGAAAGCAAGCTGATGATGAGAACGGACACGTTATTCATGATCGGGGGTTGCTCGGGCAGTTTTGCTGCGCCGACCGAAAACCGCCCGGTATACGACGCGAGTGCCCCGTGGAATGTACGGCGGGTGCCGTTTCGTCGCGAACTGTACGGCAGCCGCACGACGAGTTATTTCCTTCGGCACAAAGACACGCTGATTCTCATCGACCAGGGACTGGGTGCCGCTCCGATATCGGAGTTTGTGCTGGCCATGCTCGAAGCCGAGGGTAAAAGGGAAGCATTGATCCACTGCGTGCAGACCCACTTTCACCAGGATCACATCGCAGGCTTGCGAGCAAATGAGCTTCTATTTCGACGTGGGATCACCATGCGGTTCTACAGTCCCGACCTGGGACTGTTTCGTACATCGACAGAGACGATGACTCCCGGCGAAAGCGTGATGAAGCAGGTTCTGCAGTCGCAGTTTCACGAGAGCTACTGGCCCGTCACGATCGAGAAGCTGGACGAGATTGGTGCGCGGCGCGAGCACGTCAGTTTCGTTCCCTCGAACTCTCTGCAAATCGGCGACATTACCGTAAGGACCATTCCGCTGGCCCATCCCGGCGGGTGTAGTGGCTTTCGGTTTGAGATCTCTGGAGTTGGGGCCATCGTGGTCGCCACCGACTACGAGCCGCCGGCCGAACCCGAGGCGGATGTCGTGGAATTTTTCGATGACGCCCAACTGCTGTTGGCCGACATCCAGTATCGCGACGACGAGTACGAAGGGAAACGCGCTATTGGTCAACTCGCAATGTCTCGTCAAGGTTGGGGACATGGAACTCCTAAACGCACTCTGCCGACAATCCTGGCATGCAAGCGGCTCCCGAAGCGGGTTCGCATCGTGCATCACGACCCCAAGCGTTCGGACATGGAACTGCGGTACTTCTACGAAGAGACGGTCAACCTGCTTGAAGACTGGAATGCCGCTTCCGCATTCGACTACCGTCTCGGACACGATGGCGACATCTTCTGGTTCTAGCATACGCCTACGTGAGAAGCGGACCGGCGATGATCGCAGGTTGATCGGTCGCCGATGCGACGACAGATGAAAGAAACGCAACACCGCCGTCACTGTTGGCGGGAATGGTGACCGGCACACCGTTCGGATCGGCGAATTGCCCTTGTTGGCATTCACGATCCAGCGGAATGAGCCACGCAACCGTTGCTGATGTCGTCACGTCAGATGAAACCTCTGACGGGATCAGTTCGGTCTGGACCTCCGGAAACAGCCGACTCAGTTCCGATGAGAGATGTTCTCGCCGAGCAACGTCTCGGCAGGTAATTCGCAAGCGAAACGGCCGAAGGTGCATTCGCTGACGAAGTTGTTCGATCGAGACACCGAGAACCGGATGCACAACGGCGGCGGCGATCTCCGCGAGCGGATCGAGAACGAATCTGCGATACCACAGCGCCGGATGTGGGATCTGCAATTCAGGCTCCTCAACAATTTCTGAACCGTAAAGCAGGAGATCAATGTCGAGCGGTCGCGGCCCCCAGTGCACTTCGCGCGTGCGGCCCAAGGACGTTTCGATCGTTTGCAGACACGCCAGCAATTTGAGTGGCGTCTGCTCGGTCTCAATTTCCGCGACCGCATTGAGGAACTCGCCGCCGGAGTTTTCGCCAACCGCTGCAGTCCGATAGATGCTGCTCGTACGAACGACGCGAATGCCCTCGTCAAATCGCGCCATTTCATCGAGCGCGGACGCGAACGTTACGGCAACGTCTCCGACGTTACCACCTAAGCCCAGGAAACAACGAGGCATGAGGAGAGACCGATGAGAACCAAAAGGGTGACCACTCAACACGGCCTAGAGTGTGGCGAATAGGAAGCTGGCTGGGAAGAATGAGGGACGATCTTCCGCAGAATTTCGCGGAACGAACAACGGTTGATCACTGGCCGTTATGGACCGACGCCGTGGCTTGTCATCTCACTGTCGATGTCGGTGTACATGTCACTGGTCGATTTGACCTACCCCCGATTGTTGTACCACCCTCAGTGAGAGAATCTGGGTTTAGGTAACACGTTCTGTTCAACAGGGCGCAGCGTAGCGGAGGCCTGTTGAACAGAACGGGCCGCGAATGCGGCGGGGG
>CAUZOL010000305.1:0-8517 GCA_963581435.1 Planctomycetota bacterium
ACGGCGAGGACTATCTTTACGTCTTCTATCACCGCCGCTCCGGATCGTACGTGCTACTGCCGTACAACCTCATCTCCCAACAGGTCGATACGCCGATTGTCTGCCACGGCTATTCCTTCTTTGAAGGCGGCGAGATGATCTGCTTCAAGGGGCAGGACGAGCCGCAGAAGCATCACGCCATCCAACTCTGGCAAACGCCCTACGTCGGCGAGAACTACAAACCACCGACACAAACCGATTCATTCTTGTACAAGATTGGTAACAAGGACATCGTTCGCGGCATGTCCGAGTGCTACGAGGTACTCAATCTCATCGAGAAAGAGGACTCCTACGCCGGTCTGTATATCGATCTGGTCAAAGAGGCCGGCGACATCGTCGATTCCTATTTCTGGATCGGTAACGAAGAAACCGGCAACCTGAAACAAACGCTGCTGGAGATCAAGCAGGCAGCGACGGCGGCCGTTGATGAATTTGAAAAGGTCGTCCGCGTCCGCCGGAATACGGTATCGGAGACCAGCCGCGTCAGCAAGCATGCACGCGAGACACTAGCCGACATCAATCGCGGGCGGTTCGAGGCGATCGATGGTTTCGTCAAATCGTTGGCAGAACTGCGAACATGTCGCGGCGAAATTATCTCGCTGAAGGAATTGCGGTACGTCGATCTGGAACTGGTCGAGTCGCTGGAAAACGAAGTCGCCGAGGAGTCCGACCGGCTCGCGGGCCGCTGTGTCGAGTTTCTGCTGAAACCGGATTCGTTGAAACCGTATCAGCAGAAGGTTGAAGAAGAACAATCGAAGATTGGCGGCCTCACGAAAGTGACCGAGGCACGCAAGATCGAAGAAGACATCGCGACGAGCGCGAATGAACTTGAAATGCTGATCGAGATCGTCAGCAACCTCAAGATTGATGACGCCACCCAGCGGACGGCGATCATCGACAACATTTCGACGATCTTCTCGACGGTCAACCAGGCGCGTGCCGGCCTGAAGAAGAAGACGCGTGAATTGCTGTCGGTCGAGGGGATTGCGGAATTCAACTCGCAGATGAAACTCCTGAACCAGGGGGTCGTCAATTATCTCGACATCTGCGACACGCCGGAGAAGTGCGATGAATTCCTGACGAAGATGATGGTTCAGATTGAGGAGTTGGAAGGCCGATTCGCCGAGTTCGATGAGTTCGTCATTCAATTGACCGAAAAACGCGAAGAGATTTACAACGCGTTCGAGACCAAGAAGTTGGCATTGGTCGAAGCCCGCAACAAACGCGCCAGCGCGCTGGCGGCTGCGGCCGACCGAATTCTGAACGGGATCAAGAACCGCGTCGAGAGTTTTGAAACGATCAACGAGATCAACGGCTACTTCGCATCGGACCTGATGATCGAAAAGGTCCGCGACATTGTCGAGAAACTCGGCGACCTCGACGATTCGGTCAAGGTCGATGACATTCAAAGCCGTTTGAAAACGGTTCGTGAAGACGCCGTCCGTCAGTTGAAGGATCGGCAGGAGTTGTACGTCGATGGCGAAAATATCATCAAGTTTGGCAGCCGCAAGTTTACGGTCAATGTGCAACCGCTCGATTTGACGAGCGTCTTTCGCGACGAGGAGTTGTGCCTGCAT
The DNA here is from genome assembly GCA_963581435.1 of Planctomycetota bacterium. Taxonomy (GTDB): domain Bacteria; phylum Planctomycetota; class Planctomycetia; order Planctomycetales; family Planctomycetaceae; genus JABISG01. Next base: position 1,617 of record CAUZOL010000305.1, read on the forward strand.
CTGACGGGTACGAACTTCTTCGAGCGGATCGTCAGCGATCGGTTGACCGCGACGAAGGACGTTTGGAATCAGGACGTGGTTTCGGAAAACCGGGACGTGTACCGTGCCGAGTTTCTGGCACACACGATGTATCTGGCGATCGAAAACCAAGCTTCTTCAGATGATGAGTCGGATGTGCCAACAGCCGAGGAAGCCCGTCAACTCGATGCCGGGCAACTGCAGGCCGCCGTTGCCCGGTTTATGGGGCCGCGGTACAGCGAGGGTTACGTCAAGGGCGTTCACGATCACGATGCCGCGTTGATCATTCGTGCGTTGCTCGACATGGGCGCTGGAATTGGTCTGTTGCGATTCCACACGCGGTCGCGTGCATTGGCCAACGTCTTCTGGAATCGATTCGCCAATGGCGCCGAGAAGAAACAGATGGCGGCCAAACTGAAAGGTTTCGGGGCAGTTATCGAGTTGTTTCCCGACGCCGAGGCGCAATCGGAGTATCAGTCGCGTTTGCGAGACATGCTCGGCGAGTTTGTCGCGCACAGTGAATTATTCCCCGAGTCGCTGATTGACGAGGCGGCCGAGTATCTCTTCTGCGAATTGATTCGCGGGGACGGGTTTGTCGTCAGCCGAACGGCAGCCAACCTATTCCGGGAATTCAACGAACACCTGACGCGCAGTAAGTTCGGCGACCGGTTTGCACAAACGGTGAAGTCGGTGCAGCGCGATCCGGCCGGCTGTTTGCTGTTGTTGCGCGACTGGGTCGAAGCCTTCCTGCAGATGCGCACGAACGGCGACGGTGGCGAGTCGCAGACGCTGGAGTCTGAATACGTCGATGAAGTCGCTGCGCAACTCGTCGATAAGAAGATCGACTCGCAGAGAATTGTGGAAGCCGATGTGGTTTGCGAGTTGGAGGGGATGGTTGGTTCGCATCCGCGAGTGGAAGGTGCCGGGTATCGCCTGCATTATAACGAGTTCATGTTGCGGCTCGACCAGTTCAAAAAGACGGTTGTCCCTCGTTTCATCGAATACGGCAAGCTGAAGAAAGCGCTTCTCGAAGAGGCCCGGGAAGAGATGCGGCTGGAAGAATTCCGGCCCCGCGTGTTGACATCGTTCGTGCGTAACAAGCTGCTCGATACGGTTTACCTGCCGTTGATTGGTGACAATCTGGCCAAGCAAATGGGAGAAGCGGGCGAGCAAAAGCGGACCGACCGGATGGGGTTGCTGCTGTTGGTGTCACCACCTGGGTACGGCAAGACGACGTTGATGGAGTACATTGCGAACCGCCTGGGCATCATCTTTATGAAGATCAATGGGCCGGCGTTGGGGCACGAAGTGACATCGCTGGACCCGGAAGCTGCGCCCAATGCCGGTGCGCGTGAGGAAGTCGAGAAGTTGAATCTGTCGCTGGAGATGGGCGACAACGTGATGATTTATCTGGACGACATCCAGCATACGAACCCGGAGTTTCTGCAGAAGTTCATCTCGCTCTGCGATGCCACGCGGAAGATCGAGGGGGTCTACAAGGGGAAGACCCGCACCTACGATCTGCGCGGCCGAAAAGTTGCTGTCGTGATGGCGGGCAACCCATACACCGAAAGCGGCGAGAAGTTCCAAATTCCCGACATGCTGGCCAACCGGGCCGACGTCTACAATCTGGGCGAAGTGGTGGGCGACAACGCGCCGGCGTTCGAGATGAGTTATCTCGAAAACTGCATGACTTCCAACCCGGCGCTGAACAATCTGGCGACTCGCAGCCAGCAGGACGTGTATGCCGTCATGAAGATGGCCGAGCATGGAAACAAGGACGGCGTGGAATTGGATGGCAACTACTCGTTGGAAGAACTCAACGAGATGGTTTCGGCGATGCAGAAACTGATGCGCGTCCGCGACGTTATTCTGCAGGTGAACCGGGCGTATATTGAGTCGGCCGCCCAGTCGGACGATTACCGCACCGAGCCGCCGTTTAAGCTGCAGGGTTCGTACCGTAACATGAACCGGATCGCCGAGAAGGTGTATCCGATTATGAACGATGCGGAACTCCAGACGCTGATCGTCACAAACTACGAACAGGACTCGCAGACGCTGACTTCGGGAACCGAGGCGAACATGCTGAAGTTCAAGGAGATCATGGGCATCCTGAACGATGAGGAAGCGAAACGCTGGGACGACATCCAGCGCACGTTCCAGCGAAACGTGCGGATGCGGGGGATGGGCGAAGACGACAAGATCGGCCAGGCAATTGTCGAGTTGAGCGCATTCGGCGAAGGTTTGAATTCGATTCGCCAGGCAATGACCGAAGGGGTCTCGCAGCTGTCTGCCCGAGATGATGACGATGACGATTGCGAAGTCGCCGCCCGAATTGGAGAATTGATCTCGCACGTCGGCGGACTGCGTGAGGGCATCGCCACAGTTTCGGAATCGCTGTCAGGCGGATTGCAACACGTTGGGGAACTGGTTCAGCAGACTGCCGAACAGTCGGCCGCCCGCGTACTGCCGCCAGCGCCGGCACCGGTTGCATTCGATCCATCGGTGTTCAAGGAGTTGGCCGAGGCGATTCGAGCGCAGGCCACTTCACAGCAGGTCGTTCCAGAGCGGGCCGAGTCGTCGCCGGACGAAGATGGCGAACCGTCGGTCATCTCCGAATCGATTCGGGGCGGTGGACCGGGCGGCGAACAGAAGATTACGGTGATCAACAAGATCCCCAGGACGATGCTCAACGTGATGGAGCAGCAGTTCAAGCTGATGCATGGCTGGATGGAGCCGCTGACGCAAATGACGCATTCACAGAGCGCCGACGTGCAGGAACTCAAAGAGTTGGTCGAAAGCTGCATGCGGGACTACGAGCAACTGATGCGCGGCCTGGGAAAAGCACGCGGGCGGTCCGATTAGTAGCGTTTGGGCGCGTCGGAACAGCCGGTAAAAAGCCGGCCGCTCGCTCATAAAGCCGTCCGCTGGCTCATAAAACCGGCCGCTCGCTCGGCGATCAGTCGAAGAATCCTTCGCTTGGCTTCTTCATTTCTGCTTTCCACTGGCGCAGTCGCAGGATGCAGATTGCACCGCCGGCCAGTCCGCTGACGAGATGACGGCCATCGGGCGTGAAGGCAATGTCGCCGACGTAACGAGGTTTTGGGCCGAAGTGGAATTGCTGTTCCTCGATGCCGTAGTGCATATCGTGAACGAAGTTCTTTCCGTCGCCAATCGAACGGGCCCAGATTCTTCCTTGTGGCTGGCATGCGACGCGCGTCTCTTCCGTCGAGGTGCGAAACGGCTCGTGTCCGAGTCGTCCCTGCTTGAAATCCCAGATGCGCACGGCATCTTGCCCACTGTCTTTTACGGCAAAAAGGATTCGCGTTCCGTCGGCGGTGAATCGCAGGTCGAAGACTCTGCAACCCCTGTCGGCAACCTTGATGCTTGTGGACTTCTTACCAGTTGCGACGTCCCAGAGGATCACGCCGTCAACGTGTGCAGCCCTCGTCCCGACGGCGATGGACCGACCATCGGGACTGTAGCATAGACAGAGAATGTCTCCGTCATGGCCATCGAGGGATTTCAGCTCTTTGTGAGTCTTCGTATTCAAGATCAGGATCTTTCGATCAGCGCCCGAAGATGCCATCGGGATGCGCGGCCAGCGTTAACACCGGATGCAAGTGCTTGCGCATTTCGTGCAATTTCTTGCCGGTTTTTACGTCCCACAGCCGTACGAGTTGATCGCGGCTTGCCGTTGCCAACACGTCCCCGTTCTGCAGAAACTCAACGTCGTTAATTGTCTCGATGTGGGCGTCGATGCGGCGCAATCGCTTGCCGGTCGCCACATCCCATAGGCAGACAGACCCATCGAATCCGGCAGAGGCGATTCGGTGGCCGTTGGGGCTGACGGCGAGTGACGTGATGATGCCGTGGTGTCCCTCCGGATCGAAGCGTGCCTGACCCGTATCGGCTGCGAACAACCGCACCGAACCATCCTGAAAACCCACAGCGAGCGTTTCTCCATCGGGACTGAATTCAAGGCATAACGCCTGGGGTTGACGGCTTCTCGATTCCTTCCACTCGCGCTGTTTACCGGTCGTCGCGTCGTAGAACGCCAGATTGCCGTTTTGGATTACCGCCAATTGTTTTCCGTCCTGACTGATGGCCGATGCTTGCAAACCACCACCCAGAGGAATCGACAGCCGATAGGTCCCGCCACCCTGTTTCCAGTCCCAGATATCCAGATTGTTGTTTTCACCGTGGAATGCCAACAGACTACCGCGGACTGTAAGAAGGCCATGGCCTCGAATCTCGCTCTGCACGGGGTCGCCGGTGTGAGTGTTCCATAAACGGATCTCTCTGCCATTGTCTGTCGAAACCGTTGCCAGCATGCTGCCGTCGGAATTGAAGCCGATCCCGTATCGTTGACCGGGCCAATAGTGCAACCGTTCGCCGGTACTCACATCAGATAATTCCGTCCCGGCTTCGTCACTGGAAGCGATCATCTTCCCGTCGGGGCTGAAGGCGACGGCAAAGACTCTCTTGTCATGTTCGAGCGGCTTGCCAACAAGCTCACCGGTTTGCACGTTCCATATTCCGACTAACCTATCACGATAGGCGGCTGCCAACAGTTCGCCATTGGGACTGAACGAGAGCGAATGGCAGTTCCAAAAGTTGAAGTGTATTGCACGGACTTGCTTTCCAGTGGCGACGTCCCACAGCCGAATGTACACATCTTCGCTGCTTGAAGCCAGCAGTTTGCCGTCGGGGCTGAAGGCGACCGATTGGACGTTCCGGGCGGCATGTGCGAACCGATTGCCTCCCAGAACGGCCACGAGTTGCTCCGGCGCGGAGTCGGCGTCTCCATTGCCGGCGATCAATCGTTGCTCGTCGGTCAGTGTTTGGCGACTCAAATGATCGGCCGGCCATTTCAAATGCCACATCAACCAGGCTGATTCCAGAGACTCCGGCGATCCCGGATACCGTCGTCGAAATTCGATGAGACGATTTTGCATGGCGGTCAACTGCTGCTCGTCGTCTTGTTTCACGTTGATCGACTGGAAATCCTCCGCCAACCGTGTGAATTCTTCCTGCCGCACGGTTGCCAGCTTGGGCGTCCATTTCGTCTGAAATGTGACGACGGCACCTCGCTCAGGCGACAAAGTCTCCTCGATGTCTTCGTAGCCTTTCCGTTTCAACCGCAGCGTTTGTTTCCCCGATTCGCCGGAGAGCTTGATCGGCCCCTGATTGGGCAATGGAATTTTGTGACCATTGAACGTGATCGAACCGCCGGCCCGCATTTCTGGTGGCCAATCGACGATCAGCGTCGTCTTTCCCATCCAGACCCAACCAATGTATCCCGCAATCAGCAGCAGAAACACTCCAGCTCCGCCGAAGATGATCCAGCGTTGGGCCGAACTGGACTTGCGTCGGTGGCGAATTCGAGACGCAGATAAACTGGATTGACTCTCGTTGGTTTCTACCGACACGATGGGAGACGCGGTTGACGCGAATGGCGTCGCTTCCGCAGTCGTCTGTGTCGATGGATCATCGTTGCGCATGATCGAGGCTTCACTACCCAGGTCTTGCAGGAAATGCTGCAATTCCGAGTCGGCTGGTGTGGCTGGCGTTGCGGGAGTGGCTGCTTCTGTTTGTTCGGCAATAGGGGCGAAGGTTGGTGGGGACGTCTTATCGGCGGATGCGTCCGTCGTTGCTCTTGGCGAGATGTGAGCGAACGGCACCAGCGCCGCAACGACCTCGGCGGGAGTTTGGTAACGATCGTCTGGATTGCGGGCGAGCATACGCGAGACGACCGCATCGATTTCAGGTGGCACATCATCACGAACGCTGCTGGACGGCGGGGCGTCCCGTTCGTTGCGCGCCAACAGTTTTTCGATCAACGTCTTGCCGGTGAATGGAACCTGGTTGGTCAAGAGGCGAAAGAACGTACAACCCAGGCTGAAAATGTCGCTGCGGACGTCGGCCGTTTTGGAATCGCGTGCTTGTTCGGGAGCAATGTAATCGGGCGTCCCCATCAGTTGCCCGGTATGCGTCAAATCGGCTTCGGCTTCGGCGTCGCTGACACGGGCAAGTCCCATGTCGAGCAGTTTGACTACCGGCTCGCTCGAGTTGGAAGCGTGTGTGACCAGCAGATTGCTGGGCTTTATGTCGCGATGGACGAGATGGCGTTCGAAGGCGTGTTGCAGACCTTGTGCCGCCTGCATGATGTAGTGACAGGCTTCGCCGATGGGAAGCGCGCCGTGCCGCTTCACCAACGCTCCGAGATCCTCACCATCGACATACTCCATGACGAGGAAATAGGTTTTTCCGGCATGGTCGGCGTCGTAGGCGGCAACAATATTCGGGTGATCGAGCGATGCAGCCGACTGAATTTCCCGATAAAACCGCGCGACCGATTCCTTGTCCTTCATCAGCTTTCGCGCCACCACCTTAATGGCAACCAGTCGGCCGAGCGGCTCCTGCTGCGCTTTGAAGACCGAACCCATACCGCCGGCGCCGATGCGTTCCAATAGCTTGTACCGGCCTAAGAAAAACGCATGGCGGCCGGCGAGCAACATCTCGGCCTGCCACTGCGTTAGAATTTGCTGCGCCACGAGCCGCCGCGCGAACTGTTTTGTGTCGCCGTTCCCGCTGTCGCGCGCAACTTCGTCGCGTATCCGGGCCAAATCAGCAGCCGCAAGCAGGCTGCTCTTCTCAAGCCCTTCGAGGAACTGATTCAGCGAAACCGCAGGCATGGGACACGAATCGGAAATCAGGGTTGGTGCACATGGGGGATAATACGCGGTTAGATTGTAGGGTTCTTCACCGATTTTAATGGGTGTTTTCAGCACGGTTTGAGTTTCAGTTTTCCACAGAAGAACAGGATGCGGGTGCGGTAGTTCGCAAAGTTGCGGAAGCCGCGGGCGTTCGACTTGATGGA
>CAUZOL010000306.1:0-8468 GCA_963581435.1 Planctomycetota bacterium
CAGCATGTTGAAGAACGAGTCCACACTGAAGGTAGGCATCAAGAACAAACGACTCACCGCCGGATGGGACGAGACTTATCTCAATAAAGTCCTATGCGCACCATGACTTTTGGTGCAATCGCCCTGCGGGGAACGGCCGGCCGACTCATTGCATTTGTTCGGTCACTCGGCGTCGTGTATTATGCGGTAAAACACGGATGCCCGGCCATACTGTCCTTATTCACAGAAAGCCTTTCTGTCACGACGGTTGGCACGAGTCACAATCGCGAGTTTGCACAGCTCCCGTTCCGCTTAGGAGAGTCAATGATGCCAGCACGGTCACTGCGACGCACTTTGGGCAGCGGGATGGCCGTTGCCCTGTTGACTATTGCGACCGCGTTTTCGCCCGCGAACGCTGCAGACGGGCCGCTGTTTCGCTGGCAATTTCTCCAGAATCTTGCCGACGGCAAGACGTTCAAAGCTGTCGCGGGTGGTAAGAACGCAACAACCAACGGCCCGGTTCGATTCAGCAAGACAATTCCGCATGCACTGCTGCTGGATGGAGATTCCAAGGCGCGGCGACACATAGCCGTCGCGACCGATCTCAAACAACTGAAGTTGCCGCAGCAAGCAATCTCTGTCGAGGCGTGGGTGCTGGTCGACAAACCGGCGGAGTGGGGGGGCATCTGCGGCATCATTCAGGACAACGGCGATTACGAGCGGGGCTGGTTGCTGGGCCACCGCAAATCGCAATTCTGTTTTGCCATTTCATCGGCAACAAAAAAGCGGCTGACGTATCTCACCGACCCCCGGTCCTTTGAATTTGGCTACTGGTACCACGTCGTGGGGACATACGACGGCAAGCAGATGGCATTGCATGTTGACGGCAAACTGCGAGCCGCCTCCAAAGAGCAGTCCGGCGATATCGCCTATCCGCCCAATGCGCCGTTTACGATTGGAGCCTACCACGACGACAACGAACTGTACTCGCTTGCCGGGCAGATCGAGCAGGTCAGCGTCTATGATCGAAGTCTGACTGCGGAGGAGATTGGTGCGCGGTTCAAGGCGCGGCTGCGAGAGTTCCCCGAGATCGAGGCGGTCGCGCCGCAGGTTGCCGACTGGCCGACTTACCTGCGCGACAATCAGCGGTCTGGAGTCTCCACCGACAAGTTGAATGTCCCACTGCACACGGCCTGGGTTTATCGACCGCGTCACCCGCCGCAACCGGCGTGGCCTGCGCCGGCGAAGCAAAACTTCTGGCACAAGAAATTCAACCTGAAACCGCGCGTGATTTACGACCGCGCCTTTCACGTTGTTTCCAATGGCAATGCGGCTTACTTTGCTTCGTCGGCCGACGACAAGGTCTACTGCCTCGATGCGAAGACCGGCAACGAAAAGTGGTCGTTTTTCACCGAAGGCCCGGTGCGGTTGGCGCCGACACTTCACGCCAACAAGGTCTTGTTCGGTTCCGATGACGGTCACGTTTATTGTCTGAATTCCGTCGATGGTTCGCTATTGTGGAAATACCGCCACGATGCCGCCGCGGAGCGGCAAATTGCGGGGAATGGTCGCGTTATCAGTTCAATGCCCGTTCGCACCGGCGTACTGGTTGACGAGAACATTGCCTACTTCTGCGCCGGGTTATTCCCCAATCAGGCGGTCTATCAGGTCGCCCTTGATGTCAAGACCGGCAAGAAACTTGCCAGCGGGAAGATCGCCGTGTCGGCTCAGGGTTATCTCGAACGTCGCTCGGGCAAGTTGTTCGTGCCGGGCGGAAGAGATCCGGCCGGTGCGTTTGCATCGCAACTCAAACGTCGCGGAAAGGGAATTGGCAAGGAGATCAGCCAACTGCCGCAGGAATATCCCTATGCCTTCATCGGGGCCACTGGCGTGCGCTTCGGTGGCGGCGATGGCAAAGTGAGCGCGTTTCGTGCCGACGACGGTAAACAAATCTGGACGGCAAAAGTCACCGGCAAAGCGTACGGCCTGTCGATTGCCGGCGGGCGATTGTTCGTCAGCACCGATACCGGGCTGGTCTACTGCTTCAGTCAACAGCAGCCGACGAAGCTGCGAGAGAGTTTGCCAGCCGAAAACAAGCCGCTCGCGTATGCCAACGAGCAACTTGCGACCCAATACAAGACGACCGCACAGAAGCTACTTGCCGAATCGAAAGTGCGGAAGGGGTATTGCCTGGTACTTGAAAGCGGCGCAGGACATCTAGCCTATGAACTGGCGCGGCACAGCGATTTGAAGATTGTCTGTGTCGAAGCGAATGCCGAGAAAGCTGCGTTACTGCGGCGGCACTTCGATGCCGCCGGGCTGTCGGGCCGCGTGGTGGTACATCATCGGTCACCCACCGGAAAGCTACCCTACACCGATTACCTGTTCAATCTCATCGTCGGCGATTCGCTGGCAAGTGGTGGCAAACTGCCGGGAGACCGCGATGAAATTATTCGCGTGCTGCGACCCGGGGGCGGTGTCGCATTCTTCGGCTCGAACAAAAACGACGTTGTGCGTCGGCCATCGTTGAAAGGCATTGGCGAGTGGACGCACATGTATGCGAATGCCGCCAACACCGTCTGCAGCACCGACACGCGCGTTCGTGGCAAAATGGCAATGCAGTGGTTCGGCCGGCCGGGACCGCGGCAGATGATCGATCGACATCACCGCACCGTCGCCCCATTGTGGAAAGACGGGCGGCTGTTCATTCCGGGCGATAACCGCATTTACGCTGCCGACGCCTACAACGGCACGCCACTGTGGACCGTCGAGATTCCCAACTCCCGCCGCGTCGGTGCGTTTCGCGATTGCAGCTACATGGCGGCTGGCCCGGGGTTTGTGTACGTCGCAGTCGATGACAAATGCATGGCGCTCAGCGCCGAGACCGGGTATGTCGAAACAACATTTCGCGTTCCGATGGCCAAGGACGGCAAGAAACGCGAATGGGGTTATGTTGCCAACGTCGAGAAACTGCTGATTGGCAGCGGTGTGAAACCGGGGGCATCGCGGCGGGGTCACAGTCTGGCAGCGATTCACGATGCCGCCTATTTCGATTTCCGGCATGCCGTCACCAGCGATTTCGTGTTCGCCTTTGATCAAAGCAAGGCGAAACATCAATGGACTTACCATTCCAATCAGGGGGCGATACCCAACTCCACCATCACCGTCGGCGGCGGGAAGATGTTCTTCGTTGAATCGCGAAATCCCGAGACGATCAACAACCCCAAGGGCCGCGCTCCGTTGACGCAATTGCTCGGCAAGGGGGCTGACCTTGTCGCCCTCGACATGCACACGGGAAAAGTCGCGTGGCGAATCGACGCGAAATGCACGGCCGCCCAACACAATCTTTATTGCAGCTACGCCAACGATAAGCTCGTCGTCGTCGGTTCGAGAAACAGCGGCGACAACAAAGAAACGGCCCGCGTGCTGTTCGACGTGTTCGTCTTCGACACCAAATCCGGAAAACCGGTGTGGAACACGACGCAAAATCAAGCGACGAAAATCAACGGCGACCACGGCGAGCAAGATCTGCATCCCATCATCGTCGGCAACAAACTCTACTGCGAGCCGTTCGCCTACGAATTACAAACCGGCAAGAAGATTGCCAACTGGGGTTGGGATCTCGGCAAGCGACGCGGCTGCGGCACAATCTCCGCATCGGCGTCGGCGTTCTTCTTCCGGCAAAGCAACCCCACCATGTTCGATCTGACAACCCACACCCGCACGCCAGTCACCACCAGCACCCGCCCCGGCTGCTGGATCAACATCATCCCCGCCGGCGGGTTGTTACTAATCCCCGAAGCCAGCTCCGGCTGCACCTGCGACTACGCCGTCCAAACATCCCTGGCGTTTTTACCGGTGGAGTGAATGGGGCGTGGATATTTGAGAGGAATCGGTTCGACTGAGAAACGCCGCTAAGACGAAGCAAAATGAAACAAAGGGGCTTGGAATATTTTCCCCTGTCTGGACCGCGGCTACGTCATTTCGCATGGCATGTCGCGAACCTCCGGCGACAACCGTGCGTCGTTAGCATGAGAATCCTAACATTGAGGACGTGGACCCATGGCTGTTGGCGGATCATTCCTAGCATCCCAGCTTCGCGTCGGGGCTCTCCCGTGCTTTCGCGTTTACAAGGAATCGATTCTCGAGGATGTTTTGGCAGGCTTCGTTAACATCGAACAGCGGGCCGATGAGGTTGCTGAAGCGGCATTCAAGTGCATGGGGTCCCGTCCAGCCACAGACAACTGTGATGGTGACATGAGCCAAGAGGCCGAAGCTGCGCAGAATGAAGGCCAACTGTATTACGACGCGATGTACGGACTCCGTCAGGCGTCCATCAACCTACTTACGGTTGGGCTCTTCCACTTGCTCGAACAGCAGCTGGCGAAACTGTGTTACGATTGTAATTCCCGTAATTTCAAGCTCAAAGAAGCAAACATGGAAGGAATCGTCCTTTGGTATGGGCTGCATTTTGATCTCAATTTGAAGACAATTGACAAATGGTCAACCATTGATGAACTTCGCTTACTCGCGAATGCGACGAAACACGCTGACGGATCTAGTGCAAAACAACTCCGCAAACGAAACGCCGATTTATTCCGACATCCGCTGCTCGACAAGATTGGCGTGGCATGGTCGCTATCGGAAGAACCGCTAAGGCTCCCTCTCGCGGGTGAAGGCCTCTTTGTCACGGAAGAGATGTTTTCAGAGTACGCAGCCAATGTGCATGCCTTTGTGCGGGCGATCATCTTGCATTTCGAACGGAACGCGAGCAGGGGCTATCCCTGCAAGGCAAGGTGAAGCATGGTTGTACCGGCCGCCGCGTGCCACTGGTCGGCTTGTCCGCCAGGGCGAATGTTGATTTCGCATTCCCCCTGCAATCATCGTCGAACCGCGATCAACGCCGTCCCCATTTCGGCAGGGAGTGGGCGAGAGTTGAGGCTGGGGTACATCTGCAGAGGCCGTTGATTGTTGCGACCGTTTGTCCCAAAGGGACATTTGAAAATAGCCCAGCGATTCATCGCTGGGAATGCTGGTGCAAACAATGTCGCTGAGTCCTGAAGGGACGACTGAATGACGTTTGATGTCAATTTTGCCGACGCTGTTTTCAGCCGTCCCTTCGGGACTCAAATGAGAAACCGAACTTGTCACCCAGCAGTGAACTGCCGGGCTATTTTCGGCTGTCCCTTTGGGACAAAGAGAAATGTGCCATCACCTGACGGCGAGGCACCCGGCGAATGGGCGGAGTCCAGTGGTCGGCAGCAAGACCGACTACGCCGTGCGACCATGTGGCGAAAGAGAGTCCTGAAATCCCACATGCAAGGCGTCACACAAGCCGATCACAGCAACGCGGCAATCGGCTCGCCGAAGTAAATGTGATGCGGGCGATTTAGCTCGTCTTTCCAACTCGCCGTCGATGGGATGCCGAGGGAATCGTAGATGGTGGCGGCGACGTTTTCGGGGCGTTGTAGTGCGGTGGCGGGATAGGCGCCGATCTCGTCGGAACTGCCAACCACGTTTCCGCCGCGGAGTCCGCCGCCGGCAAAGAAGACTGTTTGCACTGCGCCCCAATGATCGCGGCCGGGGAGCTTGGTGTTGATCTTCGGCGTGCGGCCCATCTCGCCGCACATCACAATCAACGTTTCATCCAGCAAGCCGCTTTCATCCAGATCGTCGATCAGGGCCGACAGTGCGCGATCGGTCGGTGGCAGCAGGCAATCTTTAAGCAGCGGGAAGGCGTTGTCGTGCGTGTCCCACGATTCGTTGTTGCCAAGATTGACCTGCACCAGATTCACGCCCGACTCCACTAACCGCTTTGCCATCAACAACGACCAGCCGAAGGCGTTGCGGCCGTAACGATCCTGCACGTTGGCCGGTGCGCGGGTGACGTCGAATGCCTGTTGGACGCTCTCATCGGTCAATAGTGAAATCGCTGCCTGCCGAGACCGGTCAAAGTTTTCGGTGGCGGCGAATTGATCGAGATCGCGGCGCTGAGATTCGACGAGTTTCAGTAGGTCGGTCCGCTGATTCAGCCGCGACAGGCTGAGGCCCTCGGGCAGGCTGAGATTGGGTGCTTGAAACTTGAGGTTCTTGTTCTGTTCCCGTCCCCGCACAAAATGGAATTCGTAATCGGGATAGGCTCCATACGATCCGGCGTTAAACGGCGACGCTTCAATAAACCACGGCTCGCGCTGCCTTCCCATTCGCCCGGCAAACTGGCCGGGAATCACCCGGGTGGTGCGGTGAACCAGGCGTTCGGGCAAGACCACGGCTGGCGGCAGGTTGTTGCTGCGGCGGTTGGTCGCTGCGCCGACGATGGAAGCAATCGAAGGCCAATCTTCCGGCATCGGCTTGCTGCCGTTGAACGTCGGCGGCATCGGCGTGCGTCCCGAAAGGATCGCCATGTGCCCCTCGGAATGGCCGTTGTACGGCGTCGTCAACGAACGCAATAGCGACCATTTGTTGCTCCGCGCTGCGAGCATCGGTAGGTGCTCACAAATCTGAAGTCCCGGCGTCCCCGTTGAAATTGGATTGAACTCGCCGCGAATTCCCACCGGCGCATTCGGTTTCGGGTCGAAGCTGTCGTGCTGCGTTAGTCCGCCGGAGAGAAAGATGAACACAACCGACTTCGCCCGCCCCCGCCCTGCTCTGTTGGTCGATTTCGTCGGTGCCGCGTCTGCTCGCAGTGACTCAAGATGGTTGATCCCCACACCAAGCAGCCCAACCGCACCGGCCTGCACAGCGGTACGACGAGTGAGCACCGGATGTTGGACGTTGGGAATGTTATCCATGAGCCTGTCCATTGTGCGTTTGGTTCCATTCAAACAGATAAGCGTGTGTCGATATTACAGTAGTCAGTTCGAGCGAACAAGATTTAATTCGCGCTACCGTCTTTCCCCCTTCAGAACCTGCCCCATCCACGAACGGATGCGCGGGTTGCGGACGTAGTCGTCGTCGTGTGTCTTGCCGTAGGCGCTGAGATTTTCTGTCATCCAGCGGGTTTGCGGTTTGAGCGACGCTTGACCAAACAGGTTCGTCAATTCGTTGGGATCGTTTTTCACGTCGATCAGCCAGGGGACTTCGTTGGATGAATAGACCAGCTTGTATTGCTGGGTGACTGCACTCAGCCAGGCATTGCCCGCCTGCCCCGGTTTGCCGGCACTGCGGATAATGGAAATGTCTTCCCAGTCATCGGTCGGTTTGCCGGTGAAGAGTTGCGTCGCGTCGCGTCCATCGACTTTGTGTTCGAGCGGAACGTCGAGCAGCTGCATGACGGTTGGCAGAAAGTCGATGTTCGAGAGTGCTTTGTCGATGACAGTTCCGGGCGGAACCTTGCCGGGGCAGTACACCAGGAATGGAATTCGGGCCGAGCCTTCATACGGCACGCCTTTATTCAGGCGGCCATGTTCGCCGCACAGGTCACCGTGATCGGAAGTGAAGACGACGATAGTGCGATCGAGCATTTTCCGGTCCCGCAACGCATCGAGGATTTTCCCAACATTATCGTCGATGCATTTGACCATGCCATAGTAGCTGCGCATCAATCTGCGGAGCTGCGCCGGTTTGACACCTGCCGGTTTTCCCCAGGCTGGAATCTGTTCGGGCTTGCGGAGAAAAGACACGGGAATCGGCACCTTGACATCATCGTACATGGTGTCATAGGGAGCGCGTACCGTGTTTGGTCCATGCGGATCGGGCAGACTGACCATGTAGCAGAACGGTCGCTCGCTGTTCTTGCCGATGAAATCAATCGCTTTGTTGCAAAGCCAATCGGTGGAGAAAGTTTTTTCGTCGGCCCCAGCGACATTGTAATTCGGTTTTCCCTGCTTGCTGCGGGCACCAACCTGTGGACCGGCTGCCACATCGACAAACTTCTTCCAGTGGCCGCGATTGAACATGAAGCGATTGTCGTCGAAACCGAACTTGCGTTTCGGCGCCCATTGCGGTTTGCCGGTTCCATCCAGGTGCCATTTGCCTGCATAGCCGGTTGCGTATCCGCGACGCCGAAGTACCTCAGCAAACGTGATGATGGAATCATCGATCGGAATGTTGTTCGTGGTAACTTTTGTCTTCTGAGGGTACAGCCCCGAAACGAGTGCCGCCCGCGATGGCGAACAGACGGGTGTTGTCGCGTAGAAACTGGTGCAGAGCGCACCGTTTTTTGCGATCCAATCGATGTTGGGCGTTTTGACAATCTTCCCGCCGTAGCATCCCAGCGTGCTGAAATGGTGCTCATCGGTTTCGACGATCAGCAGGTTCATCCGAGTTTCATCGCCCCGCGCTGTTGAAGAGGAAGAGACAGCAGCGGCCAACAACACGGCAATGATGAATGCATGAACTAGTCGAACGCTGGACATGAAGTCTCTCCGAGTTGGCAAAACCTACATTTCCCATATGGGTCGAGCCTGAAACCGATCCAAGCTCGCGATGTCGCGATTGTAACACGCTGCGGCCGCCCCGTGTCTAGCGCTTGGTGATGTTTTGGCATT
>CAUZOL010000307.1:0-8431 GCA_963581435.1 Planctomycetota bacterium
ATCGATTCCACACGTCAAATCAAGCAGCACCCACTAAAATGCGCGAAGAACCCTTCTTTCAATTAATCCAAACTCAAACTAGCATAGAACCCTTGAACCCCGAGCGCTGCACTTTCTAACCGAGCAGCGCTGCAGTATTCGAGTGGTGTTTAGAGCTCGCGTTTCCAAGCTTCCCACGTGACCATTTCGGCCGGCAGCGCTTCTAACTCGCTGCCCTTCAGTGGTCCCCTTAACGCCTCCCCAAGCAGATGGCTCCACAGCGATTTCGTCTCTTCATCAATCATGATCAAGCTGCGGTTCCATAACATGCCGGACACGGCCAGGTTGATCGTTCTGTCTCCAACTTTTCTGGTGTAGACCACACCGTTGTGACAGAGGTGTCACCAGGTGGCGGCAATCGGACGGCCCCCCAGCGTATCGTTGATAATCTCGCGTCTGGGCCCGGTGAGCATGTTGATGGGATAGGCCCGCGCTTCGCCTTTGACGACAACGCCAAGCACGAGTTCGCCGTTGGCAACCTGCCCGCGAACCTGATCGGCCTTGATCGAGGTGGCATCTTTTATGGCCGGCTGGACCGCAAGCAGGCGTATTGGCTGAAACTTTCGTTCATTTTGGCGCTGCGCGAGAGCTGAGGACACGATCAAAAGAAACGACAGACCCAAAGCCGAAGCAAGTACCAGCCCGTGACTCTGGCTGCCGCGCTGACTTAATGCAGACATGGAAAGTCTCCCAGTGGATAATTTCAGCGAACTCTCATCTCGACGGAATATTTAAGACTTTGATATTTAAGACATCATAGTGATGGCAAACGATTCGTCTGTGAAGTTTCTCACAGGTCGAGGAGAAAACCGGAGACTTCCTGTCCGAGAACCCATTGTTGGACATTGATCGTTGCCTGCCCGCGTACCCCAACGCTAACGCGCTGCGCTGAGGGGACACAAGGCCGGCAGTGGCAGATTGAACGGCTGGGCTTTTCTGGTTCTCTCTCGCCTGGCAGGTTATGATGAAACACAGGCGGGGATGCCCGCAACAACTCCTGCACGCGATCAGAATCGAAGCCGCATGAAACCTGTTTACGTCGTATTGGTATTCTCCTCCGCACTTCTCACTTCCGTTTCGCATGCATGGGCGGAAGGGGATGCCGTCTCGTTTGAAAAAACGGTCGCCGCGATCCTCATTAAGAACTGTTTGGGTTGCCATAACCCCAGCGATCCCAAAGGGACACTCGACCTTTCTCAGAAACAGGCGATCTTGAAGGGGGGAGATAGCGGACCCGCGGCCGTCAGCGGCAAACCGGACGAGAGTTTCCTCATCGAACGCGTTGCCGACGGCTCGATGCCGCCGGAAGGCAAAGGGAAACGGCTGACTAAGCAGGAAATCGAAACGCTCGCCCGCTGGATCAAAGCGGGTGTCTCCTGGCCAAAAGGCAGAGTTCTCAGTTCATTGGAATTGACCACCGACAAACGAGCCGGCGCCGACTGGTGGTCGCTGCAGCCGATTGCTGAATCAACTGTCCCGCAGGTCAAGAATTCACAATGGTTGGAAACGCCAATTGATGCGTTCGTTCTCAGCGAGTTGGAAGAACGGGAAATTCAACCCTCGCCACTGGCGACGAAGCGAACGCTCATTCGCAGGGCCACGCTCGATTTGCTCGGTTTGCCTCCGACTCCCACAGAGATCGATCGGTTCCTCGCCGATGATCGACCTGACGCTTATTCGCGACTGATCGACAGGTTGCTGGCGTCCCCCAGATACGGTGAACGTTGGGGCCGGCATTGGCTCGACGTCGTTCGTTACACCGAAAGCGATGGTTTTGAACACGACAAATTTCGGCCACATGCCTGGCGGTACCGCGACTACGTCATCGACAGTTTCAATGCCGACAAACCGTACAACCGCTTCGTCACCGAACAACTCGCCGGCGATGTTCTGCAGCCGGTAACGCGCGGCGGCCTGGTCGCCACCGGTTTTTTAGTCGCAGGCCCCTGGGATGAAGTGCAGTACGTGGCTGCCAGCCAGACCGAAAGGAAACGCGCTCACGAAGAACAGATGGCAGAAATCCTGGGGACGATTTCACAAACGTTTTTCGCGATGACGGTCGATTGTGCCCGCTGTCACGATCACAAATTCGATCCATTCCCGCAGACCGATTACTACTCGATGAAGGCCGCCTTCGATGGCGTGGATCATTCCCAGGGAAGAACGGTCGGAAACCGTTCCATTCTAACTGCAGCCGAAAAGCAACAGCGTGCCGCTGACATCGCCCCGGTCAATCAGAAAATCAAGCAACTGCAATCGCAAATCGCGGCCATCGAAAACCAACTCCCACAACCAGCGACTCTGGCTGATCCGAAACGGATTTCTGAATCACTCGTTCCCGGAAAATTTGACAAGGCATTAAACACCAAAGTGAACACGGCTTCGCTGCCTTCACGAAGCGTGTATCACGAGCCGCCATTCACCGTCGAGTGTTTTGCCAAGCTCAATAGCAAGGCCGCTTTCAATGTCCTCGTGGCGAACAATTTGAAAAGCTCGGCCGCTCATTGGGAGATTTATTCTTTCGCGGGCGAAGGCGATTTCAGTGCCTATCTTCCCGGCTACAAGCCGAACACCGTGCGATCGGGCGTCAATATTACCGACGGAAAGTTCCATTACCTCGCCATGCAATTCGACGGCAAGCAATTGCGGTTGTATGTCGATGCCAAGCTGGTCAAGGAAGAGACGCTGACCAGACAGGCCGGTACTAACGACGTCGGTCGGTTGTATTTCGGCGGGTATCCGCCTCACAAAATCGGCTGCGACGGAGTACTTGATGAGGTCCGCATCTCCCGGGGAATTCGCTCCGTCAATGGTGTCCCGCCGGGTCCGTTGGCGGCCGACGAAGAGACACTCGGCCTGTGGCGGTTCGACAAACTTGAAAACAACCAGTTTGCCAATTTCGTCCCGGCACAGTCGGGCAAGGACGCGAGACAGCTCAATGCCGAACGACAGGCATTGAGCGCACATCTCCAGCAGATTCAACAGGAATTGAAGTCGCATGTTATCCCGCTGGCCTACGTCGGCTACCGAAATCAGCCGCCCCCCACGCACCTTTTATTGCGCGGCGATCTTAAGACTCCCGGACCGGAAGTCATCGCAGCCGGTTTTTCAGCAATTAAAAAACCGAGTCCGAATTTCGGCCTCTCGTCAAAGTCGGCTGAAGGAAGTCGCCGGTTGAAATTTGCCGAATGGGCCACTTCGCTCGAACACCCGCTGACCGCCCGTGTGATTGTCAATCGTGTTTGGCAATATCACTTCGGCAAGGGCCTCGTTAAAACGCCCAGCGATTTCGGCTTCAACGGCGGACTTCCCTCGCACCCGGAATTGCTCGATTGGCTGGCAACAGATTTTGTTCGTCACGGCTGGAGCATCAAGCATCTGCATCGCCGAATTATGCAGTCGGCCGCCTACCAGCAGTCGTCGGCTGGCAATCAACGCGCTGCTGAGTTGGACCCAGACAATCGTTTCCTCTGGAAGTTTTCGCCGCGCCGACTGGAAGGAGAGACCGTCCGCGATGTCTTACTGGCCGTGAGCGAAGAACTCAATCATCAAATCGGCGGCCCCAGTTTCCAACCGTTTACGGTCACCGTTTTCAATACGCACTTTTACCATCTGTTCGACAGCGAGAAGTCGCAATACAACCGCCGCACCGTTTACCGGGCCAATGTGATGACCGGCCGCAGCCCGCTGCTCGACGCATTCGACTGCCCGGCCCCGTCGATCTCGGCTCCCAAACGGCGGAGCACTACGACGCCGCAACAAGCACTCGCGTTAATGAACGACTCGTTCGTTCTTCGGCAGGCAGAGCGGTTGGCAACACGAACACAGGAAACGGTCGGCGAAGATTTGGGCGAACAAGTTCAACACATTTATCGACGAGCGATCGGCCGAATGCCGACAAAACACGAAGTCGCCGACATGGTGACACTCATTAAAGAGCACGGCCTGAAAACTGCCTGCTGGGTGGTGATGAATTCCAGTGAGTTTCTTTACCTTAAGTAACCTCTGTTACGACGAACGATGATGAAACACCAATCGAACTCACCGATCGAAACGCCGCAGTCGTTTCTCGATCGCAGAGGATTTTTGGGCAACGCTGCCACCGGGTTGGGCGCGGTTGCGTTGGCGTGGATGTTGGATCGCGACGGCTACAGCCGGGCGGCTGAGAAACCCTCTTCAGTCCCAGGCCGTCTGGAAGGGATTCCGCACTTCCCGCCGAAAGCCAAACGCTGCATTCACATTTTCTCGCCAGGCGGTGTCAGCCACGTCGATACATTCGACTACAAGCCAGAACTCGAAAAGCTGGACGGCAAGAAACTTTCGGGCAAAGGAAAACTCGATCCGTTTTTCGGCAAGCCGGGCGTGCTGCGGAAGTCGTTCTATAAGTTCAAACAACACGGCGAAAGCGGAAGTTGGGTCAGCGAACTCTTTCCGCATTTGGCCACCTGCGTCGATGACATGACCTTCTTCCACACGCTGGTCACCAAGAGCTCATCGCATACGCCCGCCTGTTTTCAGATGAACACCGGCTTCACGATGAACAGCTTTCCGTCGCTCGGTTCGTGGTTGTCTTACGGATTGGGGACCGAAAACAACTCGCTGCCCACGTTCGTCGTTTTGCCCGACCCACGCGGACTTCCCAACGGCGGAAGCAACAATTGGTCCCAAGGTTTTTTGCCGGCACAACATCAGGGAACGGCCTTCGCAACCGCTGCGGGCCAACAATCCATCGCCAATCTCAAGACGCCCGACTCCATTTCCACGGCATCCCGAAATGCGGCCAGAAGATTGTTGGCCAAGGTCAACCGGCAATTCGCCGGTCAATTTCCCGGCGACAACGAACTGGCGGCCCGCATCAAATCGTATGAACTGGCTGCCCAAATGCAGACCAGCATTCCCGAAGCGGTCGACTTCAAATCGGAATCCGCCGCCACGCAAAACATGTATGGCCTCGATAACGAAAAGCTGGCAGGCTTCGGCAAGAATTGTTTACTCGCCCGGCGATTGTTGGAGCGTGGAGTTCCCTTCGTGCAGCTGTATAACGGCGGCGCACTCGGTTCGCCCCGTATCAATTGGGACGCCCACGAAGACCTGGTCCGTAACCACAACAATCAAGGTATGCTGCTCGACCAACCGGCGGCGGCGTTGCTCAAAGACTTAAAACAACGCGGCATGCTGGAAGACACGCTCGTGGTCTGGTCGTCCGAATTCGGCAGAACGCCCTTCACGCAAGGCGAAGGCGGCAAAGGCCGCGACCATCACCCGCTGGCCTTCACAACCTGGATGGCCGGCGCCGGTTTGAAACCGGGCTACCATCACGGCGAGACCGATGAGGTCGGCTATCAACCGGCCACCAACCCAACCACCGTTTACGATTTCCACGCCACCATTCTGCACCTGATGGGAATCGATCACACGCGGCTCACCTACTACTACAACGGACTCAACCGACGTTTAACCGACGTCCACGGCCACGTTGTCCACGACGCACTGGCGTGAGTTTCAACCATCGAAACCTCTACCGAAACAACGGCAGCACCGGATGCCCTTGCACGATATAGTGTGGCCTTCCTTCAAAGTCGATCACCTTCGTGTTGCGGTCGTAGCCAAGCGCGTGATAGATCGTCGCCACGAAGTCGCTGACGTGAACGGGATTGTCCTTCGGAACGGCGCCGTGGTTATGGATGGCTCCGAACCACCGCAATCAGCGATGGCGTTTGGATCGACAGGTTTCTTCGTGCCGATGATCCTGCCGAACCCAAGAACTCGTCCGATCTTCAGAAGCGAATCGGCCAACTTGGCGAAGACATTGAAACATTTCGGAAACAAGACCGAATCCGCAAGAAGCAATTGGCAAAAATCCGTTACGTCTCGACCAAGGTCGCTGAGGACGGAAACGACAGCGGTCACTGGAACACGATCAGCAGGACGGTTTCTGAATTGAGAGAGGGGGGTCTTCCCGCAAGTAACGTCGAGCTACGGGAAATTCTCATGCCGATCTTGGGGCAACGCCCCACTCACGATGAAATGACACCGGAGTTGGTTTCCGTCTGTCAGGAGATCGACCGATTTCACGCATCTCGGTCGATAGTGGATGCTCCGACAACGACTCGCAGTCCCTCTTCGGAAGTTCTGAAAGTTGCCACACTTCTGGAGAATCGAAAAGTCGTACTGATTGGTGGCGACGGTCGGCCTGAAACGAAACAGGCTATCGAAGATGCGTTCCGGCTGAAGGAATTGATCTGGCTTCCGACCAACTCGCACGTCTCCTTCCGTAGCTTTGAGCCGCATGTTTCCCGTACTGATGTCGTCGCCGTACTCCTGGCGATTCGATGGGCAAGCCACAGCTACGGCAAGATTGGCTCCGTCTGTGAGCGATTTGGGAAGCCGATGATCCGGCTTCCAAACGGACTCAACCCGAATCAGATCGCTGCACAGATCATGCAACAGGCGAGTGACCAACTCCGAGTAAACAATCGAAAGAGAACGAAATGAGAGACGGCAAATTCCGCAAAGAACTCGCCAGCCAACTTCCCAATAATTTCGACCGGGAAGTGGTGGTGATGACCGAGAAACTGGACCTGTTGGACTTGATCGACCGAACCAGCAAAGCCAGTAGTGTTCTCAACAGCCAGCTTGCCGCACTTCCTGACAAGGCGTTGCTCGGCTGGCGTCCGCCATATCGTGGTTGGTCAATTTGGGTGCCGACCGCCGAACTGAATGACATTGATTTCAAGTATCGGCTTCAGCACGGCGACTGGTCGTGTGTGCCGCTCCATGAGTATCTGGAGAACCGGGAAAGGACGCCGGTTGTCGCCGACTGCACGGAAACGAAGCCGTACTACACAGTCGAGCAGATTTACCACGGGGCCGACATCAACTTAACGCTTGGTGACAAACTGACCGCTTTCATTGCAGGAGTGTTGGTCAAAGTCCCTAAAGATGTCGTGGATGACATTTTCGAGAACTGCACATATCTGATGCTGACGCCCCAGGAGATAGCGGCATACATTCCCAACCGAATTCTCAAAGGCAGGCACGTCATCCTGCTTCCTTACGAACTGTTGGGCTGGTCGAAAGAAAAGCAGATCGAAACCATCCTACACGAAACAGCCCACTTCGCCTTACGCCACCGCTCGCCGATTGAGGACTTCGATCTGGATTACGACCAGCAGGAAGACGAGGCGTGGGCGTTGGTCAAACAATGAATAGAGGATTGGGAATGCGGCGGCTCTGTGAACAGCTTTCAGCAAAGGAGAAATCTATGACCGACGACACTCTGCAAATTGCCAACGGTTACGGCAATGTTGACGTTCGTGACAGACTTCCTGGCGGATACGTCCACATCAAGGGACAGCGATTGCAACCGCTCTGCCGCAAACTACGCATCAAGTATGCCAAGGCACTCGTTGAGATCAAGAAATACAGACGAGACAGGCATTCGCCGGTGTTTGATGGCGTGGTTGTTTCTTCGAGATCGGCTGACAAGTTGTTGGCTGAAATTGTGGCCCGCCAAGAGCGATCAACTAATCGCAGGAAGCCGACACCAGAACAGCGGGTCGCCGCTCGCAGTCGAAGGCAACAACTTGATGTTGGCAAATTCGCTGCCATGATTCGGCAACGATTTCCGTCGATTCCAGAAGACGAAGACACTGAGATTGCCGAACACGCTTGCGAAATCAGCAGTGGTCGTGTCGGTCGATCAAACGTCGCCGATGATCCAGTCATGGCGGCGGTGATTGCACACATACGCCATTGCCATACCAATTACGAGCAGTTGTTGGACCGACCGTGCGAACTTGATGTTGATCCTGAAGAGCGTGCGGAACTGCGGCGTGAAGCCCGGCATCAAGTTGCAGATCAAATCCGTGTGATTACCGAGAAGTGGCAACAGCCACAATGAATCCTGAAGCAGTAGGAGTGGCCCAATAATGAATGACGATCCATTACAAGACACGCTCGTTGATGTTGCGAATATGTGCATACGAAATAAGTGGCATCGCACTGACACAAAGTACGGTGGATACCATCACTTTTCACAGGCCGAAATGGAACACATCAATGACAGGTCCGGCTGTGAATTTGATTCGGGATATTGTTTTCTGGACGAGACTGGCGGTTCAGAGGGCATGATCCGCCTTTACTACGGCGAATCAAATCCAAAATGGTCTTTTTGGATTGAGGATGGGCAGATGCGAGTCGATCTTGCGGTGGATGTCCATTCTGCAAAACAGATGCTGGCGCAGATTCGAGAATTTGGTAAGACTCCGGCATGGACAGGTTGCCGGAGATGGAACTCGATCGGGATCAGTTGATCTCGCTTGTCATGCAGTTGCGTGACGAGTTGAAGAACGCGCGCGAGGAATTGAAAGCCGGGCACGACCGGATTTCG
>CAUZOL010000308.1:0-8412 GCA_963581435.1 Planctomycetota bacterium
AGGCCGAAACCTGTTATCGGCAACTCGCAGTTGATGAACCGGACAATCCCGATTTGCAGGTGCGATTGGGATTTGTCTTAGTGCGGCAGGATCGGTTAGATGAAGCAATCGAACTGTTCCAGAAGGTGCTGGTCGCCAAACCCGATTACCACGAGATCCACAACAATCTCGGCTACATCTACGAACGGCAAGGGCGGCTGGACGAAGCCGTTACCGCATCCCAACGCGCATTGGAAATCCGCCCCGACTACGCCGAAGGACACAACAATCTGGGAACGGCACTCAAGTCGCTGGGCCGTCTCGATGAGGCGTGCAGCAGTTTCCGACAGGCCCTCAAGTTTCAAACCGACTTCCCGCTGGCCGAGTTCAATCTGGGAACAACCTTGTTGTTACAAGGCGACTTGGCCGGTGGTTGGCCCGGATACGACCGTCGCGGCGACACGCTCGACGTTCCCCCCGTCACTTACGGCAAACCCCAGTGGGATGGTTCGCCGCTTGATGGCCGTACAATTCTACTCGCGGCCGAACAGGGGCTGGGCGATACCATTCAATTCATTCGCTACGCTCCGCTAATTCAGCAAACTGCCAGCCGGGTGATTGTGCACTGCCCGCGTCCGCTGGTGAAGCTGCTCGACGGGTGTGGCGGTGTCGATCAGTTAATCGTAAAAGGTGACGAATTGCCGGACTTCGATATCGAAGCGCCGCTGTTGTCGCTGCCACGAATTCTGGGAACGACAGCCGAGACAATTCCTGCGGAAGTGCCGTACCTCGCAGCCAACGATGATCTCGTCGCCAAGTGGCAGAAATGGCGTGCAGACATCGACGGTTTTACCGTCGGCATTTGCTGGCAGGGAAATCGCGATTACCCCCGCGACAACGAGCGGTCGTTGCAACTGGCATCGTTCGCCTCATTGGCCGGCATTCCCGGCGTCAAACTTGTCAGTCTACAAAAGGGAGACGGCTGCGAGCAGATTGCCGATGTTGGTTTCGACGTCATCCAACCGGGAGACGACTTCGATGGAACCGCCGGGGCGTTCATGGATACGGCCGCGCTGATGAAAAACCTCGATCTCGTCATCACCTCCGACACAGCGGTGCCGCATCTCGCCGGCGCGCTCGGCGTGCCGGTGTGGGTCACCCTGCCCTTCCTGCCCGACTGGCGCTGGCTGCTCGAACGAGAGGACAGCCCCTGGTATCCGTCGATGCGTCTGTTCCGCCAACCGGCCATCGGTGATTGGGAAACGCCGCTCACCAATATCGCGGCAGCGCTGCAGAAACTTGTCCCCAACACTGCGCATTAAAACCCATCGCAAGCGGCGGTAATTACGTTTCTGGCGAATACGACGCGTAGGACTTTTCCTCGACGATTCGAGAGCCGAGCAAATCGTTGATCTGGCGTTTGAGGGCCGCGCGTTGATCGTTGGTGACGTAGACGGCACGGGCCAGTTCGATGAAACGCGGACCAAAGTCCTGCGCGCGTTCGCAATCGCGAATGTCGTCTTCAATTTCCCACAACGATTCGTTGACCGCCTTCAATTCAGCGGTGAGGCGATCCAACTCATCGGAAGCCGGCACACCAGCATCGCGTGCCCGCTGCAGCGTCTCCAACTCAATCCGCACGTTGGCCAGCTTCGCCGCATCAGTAATGCGTTCGGTCTTGATGACCAGAATCGTCATCCGGTCAACCAATTCACCCGGCGCGATTTCGACGAGAATGGGAGACATCCGTTTTCTCCAAGGTTCTTTGAAACGCAAAGAGCGCAACGTTTCGCAAAGAAAGCAAGAGCTACGACTGCCGATCAAATCCTGTGGAGTCGCTTGTGTTCCCAAAACTTTATCTTTGCGCTTTCTTTGCGCTTTCTTTGCGCACTTTGCATCTTTGCGTTAAGAAACTTTCCAACCTAACGAGTCCGACCAAGACTGAGGCATTTCAGTGTATCCAAATCGCGAACATATAACCGGCCGTTGGCAATTGCCGGTATGGCACGGGTCGTCTTTTCTAACACATTGGCACGGGCCAGTTCGCGATATTGTTTCGGCGTTGTTTCGATGAGGACCAATTCGCCGTCGGACTTCAGTGCAATCAGTTTGCCGTCGGCTTCGATGAGTGTCGCGTAACCGAAACCGGCTTTTTCCCAGGCAATCTTTTTCGTTGCGGGATTGAAACAGCGCAGATCGGAAGCTCCCTGGTCGAATCGACCGTGGATTCCGTAAAGAACGTTTCCGTCGGGAATGCAGGTGGTGTATTGGCTCGACATGATCTCGTCACTCGACCACAGAGTTTCGGCGTCGTTCTTCGACAGGGATGCGTACAACGCGCCGAAATTGTAACTGGCCGTGACAAACAAACGGTTTCCCAGTACCAGCGGTACTGCCGCCGTCACGTTGGGACCCGGTGTGCCGAACGGAATGCTGAACCGCGTCTTGCCGTTGGCCGGGTCGATCGAGACGACATTCAAACGGGCCACGAAAATAACATGCCGTGCGCCGTCGATGGTAGCGGATGTCGGCGAAGAATAACTCGCCCGCTCGGTCGTCGATTTCCACACAGTTTTGCCACTTTTGAGCGAGAAGGCGACGATGCCGGCTCCGTTGCTGCCGCCAATGTTGACGATCAGCTTGTCCCCTTCAACGATGGGCGTTGTGCCGATGCCGAAATAGCCGGTCGGCGGCTCGCCGCGAGTCGCCTTCTTGGAACTGAAATCCTCATAAGTGTCGCGCTGCCACAGTTTCTTGCCCGTTTTCAAATCAACACAGTACAGCCCCCCTTTGACGCCGTACAAATAAACGCGGCCCTTGTGTATTAACGGCGTCGCGCGCGGGCCGTCGTCGGCGGTGTACGATGGGATATAATCCGTCGGAAACTCCGCCTTCCACAACGGTTTGCCGGTCGCCGCGTTCATTGCTTCGGCAGTCTCATTATTGCCAACGCGATGAAACAGCACGGCAATGCCGTCCGACACCACAATGCCCGAAAATCCGGTGCCAACCTTTCGCTGCCACACCGTCTTCGGACCATCGGCGGGCCATTTGTCGGCGAGTTTCTCATCAACGGCAACACCGTTACGGTTCGGGCCAAGAATCTGCGGCCAATCGCCGGCGGTCGCCGATCCGGCAACCGTCACGATGAGTAACACTGCAAAAAATACTCGGAGCATGGTTAGTTCTCGGACTGTTTTGATGGCTGGGTTCGACAAAAGTGCCGCTTGCGGTTTCGCAGTGGGATCAACGTCGAAAGGCCGCTAAACCGCAAGCGGACTCTCGGGCGCGTCTTACTGCGCTGCCTTCAGCATCTTGATGAATTCTTTCAAAAACGGCGTGTTGTCCATCCAGACGCGGGCGGTGACGAGGTTGCCATCGACGACCGTCGGCTGATCGACATATTTCGCGCCGACCTGTGTGGCGTCGAGTGCGCACTTGGCGACGGTTGTTACCGTGCGGCCCTGGATGCAGTCGGCGGCGGCGAGGATTTCGATGCCGTGACAGACCGAGGCGACCGGTTTGTTCGTCTCGAAAAAATGCCGCGTGACGTTCAACAAATCTTCGTCGTATCGCAAATACTCCGGTGCGCGTCCGCCGGAAATGAAGAGGCCAGCGTACTCTTCCGGCTTGATGTCGCGGAAGGCAATGTCGGACGGCAAATGGTAACCGGCGGTTTCCTGCGTGATGTCCCAGCCGGGCGGCCGCTCGTGCAGCACCATGTGATACAGCTTTTGTTCCGGGGCGGCGACGACGACTTCAAACCCGTCTTCGGGCAGCCGGAAGTAGGGGTACATCGTGTCGAGAACTTCGGTGGCATCACCAATAACGAGGAGCACTTTAGGCATGGCAGGATTCTTGTTTCTGGTATTGGTCAAAATGGGTCAGGATTCGTTGCCTCAGCATACGGAGTTCGCGGAACAATTGCGAATCGACCGCCACCGACAGATCCTGTTTCGCCTTGGCCTTCATACAAATCGACCCATTGCCGCCGTATACTCGTAATCTCTTCAAATACCTCAACGGGTTGGGAATCACACCACCATGAAAATCATCGACATCAAGACGTTCGGCGTCAATATGGGTGATGGCAATCACGTGTTCGTTAAGGTGCTGACCGACGAACATTTGCATGGTGTGGGCGAGGCATACCGCGTCGGTCCGGATCATGCGATGGGGCCGATTATCGATTACTACAAAGAATGGCTGATCGGGCAGGACCCCACGCGGATCGAGCACTTGTGGCAGATGATGTACAACGGCTCGCGGTTTCCCGGCGGGTCGATGATCAACGCCGCCATCAGCGGAATCGAGACCGCCCTGTGGGATGTGAAGGGAAAAGCGCACGGCGTTCCGGTTTACCAATTACTCGGCGGACGATGCCGCGACCGTGTGCGGGTCTATCTGGGCATTCATGGGGACACGCCGCGCGAAGTGGCCGACGACGCCCGGCGGGCTGTGCAGAAATATGGAATGACGGCAGTCAAAATGCAGCCGCAGCCGCCGGAAATGGAATTGCTGTCCTGGAACGAAGTCCTCAAGCAAACGCGCGAGCGAATGGAAGCGGTTCGTCGCGCTGTTGGTGACGACATAGAAATCGCCCTCGATCCCCATGCGGCCATGTTTGAACCGTATCGGGCGTTGGAACTCTCGGAAGTCGTACGGCCGTTTCGGCCGTTGTTCTTCGAGGAACCGCTGCGTCCGGAAAACATTGCGGCAATGGGTGAACTGCGGCAGAAGATTCGCATTCCAATCGCCACCGGCGAAATGCTTTACACCAAGTACGAATTCCGCGACCTGATTGCCGCGGGCGGTGCCGACATTCTGCAGCCGGATCTGCTGTTGTGCGGCGGGCTGATGGAAGGTAAGAAGATTGCAGCAATGGGCGAAGCCAACTACCTCACCGTCGCTCCGCACAGTCCGCTTGGACCGATCTCGACAGCCGTCGGCGTGCAGTTTGCCGCATCGACCCCGAACTTCCTGATCCTCGAATATCGCATCGACAGTGAAGGAACCAATCGCGACCTGATCAGTCAACCGCTGAAGTTGGCAGACGGTTATGTCGAGATTCCCGATGTGCCGGGCATGGGCGTCGAACTGAACGAAAAAGCGTTTAAGAACAATCCACTGCGAACCTGGCGCCGACGCCCCGTAACCGAGCCGGACGGAAATGTTGGGTTTCAGTAACCCACAAGCGAGCAGCCGGCTTTATGCCGGCTGACGGTTTCGGTGAATCACAAGCGCAGGACACTCGCCCGTTCGCCGAATCAGTCGGCATCAAGCCGGCTGCTCGCCCTATTTGGCGGCGAAATCTTTCACGCCTTGAATGACGGTGCGGACTTCATCGGTTGTCATTTCGCCCGTGCGGAAGGCGAACGTTCTTTCGACGCGGCGCCGGCGGTAGAAGACCACCGTGATGGCGGCATCGGTGTGGATGTTCTGGCAACTGGGCACCGAGACCGCTTCGGAGGCGACGGTGAACGGCATCGCGATTTTGTTGTTGAACGAAAATGTCTGCACGGCCGAGATGTTTCGGAACGGATCACTGCCCAACTTCACACTAAAACTTCGCAGGCCTATCAGCCGATTGCGATCGACGACGCGGTCGATGTTTTGCAGCAGCGACTTCAATTTCGGTTCGAAGCTGCGAACAAAAACAGCCACCACTGGGCGTTGTCCGTTACGGCAAACGTAACAGACCGACTTATTCATCAACGGGCCGGTGACCGCGCGGGAATAGAATGTGGGGACGTATTCCCCCAATTCCAAGCCGGAATCGAGCATCGTGGCGGTCGCGTTTTCCGCACCAATCGTCGGCTCGACGGCATCGGCAGCCGTGCCGCCAATAAGTAGCGCCGCCATAAACAGCAGAAAAGATGTTAGAAAACGGGCAATTCGTCGATCCATTCCGCAGTGTCCCTTGTCGTGAGACGAAAGATACCGACCATACGGCTCTCATCAAATCATATCGATTTGTTCATTCCTCATCAAGAGTTATGCCAAACCAGCCCGCAGCGCAAGCGAGAGTTTCGGGCCGCATTTCGTCATTGAAACCCTTGCTTGCGCTGCGGGCTGGTCGTGCTACGGGCGGGAATCATTCAACGCATTCCCCGCGACAGCCGCGTCTTTGCTGCGTATAATGGGCGGCCATGCAGTCGATGAAACGATTTCTGGAATGGTATCTCGATATACCAGCCGCCGGCCCGGGACAGGGGACGGCGTGGAATCTCACGGTACGGCCTCCCTGGCCGGATTGGCTGCCGTTGTGGGTCGTGCTACTGCTGGCTGTTTTCGGCGTTGGGTATGTGGTTTGGATCTATCACCGCGACGCCAGTTCCATCTCGCGGCCGATGCGCGGCCTGTTGGTCGCGCTGCGACTTTCGACAATTGCCGTCGTGCTGCTGTTTCTCGCCGAACTAACGCTGACCGTTGACCGAACGGGCCTCCCGGTGATTGTGGTGATGGTCGATGACTCGGCCAGCATGAGCCTGGAAGATCGGTATCCCAACCGAAGTCTCGCCGCCGGAGTTTCCGCGTTACTTAAAGAGGTGGGGCTGAAAGAACCGCAGCGGATCAATCTGGCCAAGGCGGCCCTCACACGCAACAACGGCCGCCTGCTCCGCAAATTGGCGAACGAACATAAACTGCGGGTGTACCGGTTTTCCGATACCGCCCAGGTCATGGGCCGCGGCGATTATTTGAACGACGACGGAATCGACGAGATTTCCGATCTGCTCACGCGGCTGGAAGCCACCGGCGATGAAACACGGCCTGGACCGGCGGTGCGAAAAGTCCTCGACGACCTGCGGGGCAATCCGCCTTCGGCCATTGTCCTCCTGACCGACGGAATCACCAGCACCAACGATGCCGACAAACTGACGGGCGTGATCGATTTGGCCCGCAGCAGTCTCGTGCCGATTTTTGTGGTGGGTATCGGTAGCGAAGAACCGTCGCGCGATCTGCAACTGTACGACACGCTGGTCGATGAAGTCGCCTTCGTCGGCGACCCGGTCATTTTCTCGGCCAATATCAAAGCGTACGAGTTCAAAGGCGAGTTGGTGACGATTCGACTCATCGATGACCGAACCGGCGTGGTCCTTGCCACGAAGAAGTTTTCGGCCGGAGAGGACGGACAGGCCGTGCGTGTGGAATTGCCCTACACGCCACCGGCCAAAGGCGAATACGATTACAAACTGGAAGCAATACCGCTGCCGAACGAATCGAATGTCACCGACAACGTCGAGACGCGGCACGTCAGCGTGCGCGAAGATCGCATCCGCGTTTTGCTGGCCGACTCCGGTCCGCGGTATGAATTCCGCTACCTCAAACAATTGCTGGAGCGCGACAAGACGGTGGAGTTGCATACGGTTCTGCAGGAAGCCGACATCGAATATGCGCTGGAAGACGAAACCGCGCTCGACCACTTCCCCGTCAAACGCGAAGAAATGCTCGATTACGACGTCGTCATTCTCGGCGACCTCAACCCCAGCTTTCTGAGTTACGGCGTGTACGACAACCTGAATGAATTCGTCCGCAATGCCGGGGGCGGGTTGGTGCTTATCGCCGGACAATCGTCGATGCCGATGGCCTATCGCGGAACTCCACTGGAGGCGTTGTTGCCGGTCAAACTCGAGACGGCACAGGCACCGCCGGATGAGATTCCGATTGTCGAAGGATTCCGGCCGGAACTCACGTTGGCGGGACGCAAATCGACGACCATTTTCCGCTTCGCCGAGTCCGAATCGGACAGCATGGAAATCTGGAACGAATTTCCCGAACTGTATTGGTTGTTCGAAGCGCGGGAACTGGCCGAAGGGGCGCAAGTCTTCGCACAACACCCGACCCGTAGCGGTGCAACCGGTCGGCTGCCGGTTATCGTCAAACACCGCGTTGGTGCGGGTACGGTACTGTTTCACGCCACCGACGAACTATGGCGGTGGCGTTTTCGCGTCGGCGATTATTACTACGGCCGCTATTGGGTGCAGGCATTGCGGTATCTCAGCCGATCGAAACTCATCGGCCGCGACCGCACAGCCGATTTATTTTCCGATAAGAAATATTACAAACGCGGCGACACTGTGAATCTGCGGGTGAAGTTCTTCGACGAGCGATTGGCACCGGCGGAGGACGACGGCGTGACGGTGATGCTCGAACGCCGGGGCGATGTGCAGCGGACGATCAAATTGACCCGACTGCCACAAACGCCGGCCCTGTTTGAAGGGCAATTCGTTCGCGCACCGGAAGGTTCGTATCACGCGTGGATCGTCGCCCCCGCCTTCGACGAAGCGCCGCCATCGTACAATTTCTCGGTCGAGGCGCCGCTCAGCGAGTTTCAGCGACGCAGTCTCGACAAGGCCGAACTGATGCAAACCGCCGACAAAACGCACGGCAAATACTACACTCCCGTCGATGCACACCGCCTGGCCGACGACA
>CAUZOL010000309.1:0-8408 GCA_963581435.1 Planctomycetota bacterium
CCAGTGGCACCCGTTAACCGGTGTATCCCTCAATCGATGGAACCCATCACCGAAACTTTGTGACGTCCTACATCCACTCGCGAATCGGCTTTCCTTCAATTAATCGAACCGGCCGGCCATCGGGGGCGCGGGCGATCAAGTCGTGGGGAATTCCAAGTTTCATGTAAACCGTTGTGGCGATGTCGTCCGAGTAATATTCGTCGCGGATCGGTCGGCCGCCTTCGTCGTCGGTTTGTCCGAGGACGGCACCGCCGGGAATTCCGGCACCTGCCATAATTGCAAAGCCAGCCGATGCCCAGTGATCGCGACCGCTGGCCGAATTGATTTTCGGCGTGCGGCCAAAGTCGGTCAGCCAGCAGACGAGCGTCGATTCGAGCATGCCGCGTTCTTCCAGGTCGGTCAACAACGCGGGAACCGCCTGATCCATTTTCGGAATCAGTCGGCTCTTCAGCGACGTGAAGTTGTTCTGATGCGTATCCCAACTACCGTCGGTCACGGTGACAAAGCGAACGCCCGACTGAATCAGACGGCGAGCCAGCAGACAACTTTGCCCGAAACGATTGCGACCGTAACCATCCCGCAGCTTGGCGTCTTCCTTTTCAATCTCGAATGCTTTCTTAGTCTCCGGCGCGGTAATCATCGCCAGTGCCGCTTTGTAATGTTCATCCAATGCGTCGAAGGCGGCCGGTTGCAGGTCGCCCTCGCGTTGCAGGGCATCGATCTTTGCGAGAATTGTGCGACGCCGTTGCACGCGATCCATGCCGACACCCTGCGGCGGGGTGATGTCGCGGACGTCGAACTTCTTGGCGTTCGGGTCGGCCAGCATTTCGAACGGGTTGTGTTCCAGTCCCAGGATGCCCGACGTTCCGCCGCCGAAGCGGTGATCGACCTGACTGCCCAACTGCACAAACGGCGGCATCGCCGACTTGAAACCCTTGTGATAACTCACCACCGAACCGTAAGTGGGATAACCGACGGCCGGGTTGAAACGGCGGCCCGACATCACCCATTGATCGGCGGTGCCGTGGCTGCCGTTGCGCGGGTTCCAGCCGCGCAGCACGGCGAATCGTTTCAGTTCCTTCGCCATGTTGGGAAGAATCTCGGTGAACTGCACGCCGGGAATGGCCGTGTCGATCACGCCGTATTCGCCCTTCACGCTCACCGGTGCTTCCGGCTTGGGATCGAAAGTATCGTGATGGCTGGTTCCGCCGCGGGTCCAGATGAGAATGCAGTTGGTCTCGCCGCCCGCACCGGTTTTCGCCTGCGCCTGTTTGGCTGCCAACCAATTTGGCAGCGAAAGTCCCAATCCGCCCAACGCCCCGACCTGTAGGAAGCTACGGCGGGAAGTGCCTTCACAATTGCGGGTTGAATTCGACAGCAGATTCAGCATCGGCGGATCTCCATCGTGATGTTCTGCGAAGCAAGTCGGTTTGAAGCGGTGGGAACCGGACGGCCGCAACTCAGCCACCGATCAGCCTCAACCGGGAAGGTCTCTGTGAACAAATTCGTTGCATAACATCATACCACATCGGCACTAAAGATCAACCGCTTCACATATGATGAGACGCGAGCGCGTGGATGTCATTCACATCAGCGATCGAACGCGAACGGCTTGTCGATTAGATAGATGCTGTCCCCGTTGCTGCCGAGAATTCCATTCGGGTGTTGGATGTCGAGTCGGTTTCCTCGTCGCCAACGCGGAACAATCAATGGGGCACATGGCCGGAATCGGCTCACTTGCCTGCATTTTCTCTCATGCTACCCCGGCTTATCTAACCGATACAACCTGATGTGGTGGGTAGAATTCCCCAGAAGAGCGGTCGGATTACGCCCAAACTGTTCAGTCGGCGTTGTTCCGCTACAGGAATCATCAGATTGCGGCCATTTCAATCGGAACATTTCACTGGATTTCAAAGCATGTCTGCAGGTCTCAGATTGCTTGTTGTTCCGATGCTCATCCTCAGTATCGCGGGATGTGCGTTTGGTCCACGCTCGGTGAAAATTGACCGCCGCCGCTACAACGAGTCGGTCGAAACGACCAACCGGGAAGAGGCGCTGCTCAATATTGTGCGGCTGCGATACGAGGATACGCCCGGCAATCTGCGGATTTCGGGCATTACCACGCAACGATCCTGGATCAACACCGCTCAGGTCAACGGTGCGATTGGTCCGGACGCGCTGAAGTTGGCTAATCTTGGCGGTGTTTCTACCTGGACGGAACGGCCGACGGTGACGTACTCCACCGGCAGCCGCGAGCAATCGATGGCCATCTACACTCCACTTTCGACCGAGACGCTGTTTGTCCTGTCGCTGAGCGGGTGGTCGTTGCAGCGACTTTGGACGGTATCGATCGAAAACATCAACGGCATTTCCAATGCGCGCGGTGCTAGCGGACCGATTCCCGATTTCGCTCCGGAGTACGGCCGCTTTCAAACTCTCATCGGCAGCATGCAGGCGCTCGTCGATTCGCAGGGGTGCGATGTCAGCCGCAAGTCCCAATTCACGCCGATCTCCGGCCCCATTCCTATAGCGAGCTTAGCGCCGTCGGAAATCCGTGAAGCCGAGCAGGCCGGCTATGTCTACAAACCAACGGAGTCGGGCGAGGCGGTTGTTTTGAACAAGGCGTATCCAAGCACGATCATTCGGTTTTCCGAAGAAGCGGCGCAGTCGCCGGATGGGCAAGCCGTCATTGAAATTCTCGGTCTGGATCCCGACGAACGGGAGTTCGAATTGAAACTCGCACTCGGCGGACGGCTTTCGACAGAGATCGAGCCGCGTGGAAAACGAACGCATATTCTTGTCACGCCGCGATCGCTGCTGCAGATCATGTTCTTCCTCTCCAAAGGCGTCGATGTCCCGCAACCGCACATCGAGGAGGGCATCGCCCGCGGCACACTCGGCGTTGACGACTGTCTCTTCAATTGGCAACCGGTCATCGGCCACTTCAGCATCAAGCACTCGAAGCACAAGCCGGACAACGCCGTCGTCTCGGTCCCCTACCGCGGCTACTGGTTCTACATCGACGACCGCGACGTCAACAGCAAACGAACGCTCGTACTGCTGGACCAGATCAGCGAATCCCAAGTAGAAATCGGCGGAGCCGAGAAACTACCGACGCTGACACTGCCGCTGTGATGACGGCTGTGGGTTGGTCAAGAAACGGTCGTGGCACGCGTTTCCTCTTCACCGTTTCCTCTTCGCCGTTTCATCTTCGCTGGGAAGTTCCGGGGCGAGGCCATTCCTCTTTGAAGCGGGCTGACAACCGGCGCATCATCCAGGAATTCCGATACCTGTCGCGGCAAGACATCAGATCGTCGATCACTTCGCCAGCCGTGGCATACCGATCGTGTGGTTGTTTGGCGATCATCCGCGAAAAGATCAGCTCGAGTTCGTGCGGCACGTCGCTACGTTCACGGGCCAACGCGGGAATCGGGTGTTCGCGGTGCGCGATCAGTTTTTCCATGAGAGTTTCGCCAGCGTAAACCGGCTTACCCAAAAGCAAATAGCAAAGAGTACATCCCAGGGCATAGATGTCAGCACGCTCGTCGGCATTCCTCGAATTCAGCGCCTGCTCCGGCGAAATGTAGTCCACTGTGCCGACAACTGCGCCGCTGCGCGTGATTGCGGTAATTGTTGGATCCAGCGCGGCATTCGGGGCATCCGACGATGGTCGAGCAAGCCCCATGTCGAGAATCTTGACGGTCGCCTCGCGGTCGTAGAGCAGGTTCGAGGGTTTGATGTCTCGATGAATCGCCCTCTTCATGCGCGTACGCCAGACCGCGTGCCGCCTGCAAGATGCTATCAACCGCAGTCAGCAGCGGCACCGGCCCGCTCTCCTTCACCAATACAGAAAGATCCCGACCATCGACGAATTCCATAATCAGGTAATTATTATTGTCCACCACACCGCTACCCAAAGTGGTAACAATATTCGGGTGCGACAGTTTTGTGGCCGTACGGATTTCGCGCCGAAATCGCTTAACGGCGTCTTCGTTTTCCGTCAGTTCAGATGGCAGCGACTTGATCGCAACGACGTCCCGGGTTGATCGGCAGCGGGCCTTGAAAACGACCCCCATTCCGCCCTGCCCGATCTTGTCCAGGACAACGTGATCGCCCAACAGCAGCGGATCGCCCCCTCCCTCGTACAGGACGTCGAATTGATAACCCGTCAGCACATTTCGGCGGACAAGTTCCTGGCAGACTTCGCGCGCATCGTCCTGCGGCCGGCCGTCGTTCAGATCGTGGTGGAACGCGTCGATTTCTTCCAGCGACAGAATGCCGCTGTCGGTGAGACTACGAATGAATTGTTCCAGAGTGATCGACATCGGCCATCTGCCATGCAAGGGATCTGTACGCCACTTCCCATCTTAGCAGCCACCGACCGAACGGCCAGAGTGTACCGGCCCAAGTGTGTGGTGGAGCCGTCATTGTTTTAGAGACGGATAGGGGCCGAAATCCAAGGTCGGCATACCGAAACCCCTCACTCGGCGGATCTTAGTCGAGGAATCGTTCCTGACACGGTTTCAGAGTCCTTTCAGTGAAGATCAACCCACTCACCATCACCCCGTGCGGACTCACGAGCGGATTCGCGATTCGTGGCTGCGTATTCAAAATCCGAGCGCACTCCGAACAGATCGGCCCAGACCAACATCGGTTTTCGCATTGGCGTCCGGTCAATAATCCAGTCGGCCGGTTGATAGACTGGCAGCTCTCCACCGTCGTGAACGCCAAACGGATTGCTTACCGACACCAAATTGAAGTCGCGTACGATGCGCAGAGTCGGCGCGTAGCTCAACGGATACAAGACGATTGCCAGCAGGACGATCGTTACACATTTCATCGCTGCTTGGCGGGGGCGGGTAGACACGCGCGGGGTCCCATGAAAGATAAGTTCTGCGCCGATTCGGACATTGCAGCCAAGTCGGACTCGCCTGATATCAGAATTGGCGGCGACAGGACAGGTCACCGGAAACGTCAAATCTCTAAGAACCCGGCGGTGCAGGCAGCGTCTCGACTTCCGGCACAGCGGGCGGTGGCGATTTGGGCTCGGGTGCTGCGTCGGGTTTCGGGGCCTCGATCAGCGGCGGCGGCAGTTCCGTTGATCGGGCCAATGGGACGATGCGTAGTGTTGTCTCGCCGATTTCGATGTGGGAGATGAGAAACCGGTAGGTGGAGCGGGCGCCCGGGTCGGTGGTGGTGTCGTGCAGGTGGACGCGGATGTTTTGGCCGTCGGGGTAGTCGAGAACCATCAGCAACGGCGGTGTTTCGGTCGAGGGTTTCAGTGGGCTGCCCAGTTCCAGCACGCGGCGGAAACGGACTTCGCGGCGGTCACGCACGTTGGATTGCGTGGGCCGGGTAAAGGTCTGTCGGCCGGCGATAACGGAAATGCGGGCGGACTCGAGTTGCCAGACTGGCAATGCGGAAAACAGCAGATCGTCGCGTCCAAAGTTGAGGCCGATCTGTCCGCCCAGTGAACCGCGCAGATGCGAGACGAACGGTGCCGGCAGTCGGTCGTTTGCCAGTAACCGGGCCGCGTGCAACAGCGTGGGCATGGGAACGTCGCGAAGGACTTCGAGGCTGGCCAGGCGTGCGGCCAGTTTCTCCTTGTTCTTCCAGTCGTAATACACCATCAGCAAAGCGGCCAGACTTTGCGGGCGTTCCAATTCGACATCGAGGTTCCGCAGAATCGCGTCTTCGGCTTTTTCAAATTGGCCGTTGCGACGCAGCACGTCGGCCCCCATCAGGTTGACTTCCCAACCGTCCATTGAGAATTTCAACGCGTCGAGGGCCGTCTTTTCGGCGGCAGGCTGTTTGAGGTACTGCTGTATGACGGCCCGGTTGACCGTGCCGGCGGCCAGCATTTCATCCTTGCGAAAATGCCCGCGACCCAATTCGGTGAGTTCGCGATAGGTTTCGGCGGCGGCAAAGAGTTGCCCCAACTGTTGCTCGGTTCGCCCGACGTAATACCAGTAGGGCGGATAACATTCCATGAAGTTTTCCATCCGCTTCAGCACTCGCAGTCGCACGGCCAGATCGGGTTCGCGGATTGCTTCTTCCAACCGGTCGAGGTCGGTCGAGCGGACCAGCCAGCGGTCGGGAATGTTGCGTTTGCGGGCGAGCTTCCAAAAGGTATCGAGAAACAATGCCGACTTGTCGGTCAAGGCGACGATTTGTTGCTTTTCCAACT
Source organism: Planctomycetota bacterium (assembly GCA_963581435.1). Taxonomy (GTDB): domain Bacteria; phylum Planctomycetota; class Planctomycetia; order Planctomycetales; family Planctomycetaceae; genus JABISG01. The sequence goes on from CAUZOL010000309.1 coordinate 6,188, forward strand.
TCCAGGAGTCCAGTTCGGTCTGCCAACCCATCGCCCGGAAGTCCCACCAACTGGAAGCACCGGTGCGGACGGCCGAGGCATAATGGGCGGTTGCCAACTGGGCCGTCAGCTCGAGTGCCGTCAGCGAAAGCTGGCGATAGAACACGCGGCGGTGACGTTCCTTGATGACTTTTCGTTCCCGTGCGGCGATTTGAACCTGACTGATTTCCTGCAGCACGGCCGTGTATAGCCTGACGACTTCTTCGTCGGCGATGCCGTTGAGATCGAGGTTGTTGAGAATCTGCTGCTGCTCTTCGATCAACACCCGCTTGGAAGGATAGCGGCGAATCCGATGAAACGACGTGCGGCAATAATTCAGCGCAACGGCCGTCGCCCGCGCTTGCTCCCGTTCGGCAATGACCTGAGGATCGGTCTCAGTCGCGTTGTTGTCTCCGTCACGATCGTCAGCGATGACGGAGTCGGCCACCGCGATGCATGCCAACAGCAATGCAAACACCCGGACAGCGCGAGAACCCACAGTTCGCGGATTGGTTGATGCCATCGACTGCAATCCTCTGGCGTTCATGGTGTTGTAATAGAAGGCTGTTCCCGTCAGTCGTCACGCATCGTGTCGATTCTCGATTGATGGGTTGGGTGCCACTGGCGTGTCGCCAGTGTCCACCACGTTGCACTGGCGACCCGCCAAATAAGACATAAGACAAATTGGCGCGGCGCTCGCCGGGGTTATGTCCCGTCGATCCGATATGAATGCAATCTTACACGTCGCAGTGTGTGGTGGGTGTGAATTGACTCGGTGGGAATGGACGTTTCGGCAACATGCCGGGCATTGCGACGGTCGGGTAAACTCTACCGGCAGCCGAAGGACGAAATCTCGCTTCAGGCTTTGATTGATCGATATGTGACTTAGAATTGTCCAACTCAGGCAGCCCGTTTTTTCTTCTCGGCGGTAAGAAATTTGGGGGCCGGAATATGGGAGTGATCGCTATTGGATGTGAGGCGACCAAGTGCCCGAGCAATGCCGCGAACGACCGTTTCCTGTTGCTCTGCGGTCAATTCCGGGAAGATGGGCAATGCCAGCACTTCGTTCGCTGCCGCTTCGGACTCAGGGAAGTCGCCCTGTTGGTAGCCGAGGAACGCGAAGCATTCCTGCAAATGCAACGGCGTGGGATAGTAAACGGCTGCCCCGATTTTGTCTTCTCGCAGCGATGCCAGCACCTCATCCCGACGGCCCGCTTTGACGCGTAAACAATACTGGTTGTAAACGTGGCGACGATCGGGCAGAACAAATGGCGGCTCGACCGCGTCGAGCAATTCGTAATGCCTTAGCAGTTCGCCGTAGCGGCGGGCGTTTTGCTGTCGCGCTTCGGTCCACTTTTCGAGGTGGCGGAACTTGACGCCCAGGATGGCTGCCTGCAGTGCGTCGAGCCGGCTGTTGGTGCCGACTTCAATGTGGCGGTATCCACCAACATCGCCGTGCATTCGCAACCGGCGTAACCGTGCCGACAGTTCCGCATCGTCGGTCGTTATCAAACCGCCATCGCCGGCACCGCCGAGGTTCTTGGTTGGGAAGAAGCTGAAGCAGCCCATCGTTCCGAGGACACCGGCGCGACGTCCGCGATATTCGCCGCCAATTGCCTGGCAGGCATCTTCGATGATCGACAGTCCATTGCGGACCGAGATTCGCCACAACGGTTCCATCTCGGCACATTGACCAAACAAGTGCACCGGCATGACGGCGCGGGTCCGCGCGGTCAGCGCGGCTTCGACCTGCTCGGTATCGAGGTTGAAGCTGTGCGGTTCGATATCGACAAACACCGGTATGGCACCAACCTGATGGATCGCGCCGCCGGTCGCAAAGAACGTGAACGGACTGGTGATGACTTCATCGCCCGGCCCAACATCGGCCGCTTTGAGTGAAAGAATCAGCGCGTCGGTTCCCGAGGCCACACCAATCGCATCGCGCGAGTCGCAGTACTCGGCCAAATCGCATTCAAATTCGGCGACTTCATCGCCCAATACGAACGCCTGTGAGGCAAAGACACGCTGGACCGCCTCCTGGATTTCTGTCTCGATGGTGGCGTATTGTGCCACGAGATCAATAAACGGAACCGGCTCGACTGGGGGCTGGTGCCGATGTGCAGACGGAACGCCCTCGACCATTGTTGCGACTCCATTCGCTGCTGAGAAAGCTTCGGGGAAGGTCAATTTGGGAGTGAGAGAG
>CAUZOL010000310.1:0-8368 GCA_963581435.1 Planctomycetota bacterium
GCCGCCGCTTAGTGATCCCTCGCATCTCTTTGAGCAGACTCCGTTCATCGGGACGCTGACAAGAGCGGTAGCGCTGAGTGCTCCGCGGCTGGCCCAACACCCGGCAGGCCCGACGCTCGGACATCCGTCCACCGTGTGCTTCGATTAACGGCAGTAGAAGTCCGTTGTGCCGCTTCCGTTTTTGCAGAGCGGCCCGCGCTCCAAATTTCTCGGCAAATCGGCTCGAACCGGCCATGTCGGTAAACATCACCGCCAGCGATTGCATCGCGCAATCGGGACCCTGCTGCTCCGACGCCGGCAGCGATGTGAATTCGTGTGAGTCAGAATTCCCGGTTGGAAACATGGGCGTCGTCGCTCGTCTGGATGTTGAACTAGAGAATCAGCACACAGACCGGCATAGCCGCTGGTAGTGCTCAACCTGATTTGTTTTGAAGAATTGAAACACAAGTGAAATGATATGGATCGGGTTTCGATCGCCGAATGTGTCACAATGTCGCGGGCCGAGGTCGGTGATCGTGCGGATGCCACAACCCGCCGTGAATAATCACCAATGATTGACTGGGTTGACCCATAGAGAGTTAAACGCGGGCGGGCGCCGGAGATCAACTGGAAAACCCTAAGGATTCCGGTTTTCTCGACCATCATTTATGGCGACGCATTTGGCGATGCGTTACTTCAGTTGGTCGAAATACCGCAGGAACCCGGTCTCCAGCCAGTTGAGGTCGTTCCCGAATGCCGTTTTGAAGTCGGCGACGCGCTCGGCGGCCGTGTAGGGCTTCAACGGATCGCGTGCGGCAATCTGCTTCAAGAAGCCGGCGTACTGTCGAGACCGTGTTTCCATCAGGAAGAAGCTCAAGGCCCACGACTGACTGTAGAAATCGAGAGCGCTGAGACCGGATACCTTATCGGCGGCGATGAACGACTCCAACGACTTGGCGTTCCGTCGCTTCGCTGCGTAATTTTGAAATCCGATGAACCGGCCGCGGTTGATTCTCGACTTGGCACTCCCGACGCCGACGGTATTGCGATGGCGAACTCCGTCGGCCTCAAAGACAGTCGCCAGCCCCTCAACCACCCAGCGGGGCGTTGGGCCGATGCGGGTATGCAGGCCGGTATTGAAGGCCACCTGATGCGTCGCCTCGTGAATGATGGTGTCTTCCAGGCCGGCTTGAATTGAGCCGAATGCATCGAAACCAGTCGGCAGCGACTCGGCAGCTATGGGTGACTGCCAAGCCGTGCGACTCTTCGACGTGGCAACAGCACGCGGCTCGAACAACGCCACACGATTCGAGACCGGATGGTAATAACCAAGCAGTTGCCCGCGAATCGGCACGCCGTCGGCCTTCTGGTAGGTATGAAAACTCTTTCGATCGCGCAGAACGATGGCCACCAATGGAAACTCGGGCTTCGACAACTGAAACCCACGTGCGCCAAAGTTGACGCGAAATGTACGGTAGATGTCGTCAAATATTTCGGCGTATTGCTTCGCGCGACCGCGCGGCGCGCAAACGAGATAGCGACCGGAGCCGGCCACTTCGTACTCTTTGCCGAATTCTCGCTGCAGGCGGTCGCGCATTTCGGCGGCAGGGTAGGGGCGAAACTTCAGTTCGACGCGACGAAAACTCTTGACGTTATTCAGCCGCAGGCGAATCATCCGACCATCGCGCCCGAGCAACCAACAGTCGTTCTTTCCAAGCGCTTCGACTTTCCCCTGATGCGTCTTGCCCTCGACAAGAAACTCCAACAGTTTGTCGCTGCCGGCCGACGCAACGGCGGGAGCAAGACAGACCCCGGCGATGGCGACGATTTTCAGAATCCACTTCATGGGAGTCCACCTTGAGTACTGCAAGCCCCAGTCGGAATCACTCAAGCCTGAATCGCAAGTTTTAGAAGTTGCGCACTCGGCTTGACGGGAAACAAAAAACCCAAGTATTTAAGCCTGAAGCGCAAGCGAAGGAGCTTGCTGGCATCGCCCTGGAATCATCCTTCGCTTGCGCTTCAGGCTTCGATATGTCGTGCGTCGATGGAAAACCGCTCGTCTGCCGAATTCGACCGACAGCCATCAACTGTCACGTTGCTCGCTACTGAAAATATAGGTCGCGCAACCGCAGGGTGGCGGCTTCAGCAGCCGTCTTTCCGGCCAATTGGTCAAACTGGTGGTGTTCACGGGGGCCGACGTCGCCTACACTGAAAATGGTTGTGTTTTCGGGGAGTGAACCGAATGAAATTGTGGCGAACGGGTCTGCTGATAGCGGTTATATCGATACTGCCGACGATGTCGGATTGTGCCGCCGCGCCTCGGCCCACAAACGATGATGCGTTGAAGACTCAGGTCGAGCGCCTGCTTGCACAGCTCGACGCACCAACCCGGAAAGAACGAGTCGCCGCCGAACGCGATTTGACCGCACTCGGCCCCAAAGTGCTGCCGCTGCTGCCGCCGCCCGAACTGCTGCGGCGTGTCGCCGTTCGCGAAGCGGTCCGGCGTGTGCGGGTTTCGTTGGAGCGAACGAAGGCGATTGAATCGGTGCGGCCTTCGCGCATCACGCTCAAGGGTGATCTCACGCTGGCGAAAATCCTCACCGAACTCGGCGCACAAAGTGGCAACCGAATTGACTTCAACGCATTGCCAAAGAAAGTTCAGGCCCGAAAGCACCGAGTCGATTACAACAAACGCGCCTTCTGGCCGGCATTGGACGAACTGATATCGCGGGCCGGACTTGGGTACAGCGACGATGCCGATGCGGACCGTGTTCTCTTGAAGACAATGCAAAAGGATACGGCACCCGCCGCAGCCGTCACCTTCTCCGGCCCGTTTCGCATCGCCGTCACCGGTGCACGACTGCGGCCGTTTCCCAATCGTGGCCCGTCTCGCATCGTCCGCGTTAATTATCGCGTGCGTGCCGAGCCACGTTTGCGACCGTTGTTCGTCAAATATCGCGGTCGTGACTTTGTCGCGAAATCGTCTGCCGGGCGAGAACTCTCGCCGTTCAGTCCCGATGCCCAACCAGAGATACCGCTGGGAGAAGGCGGCCGCCTTCTCAACTTGCAAAGCGACTTTCGGGTGCCGTCGGACAGCATTCCCAAAGCGTTGAGCTTTCGTGGCAAGCTGACGCTAACGGCGGCAGCCGGAGCCGAGAAAATTGAATTCACACGCTTGGAAAAAGCCGATGGAACCGCTCGCCGACGCGGCGGAGTCACCGTAAAACTGCAAAAGGTTGAATTTGGACAAGCAGCTAAAGATGGCCGCACAGCGCGGTTCCGTGTTGTCATATCGTACGACATCGGCGGGCCCGCATTCGAGTCGCATCGCACGTGGGTCTTTCACAACCGCGTTTACCTGCAAACGAGTGATGGCCGGCGGATCGAACGCGACGGCGAGTTTCATACGAACCTGCAGACCGACGGCGCGGTCGTCGTCGAATACGGTTTCCGCCACCTCAAGAATGCCCCAAGCGACTACCGTTTCGTTTACGTCGCGCCGACTCTGTTGGTCAAGCTACCGATTGAATTCGATTTTGCTAAGATTCCTGTTTCTCCCTCTGAAGATGAAGTTCCCACGAAAATCCAAAGGACGTTACGATGAACGCGCGACAGGCATTGAAGCAATCGATGGACACACCGACGATGATTGCCAAGGCGTATCTGGGTGACCTCGACGAGGCCGACCTGCTGGTTCGCCCCGTCGAAGGGGCCAATCACATCGCCTGGCAGTTGGGCCACCTCATTAGTTCTGAACACAGTCTGATTGAAATGGTCTGTCCCGGAACAATGCCTGCGCTGCCCGACGGTTTCGCCGAGAAATACACAAAGGAAACATCGTCATCGGACGACCCGGGTGCGTTTCACACGAAAGAAGAATATTTTGCGGCGATGGACGAACAGCGCGCCGGTACGCTTGCCGCTTTGGAAAGTCTGAGCGACGACGACCTCGACGGTCCGGCACCCGAAGCATTAAAGCAAATCGCTGCCAACGTCGGCGGGGTGTTCAGCATGCAGCCGACACACTGGACGATGCACTCCGGCCAATGGGCAGTCGTCCGACGGAAACTGGGGCGCCCGCCGTTGTTTTAATGCGAGGAGTTCGATGGGCCTTACGCACAGTATCCCCAGACGGAAATCATCATGCCCGATCAGCCGAGCAGAGACGCCCATCAACCGGGCGTTACGCCGCAGTCGTTCGCAAGTGAAATGCCGTTCGATGGTGAACGGATTCACGCGGCGGCCGTCTACTGCAGCGATGGCCGATTTGGCGAACAGGTGGACGATCTCCTGCACAATGCGCTCGGGCTTCCGCGGTACGATCGATTGGCGGTTCCCGGTGGTGCGGCCTGTCTGGCGGGTCACTTCGCCACATTTCGAGAAGATGAAGGGGTCGGCGAACAGTTACGGTTTTTGATTAAGACACACCAAGTGCAACGCGTGGTGTTGATTGCACATCAGGATTGCGCGTACTACACCGAGCGATTAAGAGTTTCGCCGCTGGTCCTGGAAAGTCAGCAGCGGGAAGATCTGGAGAAGGCGGTTCGCCGGGTGCGGCGTTTCGATCGGGATCTGCAAATCGACACGTTCTTCGCCCGTAAGCAACGACAGCAGATAGTGTTCGAGCGATTTGACGTCTGAATTGTAAATTGAAAGTGAGCCACCGTTTGACCGCTGATGATATTGCTGAACTACTCGCACAACTCCAGCGCGGCGAGCTTGATGTCCAAGCCGCCATCAAGGAGTTAGTGCGCGCCGATTCGTCGCGTACCGCCAGCACCGCCGATGCGCAGGTCGATGTTGACCGCCACCGTCGCTGCGGATTTCCGGAAGTGGTTTACTGCGAAGGAAAAACCACCACAGCGATCATCGACATTTTCCAAGCGTTGACCCGCCACGGCCAATCCTGTTTCGGCACGCGGGTTTCGGATGCGCAGGCCGAGGGCATTGTCGAGCAGTTTCCCGACGTGCAATACAACGCCGTGGCGCGCACCGTTCGTCTCGACCGTCATGCAGACGAACAACTTGCGGGGAAGGTTTCCGTCATCACCGCCGGCACCAGCGACCGTCCGGTTGCCGAAGAAGCATTGGAAACGCTCCGTTGGATGAAGTGCGGCAGCGAGCTGATTTCCGACGTCGGTGTCGCCGGACCGCATCGATTGGCCGAACAACAAAAGCGGTTTGTCGGTGCTGATGCCGTTGTCGTCGTCGCCGGCATGGAAGGTGCGCTGCCATCGGTCGTCGGCGGATACGTCGAATGTCCTGTGATCGCCGTTCCCACCAGTGTGGGTTACGGCGCAAGTTTCGGCGGCGTGGCGGCCCTGTTGGGAATGCTCAACAGTTGCGCGTCGAATGTGACCGTGGTGAACATCGACAGCGGATTCAAAGGCGGTTACGTCGCCGGCCTCATCGCCCGCCGCATGGCCAAAGGTTCGTAGTCACCGCATTCATGCGGTTCGAGACTCCCTGTGGCTCGCAATCATCCAGCCGGCTCATATTCATGCCGTTCCGCCGGGTCGTCAGACAGGTACTGCACGAACTCCCAATCGTTGCCTTCCGGATCGTAGAAGTAAACGCGAATCCGATGCGCATGCGTGACCAACCGGCACGACTCCTCGTAGCCCGCCGCAATCATCCGCTCGCGCAGCGCGCCGGCATCGTCCACCTCGAACCCCAAATGGTTCAAACCGGGACGGCCGGTATACGGATCGCCCTGCAGCACCTCGCCGGCATTCGCCGGATTGAGCGCGACATATGCATCGTCGATTCCAACATGGACCCACCGCTTACCATCCGCATCGACGGTATCTTAACGAATTTGGAATTCGGGAAACGCCGTCCGCAGGAATTTGATGATGGCGTCGATGTCGTGCACGCAAAGATTTGCATGTTCGAGTCGTATGGTCATTGGACGTTTCCGCTGCGACTGGAATCTTGGGCAATCCGTTCGGCGGAGTCCGATTCGTGGTTTCGTCAACTCGTTATGATGTTGGCGACGGAGAGTCGGACAAGTTCGTATCCAGCGGCTCGATTGACGTCACGTGCAGCAGCGAGCAAATGCGAAACTCCGCCGGCACGCCCTCGTCGGTTTCGTCGACTCCCACCAAAATGCTGGTCCGCGTCAGCCACGCCATTTCGGGATGACGCACCTCATAACTCTTTCCGCTCGACATGATCAGCCGAAACGGTTTGAAAGGTTGTTGAGCGAGCAGTTGTCGGAATGTTTGTACGGTCACACAGCAATTGTACGCGTTGTTTTTTCGAATGCCAAGAACCGTTTCGGCTTGCTGCCGATTCTCGGCGTCTCGGCAAAATGCCCAACGGACCTACTATCCTTACACCACCTTCAGGTTGATGTTGCCCCAGAATCGGCTGTATTTTCCAACGACGGCAACGTGTCCCCCCTCTTCCGCAAACAGGGTGAGTACCTTGGATCGGCGATTGACAATGCCGTGCAAAATCGTTCGCACTGTTCGCTCGCCTGCTTCAACTTGGAAAGTCGTGGCGTCACCAAATTGCAGGGTGGCCTGTTTCTGGCCATCAATCAGCACGTCGATTCCCTCAACGCCCGCCAGCATTTTGATGTCGGCCAACGAGAATTCAATTTCAGACGACATACCGATCTCCTTGAAGCCGTTTCAATCAGTCGGGATCACTCACTTCACGTCTTGCATGTTCGCCACGGCTTTGCTTCGATCAGCCTGATCTACATTACTCGAAACATTCTCGACACAACACCACCAGCCGCCTATCATTTCTGAGCCGCCTATCATTTTTGAACTGCGGTGTGACATCAGTGGCCATCGAGAGAGGAAATTCGCGCATGAAGGCATCCGCATTGTTCTTGTTGGCATTCTGTCTGGTTGCCGGTTGCTCGCGCTCGGAGCCGGTCTCGGAAATCTCCGTCGATGGCAGCCAACCGGTGGCACCGGTCGAAGAGTCAAACTTCGGACCCGACGACTGGCCCTATTGGCGGGGACCGGCGCGAAACGGTCTCGCTCAAATTGACAGCGTGCCGACAACCTGGGGCGAAAAGAACAACATCGTCTGGAAAGTCGATGTGCCGGGTCGCGGACACGCATCGCCCACCGTGCTGGGTGACCGCATTTTCCTGGCGACCGCCGATGAAGACGCCGGCACGCAATCGGTCGTTTGCTTCGACCGAAACGACGGTCATCAGTTGTGGCAATCGACCGTCCACGACGGCGGCTTACCCGGTTCTCTGGGTCACCAGAAAAGCACCCACGCATCGTGTACGGTCGCGACCGACGGTGAGCGTGTCTTCGCGTCATTCCTAAACGGCGATGCGATTTGGGTAACCGCGCTCGATTTGGAAGGCGGGCAACAATGGCAGACGAAAGTCGGGCCGTTCGATTCCAGCTACGGTTACGCCGCCTCGCCTGCAATTTTCAAATCGTTTGTCATCGTTGCGGCCGATCACAACGGCGGCGGTTTCGTCGCCGCCCTGCATCGCAAGACCGGCAAACTGCAATGGCGGAAACCGCGGCCGGCCGAGCAATCGTATGCTTCGCCGCTGGTGGCGCATGTCGCCGGCAAGGATCAGCTGCTGCTGTGCGGTGCGTATCTGGTGGCATCGTACGACCCGAACACCGGGGCCGAGTTGTGGTCGCAAGAGGGAACGACAAAGTCGTGCGCGGGAACGATGGTCTACACCGACGATTTGGTCTACGCCACCGGCGGGTACCCCGACGCCAGCGTGGCCTGTTATCGAGCCGACGGCTCCGGCGAAGTCGTCTGGAAAAACAACAATCGGCTCTACGTCCCGTCGCTGTTAGTTCACAACGGTTACGTTTTCGCTGCCAACGACAAGGGCGTCGCCTTCTGCTGGAATGCTGAGACGGGTAAAAACGCCTGGACCGGCCGCCTCGGCGGCAACTTCAGCGCCTCCCCGGTTCTAGCCGGCGGAAACATCTACGTCTCCAACGAAAGCGGCACCACCTTCGTTTTCAATGCCACCCCCAAAACACTCAACATCGTCGCCCGCAACAAACTCGGCGACGAAACAATGGCATCGCCCGTAATCTGCGGGGACCGCATTTATCTACGGGTTGCCTCACAGAAACGGGGGCAGCGGCAGGAAACCTTGTATGCCATCGGCAGCCCGAAGTAGTGAATTGCTGGTACGGTGCAGCGGCTTGGGTTCCCACATACTCGAAGCTCTGCTTCGACCGATGGGACAAAAGGCAATCCATTCTGTATTGCAGGAAGCGGAGCTTCCGGGAGGCAGGGCAATCGCACGTTAAACCAGCGTAGATGTCATCGAGGACGCTCTCGTCCCAGCCTGCGCGGAGCCGTTTGCCGCGAATGTTCTCTTTGATCGTCGTGTCGCGTTGGAGAATTGTCAGTGCCATCCGCCGAAATGCACCGG
>CAUZOL010000311.1:0-8356 GCA_963581435.1 Planctomycetota bacterium
GAACCGCTTACGCAGCCACGAAAAGATGACGCTCGTCGTCGAAGGACGTTCCTTCCAAGACGGAATTCTGCAGGAATTCGCCGCTTAGAAACATTTTCATAACACAACAATTGACAATAGCTCTGACCGAGACCGTAAAAAGAAACCCGGTTTTTTGAAAAAACCGGGTTTCTGGCCCACACGTCATCCGCCTGCAAACCCGCTCTCAGATAGCATTTCGACGCGTGACGTGCCGAAAATACGTGACCTACGGTTTGCTCTAACCGTAGGTAGCAAGACGAAATGCGCGCACGGTACGGGGCGAGTGCATCTTGCCACGAATTCGAGCATCGGATAAGATTGACCTTGGCTGTCATGTCGAGTTTGGGCTGACAGATGCGTTCCGCAGTGTGCGACATGGCGGTACGACACTTTCCCTGTCGGCGAATGGATTCACAGAGACCGGACGTCGCAGGCCCCGATAACACTATCCCTTCTTACAGGACCGGGTGAAGTTCATGAAGCTGAAATCTCCCTCGCGTGCCGCGACGACTTTGTTGATTGGAATGGCCCTGTTTGTGGCCACTACGATTTTCGCACAGAAACTCGCCGCCGAGCGAGCGGCCGACGCGACAACGACAAAACTTGTCTGCGAGATGGTCGCCCAGTACCACATCAGCCAGGGCGAAATCAATGACGAGACTTCCAAGAAGTTGCTGAAGCGGTACCTGAACCAACTCGATCGGCAAAAGCTGTACCTGTTGGCGTCCGACGTGAAGGCGATTCAGCCCAACGCGACGAAGCTCGACGACCTGATGAAATCGGGAAATGTCGATTTCGCATACGATGTTTTCAAGCTGTATCTACAACGGCTTGAAGAACGCATGGCGATGGCCGACAAGTTGATTGACGCCGAGCATGACTTTTCGCTCGACGAAGAAATGGTCATCGACGCCGACGAAACGGACTGGGCGAAGTCCAAGGCAGAGTTGGACGAACGCTGGCGAAAACGAATCAAGTACGATTTGTTGAATCTCAAACTGGACGACACGGAACTCGCCGAATCGCGCGAGCGAATGCACAAGCGGTATCGCAACATTCGCACCATGGCGCGTCAGACCGAAGACGCGGAAATGCTGGAGATGTATCTCTCGGCGTTGACGCATACTTTCGATCCGCATTCCAGCTACATGTCGCCCGAGACGCTCGAAGACTTTCGCATTCAGATGGAATTGAGCCTGGAAGGAATCGGAGCGGCGCTGCAGTCGGAAGATGGGCTGACCGTTGTCAAGCAAATCGTGCCAGGTGGTGCAGCCCACGACGAGGGCAGCCTGACCGTTGGCGACAAGATTACGGGCGTTGCTCAGGGCGAAGACGGCGAGATGGTCGATATCGTCGAAATGAAGTTGAGCAAGGTCGTGCGATTCATCCGTGGCAAGAAGGGGACGATTGTCCGACTCGAACTCAAGCCGGAAGGAGGCGGCGAGACGCGAATCCTTTCGTTGACCCGCCAAAAAATTGAACTCAAAGAGTCGGCAGTCAAAGGGGAAATCATCGAGTCGCCCGAACGCCTCGGTGGCCGAAAACTGCGGATTGGCGTCGTGCACATTCCCTCGTTCTACCGCGACTTCCGTGGGGCGCAGCGCGGCGACAAGGATTTCAAGAGTACCAGCCGCGATGTCCGCAAGGTGCTGGACAATTTTCAGTTGAAGGGTACTGTCGATGTCGTCATCGTCGATTTGCGGATGAACGGCGGCGGCGCATTGAGCGAATCGATTGAGGTTTCGGGCCTGTTTATCGACCGTGGCGCGGTAGTTCAGGTGAAAGAACAAAACGGTCGCATTAAGTCGCACGACGACGTCGATGCCGGCGTGGCATACGATGGGCCGCTGGTGGTGATCTGTAACCGGCTGTCGGCCTCGGCCTCAGAGATTTTTGCCGGCGCGATCAAAGATTACAAACGCGGGATCGTCGTGGGCGACTCGACCACGCATGGCAAAGGAACGGTTCAAAATGTGATGCCCGTCGGCCGACGCTTTTTTGGACTCTTGAATCAGCAGCAACGCGGAGCGCTCAAGTTGACGATCAACCAGTTCTACCGCGTTAACGGCGACAGCACACAGAATCGCGGTGTTCGCTCCGATGTCGTGTTGCCATCCTTGCTGGATCACATGGATCTGGGCGAGTCATTTCTCGATAACGCGTTGGCATTCGATCAGGTTCCTGCGGCCGCCTACAAACCGGTCGGTCTGGTCGCCGACAATGTCGTGCAGCTGCTGCAACAGCGCAGCAAAAAGCGAGTGACAGCCGAGCCGAAATTCCAAAAGAAGCAAAAAGAGATTGAGCGTTACCTGTCTCGAAAAAATCGCAAGACGATTACGTTGAACGAAGAGAAACTGCGACAGGAACGCGATGCAGACAAGACGGAAGGCGACGAAAAGAAGAAGAAAGAAGAAAAGAAGAATCCCGACGAAAAGAAGGCGGACGCCCCGGTCTTTCCGAAGGCGTTCTACAACGATGAGATATTGTCGATTTCCATCGATTACATCGATTTGCTGAAAAATCAAAAGACCGCGAAGGAGTAGTCGTCGCGAGTTGCGACGAGGACTTCGGAATCCAAAATCAGCCCGCAGCGCAAGTCAGGAATTCCCTGCATGTGCTGCAGGCTGTTTTGTTTCCAGGCAATGCTGTTGCCAGGTGCCTCGAATTCTGGACGGGACGCACCTAAGATACACTGAAACGGCCCTTCCAAACGATTCCGAGAACGACATGCCGGCGATTGAAGTCCGCGATCTGCAGAAGACCTTCTACGTCTATCGCAAACGCGAGGGGCTGTTGGCGTCGGTGAAGGGCTTGTTTCACCGCGATTACAAGGAAGTCCGCGCAGTTGATGGCGTGTCGTTTACCATCGAGACCGGCGAGATGGTGGCTTTCCTGGGGCCGAACGGTGCCGGCAAGACGACCACTCTTAAACTGCTGTCTGGGCTGGTCTTTCCCACTGCCGGCGAAGCGACAGCGTTGGGACATGTCCCCTGGAAACGCGAAAACAGTTACCGCCGACGGTTTTCACTGGTCATGGGACAGAAAAACCAGCTCTGGTGGGACTTGCCGGCCCAAGAGTCGTTTCGGCTGCACAAGGAAATCTACCGAATCGACGCCACCGAATTCGACCGCCGGCTGGACGAATTGACGTCGCTGCTGGAGGTTCGCCAACTCATTGGGCAGCCGGTGCGCGAGCTGTCTCTGGGTGAACGCATGCGGATGGAGTTGATCGCGGCGTTATTACATAGCCCCGATTTACTGCTGCTGGACGAGCCAACGATTGGGCTCGATGTCGTTTCCCAACGCCGCGTCCAGGAGTTCCTAAAGCATTACCAGGCCGAACGAAAAATCACCGTACTGCTGACGAGCCATTACATGAAGGACGTTGAGGCGCTGTGTGATCGGGCGATTATCATCAACGAAGGAAAAATCAAACACGACGGCCCGCTGGAGGGCATCGTCGATCGTTTCAGCCGACACAAGATTATGGACTTGCAGTTTGACGGCGTATCGGTTCCGGAGGACATTTCCCAATATGGCCGGGTGATCGAGTCGCGTCCGCCGCGCGTGAAACTGGAGGTCCCACGCAACCAGATTCCGGAGATCCTTTCCGCCCTGCTCTCGCGATACAACATCGAAGACGTCGGCGTGCAGGAACGCCCGCTGGAAGAAGTGATTGCGGAAATGTTCGAGGCCGACAAAAGCGACAAGACAGCGCCTGCCGTCGAAGTGACCGTCGGCGAGTCGCGCTGATATGAATTGTTTCCCGCCGGGCGCGACCGGCGGGCTTTGATAGAACTCCGAACCCAACTCTTGCAATCAATATGCTTGCTGCCGCTCGTGTCAATTGGATCATTTTGCGGACCTGCCTGGAGGAACGGCTGGTCTACCGGGCCGACTTTGCGTTCGCGACGTTGATGCGATTCCTGCCGATTGTGACGCAGATTTTCTTGTGGGGCGCAATCTACGCAAATGCGCCCACCGAAAAAATGAACGGTTACAGCTATGGCGACATGGTCGCGTATTATTTGCTCGCAATGGTCGGCCGGGCATTTTCGAGTATGCCGGGGTTAGCATCGGGCATTGCTCGTGACGTCCGCGACGGAACGATCAAGAAATTCCTCACCCAGCCAATCGACATGTTGGGCTACCTGTTCTGGCATCGCGTGGCCCACAAGTTGGTGTATTACCTCGTTGCCACCGGCCCGTTTTTGCTGGTGTTCTACCTCTGCCGAGATTACTTCACGGGCTGGCCCGACGGGCTGACAATTGCGGCGTGGATCGCTTCGCTGGCGATGGCATTCCTGATGGGCTTTCTGATCGAATCGCTGATCGGGCTGATTTCATTCTGGTTCCTGGAAGTGACATCACTGTTATTCATCTACATGATGATCAACTATTTCCTGTCGGGCCACATGATTCCGCTCGACTGGCTGGGAGGTTTCGGCGAGGCGGTGGCTTACCTGCCGTTTAAGTACCTCGCCTATTTCCCCGCAGCAATCATGCTGGGACACTACTCGCCCGCGGAACTTGGGTTCGAGCTGTGCATCGAGTTGTGCTGGGTCATCGGATTACTGATCGTCAACCGGATCACCTTCGCACGCGGAGTCCGGCGGTACGGAGCGTTCGGCGGGTGAAGACGGGCTTCGTAACGGGGACGCCACACACCTCTTTTCTTGACGCAAAGGCGCAAAGCGGCAAAGGTGCGCAAAGATGATGAAGTTCAGAATCAAGGGATGTGCATTTTCTCTCCATTGCCTGCATCCTTTCCTCTTTGCGTTACTTTGCATCTTCGCACCTTTGCGTCAAAACGAGGTGATGACAGACGGATGCCGTGCGGCCAATTTGAATCGTTGTTCACTTTTCGTTTTTCAATCTACGATCGCTTGCGGTATGATCAAATAGCAATTGATCGCGTTTCTTTCTGGAGCACCCCGCAATGACTGCGCTGCATTTGATTTGTTCCGTTTGCCTGCTCGCCGGATCGCCGGATGCCCACCCGTTGGCTGCGCCGGGGGTGACCAGCCTGACGAACAAGACCGTGCAGTTCACGCCGTCGAAAACCCACTACGCCGTGTTGAAGCAAGGCGACGTGACGGCGATTATTGTCGATAACGAACCGGTCGATGTCCCGCAGCTGCCAGGCCATCGCGGGGGATACAGCGGGCTGGCGTCGCTGAAACACACCAAACGGCAGCAAAACTTGTTTGTGCCGTCGTATGCCGGCCTGAATTACGAGCACATTCACGACGGCACGTTGTCCGTATTGAAAGAAAAATTTGAACCGCGACGTGCACCGATGCAGCTTCGCATCATCAATGAAACAACGGTCGAACTGTATCAGCCGCCGACCCCCAACTGGAAGCTCGAAAGTTGCGGACGGTATCGCCTGCTGGACGATGGAACGCTGGAGTACACCTTCGAATGCATCCCGCGCGCCGACGTTTTCAAGAACGGTTACATCGGCCTGTTCTGGGCAAGCTACATTCACCAGCCGGGAGACCTCGCCATTCACTTCAAAGGGCGGCCCGCTGCCGACTCGGATGGCTCGAAATGGATTCGTGGCGTCACGCCAAAGCACGGCGTCGAAAGCACGCACCCGCCGGCCGGCCGATTACCGGAATTGAAAATCGAGCCCAACTTTCCGCTGACGCTCGTCAACCACCGTTCCAAATTCGTCTACACCGAACCGTGGTACTACGGTGTTAGCAACGGCATGGCATTCGCGCAGATGTTTCGCCCTCGCGATCAAATCTGGCTGGCTCAGTCGCCCTCCGGTGGCGGCGGCAATAACCCCGCCTGGGATTTCCAATGGTTCATTCCCAACTACAAAGTTGGCGAGGCGTACGGGTTCGTCATGCGGGCGGCATATTCGCCATTCAAGTCGCAATCACAGGTCGAAAAGATAACTCGTGGCCATCGCGACGCACTGAACGTCGTCAATCCGTAGTAACCGCCAGCGGGCAGAATATCCGCCCTGTGGTGTCTGGCCCGGCGAAGCCGGAGAACCCAAACCGACAGCTTGCTGTCGAAGGAAACGTTCGGTTAGTGTGGCGAGCGGGGCAAAGTCGGAGGTTGCGGTGCGACGTCCTCCGACAATAAATTGTCGGTTTGAATTTTCAGCAGGGAGCATAGAGCCGTTGCCATGAGTCAATCAAAACCGTCTGCACAGAAACAATTGATTTCCGACGACGATGCCACGCCAAGCGGCATTGTGAAGCTGAGCGACTTTGAGGCGGGACAGACGGGAGACTGCTTTGCCTTGCTGACAGAGAAGAATCAAGCCAAAACGCGCGACGGGAAGCCGTATTATCGCGTCTCTTTCCGCGACGCATCGCGGACGGCGACGGCTATGGTCTGGAGCGATTCGGCCTGGTTCGCCGACTGCGATGAACGCTGGCCCATCGGCGGATTCTACAAACTCCGCTGCAAGTACTCCGAGACTCAATACGGTCCGCAAATCGACATCGACCGCATTCGCGAAGTCCAGGACAGCGACGCAGAGGACGGATTTGATCCAGCCGGCTTCTATCGATCAACCCGATTCGACATCGAAGCGATGTTTGGCGAGCTGCGCCAGACGGCCGAAGAACAAATCAGCGATGTGCCGCTGCGGCGTCTGGTGACAGAACTGCTCGACGAGAATCGGGGAGCGGTCTGCCGCATTCCGGCGGCCTCGCGATTTCATCACGCATTTATCGGCGGCTTTCTGGAACACGTCCTTTCGGTCACCCGCACCGTGAACTATTTGGTCGATAAGTACGCCGAGTATTACCCGCGAATGCAGCCGCCGTTATCGAAGTCGGTGGCGATCGCTGGTGCGATTCTCCACGACATCGGCAAGTTAATCGAGTTGGATTATCAGCCGCATGGATCGGGATACACGGCCGAGGGCAAACTGATCGGCCACATTCTGTTGGGGCGCGATATCGTCCGCGACAAGGCGGCGACCATCGACGACATGGACGCGGAGATCCTGTTGCGGCTGGAACATTTGATCGTCGCACATCAAAACCTGCCAGAATGGGGTTCACCGGTGGCACCGCACACGCCTGAGGCACTGCTGGTTTATTACGCCGACGACATCGACGCCAAGTTCCACATGATGGCCCGAGCTCTGATGGAGGAACCGCAGGAAGACGAGCAATTCACCCCGCGCGACGGTGCGCTGCGGCGAGAGATTTTCCGTGGATTGGGGGAGAGGAAGGATGATTGACGCGGGTTGTTGGGTCCCTCGGGGCGCAGCCCGAGGGCTTTGAGGACATCACGCACGACTCAAATGATTCACTTCACCAAAATGCACGGAGCGGGCAACGATTACGTTTTCGTTGATTGCTTCGACCGTGAGATGCCGACCGATGTGCCGGCGCTGTCGCGGGCGATGAGCGATCGGCACACCGGAATCGGCGCCGACGGGTTGATTCTTATTTGCCCGACGGACGATGCCGACGCGCGGATGCGGATGTGGAATGCCGACGGCAGTCCGGGCGAAATGTGTGGGAACGGGATTCGCTGCGTGGCGAAGTACTTGTACGAGCACAGGCAAATTCAGCGCGACGTGCTGAACATCGCCACCGACAATGGTATCCGGCGACTGGAACTGAGTATCACCGACGGACGGGTCACACGGGTGCGGGTGAATATGGGACGTCCGATTCTGGAAGCCGTCCGGATTCCAACCACACTTGCAGGCAACCCGCCGCTGGAGATCGCTCTGCCGTTGGAAGAGTGGGGCGAACTGATTGTCTCCGCCATCTCGATGGGCAATCCGCATTGTGTGACGTTTGTTGAGAAACTCAACGACGAATTGGTGCTGGGCCTGGGGCCGCAGATTGAAATTCACCCGGCCTTTCCGAATCGGGTTAATGTCGAATTTGTGCAGGTTCTCTCGCCGACGGAAGTTCGCATGCGGGTTTGGGAGCGGGGAACGGGCGAGACACAAGCGTGCGGCAGCGGTGCCTGTGCGGCCCATGTGGCCGGCGTGCTGACGGGACGCATCGAACGCACGGCGATCTGCCATCTGCCCGGCGGCGACTTGCAACTGCAATGGCTCGCTGAGGACGATGTCTACATGACCGGCCCTGCGGTGGAAGTTTTCAGCGGCCAATGGCCGGCGGGGTGAAGAACGAGAGCAGATATCGGTCGGCGCGAAATATTTTGACGCAAAGACGCGAAGCTACAAAGGGCTGCAAAGACAAAAGAGGCTCACAAGTTGGCGATCTGTACGCCTGACGCAGCCTTTGGTCGAATCAAATAAAGAATAACCGTTACTACTCACCGGCGATTGGTATGGACTGGATTTGGTGATTTCGGTAGGAGCGTCTGGTAAGGAGTT
>CAUZOL010000312.1:0-8328 GCA_963581435.1 Planctomycetota bacterium
TTCTCCAACGCGACACGACGATCAAAGAGAACATTCGCGGCAAACGGCTCCGCGCAGGCTGGGACGAGAGCGTCCTCGATGACATCTACGCTGGTTTTGCAGCAGTTTAACGTGCGATTGCCCTGATCCCAAACCCGGGCGATGCCGGCCGCGGTTGCCGTGATCAGCTTTGTCCCCTGGTCGTTAAACTCAAAATGATGAATGTCACCAGAGGTCTTGACCGGTTCGATCGTCAGCGATCCGGTTTTTGTTTCGTGAACGCGCAGTCGATGCTCCTGGTCCGCAACCAGCGCATGGGTGCTGTTTGGGATGAACTGGGCGTGCCGGGCGTCGGTCCCTTCCAGAAGCAGAGATCTTGGCTTGTTGGCAGCCAGATCCCAAATTCTTGCTTCGGTACCATCAGCCCCCGCGGCAGGACGGCTAGTCGTGAGCAGGTGACGACCGTCAGGATGAAATTCGACGAATTGAATTACCCCAGGGTGCGGCATTAACGGTCCGTGCAATTGGCCGCTGCCGACACTCCAGAGACGGACATTGCCATCAATGCAGCCGGTTGCGACGAACTGGCCGTCGGTACTGAAGCTAATAGCGGTAACTTGATCATGATGCTTCAGGTACGGTAAAAACATGCCTTCGGCCAAGAGTTCGACGAGAAGTGCGCAACTTCATCGCTTGGGGACAAGGCTCGCTAATTCTGTTTCCCAAGTCACATCCCCGCGGCGTACTCCCACTTCCAGACCGTCGCTTTGTCCATCGCGTCCCAGTCGATCTCAACACCAAGACCCGGTTTCTGCGGCGCGTGAACATAGCCGTCCGGCTGCGTGCGGATGACGTCGCGCATGCCGTATTCGTATGAGTCGTACGGTATCGGCTGCTCGTAATAGGTGGCGTTACTGAAGGCGAGCATGAGGTGCAGATTGGCCGCCGAGATGAGCGTGTTGCCCCAACACATGACCTCGCAGTTCATTCCGGCCGATTCGGCCAACGCCATCGCCTTGCGGGCCGGCGTCAAACCGCCGCACGCCGTACAGTCGGTCCGCGCGGTCTTCCAGGCGCCGGATTGGATCGCGGCTGCAAACGAGTGAATATCCTGTATCCAGTTCCCCGAGGGCAGCACCGGCATGCTCACCCGGCGGTTCAGATCGCGATAGCCGTCGAGGTCGAAATCGGGGAGCGGCGCTTCCAACCAGGTAAAGCCGAGATCTCCGAGTTCCTCGGCGACGCGCAGTGCGGCAATGCGATCGTAGTTGTTCTCTGCATCGTGCATAAAGGCCACGTCGGGAAACTCCTTTCGCGCGGCGCGGCACAGTGCGAGGTCCTTCTCGGGCAGACACCAAGCGTGGAACTTGATCGCTTGAAACCCGTCCGCCAGCCTCTCTTCGATGCAGCGCAGATAAGCCGGCACATCGTCCAGCAAAGGCGTGCTGGCATAAGAGAGAATGCGGTCGCGCGCGCCGCCCAGCAATTGGTAGAGCGGCAGTCCGGCCATCCGTCCCACCAGATCCCACAATGCGATGTCGATCGCCGCCATCGCACCGGGAGCCAAAGGAAACACCCGCGGCCACATAGCATTCCACACGCTTTCCCGATGCAGTGGATTCTTGCCGATGACGAGGGGCGCCAGATGTTTGAATGTCTCAGCGGTGTAGCGGTCAAACTCGAATGACGTATAATTCGATACGCCGGCAATTCCTTCCGCGCCCTCGTCCGTCGTAATGCGAACGATCGTGTTCGTCATGTATTGTTCGGGCAGGTCGTGAGACCAGGTATATCGCTGGACCTGCGGAGCAACAACACGCACTTCCACCCGTTCGATTTTCACTTGGTTTCGTTCCCTGCGGTGCAAACGAATTGTCTTGCACGGCTTAAAGAGTGTGGCACGGAGAGGCCGAGTGGCGGAGACAACTCTCGCTCGCACCCGTTTCTTGAAGCATCGGACGACCGCTCCATTAATCAGATCTCGGCGTAGACTTCGAGGATGTTGCCTTCAGGATCGGCAAAGTAAACGGTTCGATGCCCCCGCGGTTGGTCGTTCGGCAGATCAAGTATTGTCACGCCCTTTGCAACGAGTTCGTCGAAGCACCGGTCAACCTCTGCCGGTGAAACCTGAAAAGCGAGTTGCAAACCAGGTGATTCCGGCCCACTGCCGCGACCATCGTAGTCTCGCGTCCGCTGACGCAATCCCAGTGCGACCGACCCAGCGCGGAATGACAGACTTGTGTCGGTTTCTACTTCGATCGGAAAAGAAAATAGATCTTTGTAGAACGCCTTCATGCAATCCATGTCGTCACAGAGAACAATCGCGTGGCTTAGCTGTTGAATTGTTTCAAACATGGACGGCGTTCCTGCTGTACGGGGCGCACCCGGTTCGATGACGCTGCGTGGCCTGACATTCGCTTGAGTGGTTGATTCTAGAACATCTCCAGGAATTGTCATTAGACAAACAGCTCACGCACGACGTTGCCTTCGACGTCGGTGAGACGGAAATCACGTCCGGCGTAACGGTACGTCAGACGTTCATGTTTCAAACCCAGGGCGTGTAACAACGTCGCGTGCATGTCGTGGATATGGACCTTGTTCTCAGCTGCATAGTAGCCGTAATCGTCGGTCGAACCGTAACGGAATCCGCCCTTCACGCCGCCTCCGGCGAGCCACATCGTAAACCCCTCGGGATTGTGGTCGCGACCGTTTCGCGTTCCCTCTGCGGTTGGCGTGCGGCCGAACTCGCTGCCCCACCAGACGAGCGTGTCGTCGAGTAGCCCGCGCTGTTTCAGGTCGGCCAGTAGACCGGCGATTGGCAGGTCCACTTCACGGGCGTTTTTCTCGTGGCCCAGCTTGAGGTTGGAATGCTGGTCCCACTGCACTTTGTCGTCGTTGTGAGTGACTTGAATGAAGCGCACGCCTTCCTCGGCGAATCGGCGAGCCAACAGACACATGCGGCCGAAGTTAGCCGTCACCGGGTTGTCCATCCCGTAGAGCTTTTGTGTCGTGGCGGACTCGCCCGACAAGTCTTCGATCTTCGGGACCTCAGATTGCATGCGAAATGCCAGTTCAAAGGAGTTGATTCGCGCTTCAAGCGACGCGTCGAAACCGGATTGGCCGAGATGTTTGCGATTCATCGCGTTCAACCGGTCGAGTTGCAGCCGCTGAATGTCGCGGGGTAGTTTTGAGTTCTGAATGAACTTCACTCGCGCCTGAATCGAGGGCACGCTCGCGTTTCCGAGTGCAGTTCCATTGTGTGCGGCGGGCAGGAACGAGGAACTCCAGTTGTTGATTCCACCGAATGCCAGCGTCGGACAGATCGTCACGAACGCCGGCAGATTCGAATTTTCCGTGCCCAGGCCGTAACTCACCCAGGAGCCAATACTCGGCCGGACGAAGTTGTCACTTCCCGTGTGTAGCTTCATCATCGCTCCGCCGTGAGCGGGGTTCGTCCCGTATACTGAATGGATCATGCACAGGTCATCGACACGCTCTGCGATTCGTGGGAAGAGTTCGCTGGCCCACAGTCCGCTCTCGCCGTATTGCCGGAATTTCCAGGGGGACTTGAGCAGGCTGCTGGTTGTGTTGAATTGGACTCGCGGCTTTGCGAACGGTAGCGGCTTGCCGTCATCGCGAGTGAGCAGTGGCTTGGGATCAAACGTGTCCACTTGCGACGGACCGCCTGACATCAGCAGGAATATGATTCGCTTCGCGCTGGCTGCAAAATCTGGAAGCCTGGCCGACAGCGGATTGTTCATCGACGCGTGGGTTGGCGACTTTCCGGCTAACATCGACGCGAGGGCGAGCGAACCAAACCCGACAGCTGATCGCTGCAGGAGCGTGCGGCGCGAAATGGGTGGGGCGATGTCGTTTTGATTCATGTTCGGCTCAACACCTGTCGCCTCAAAAGGCGATAGCTTCATTTCACATACAGGAATTCGTTGGCGGCCAGCGCGACGTGGCAGAGCGTGGCCCAGGCATGTCGTTGGCGTTTGTCGGCGTCTGTCTTCGTGGGCTGAGTTTGAGCGACTTTGGCCAAGAATGCATGATCGGCCAGTCGCTCGTCGCTCGTTGGCGCGCGGCCAAATGCTATGGTGTACAGTTGCGAGAGACGTTGATCGTCGTCAGACGAATTAGCGATCAAACGGTCGGCAAAGTCGGCGGCGGCCTGCATGACGAAGTCGCTGTTGAGCATCAGCAATGCTTGCGATGCCACCACGGTCGTCGCTCGATTTCCGTTCGACACAGCGGGGTCGGGAAAGTCCATCAACTGCAACATATCGAAGACGTTGTTGCGGACGACCGGCAGGTACAGCGAACGGCGATGACTGTCGTAGGTCGTCAGATCCTTTGACGTGTGGTCGAAGAAGTAGGCACGGTTCTTGAGTTTCAGCAACGAGCCACCCATCGTCGAGTCCAGTTGACCGCTTGCTGCCAAGAGCGCGTCGCGGATGGCTTCGGCTTCAAGTCTTCGCACTTCGGCTCGGCCAAAGAGGCGGTTTTCCGGATCTTGATCGGCTGTCATTGGGGCAGCAGCGCTCGTTTGTTGATAAGTGCTTGACATCACAATCAACCGATGCAGCAACTTGACCGACCAGCCATCCGCGATAAACCGCCCGGCCAGCCAATCAAGCAATTTCGGGTGTGACGGAGCCTCGCCCAACAGCCCAAAGTTGTCCGTCGTGCGCACCAACCCCCGACCGAAATGCCAGCGCCAGACACGATTAACAAATACACGTGCCGTGAGCGGATGTTGTGGATCGACGAGCCATTCTGCCAACTGCCGGCGGCCACTTTCCTTGTCTGTGAAATGTGGCACGCGCGGTCCGCGGATCACCGGTGGCGTGCGTCGTGGAACGATGTCACCCAGTTTGAGCGGATTGCCGCGCACATGAATCGCGATATCCGCCACTTTGTCTTCAGTGACTCCCATCGCCGACGGTAATTCCGGCCCGGCCTTCTCCAACGCCGCCAGTTCATCTCGTAGTTTCTTGAGTTCAGCCTTGGTGGCAGTGGGATAGAGCGACTCCAGCTTTTGTGGATGATTCGCATCGGACTCTGCCGCGAGTTTCTGGCGAGCCAGCTTGTCGGCGGCGGCAGTGAATCGGGCGATGGCTGCCTTCTTCGTCGCCACGTTTGCATCGAAGTCGGCTTTTTTCGCGGTCGCCGCGGCGGATGGAAGCAGGTTCTCGTGCCACTCAGCAACCTTAATGTACTTTCGCATCGACAGCGTACTCTTGAAGATACCCGCCAGAGCGTAGTAGTCCGCCGTTGCAATTGGATCAAACTTGTGGTCGTGACAGCGAGCACAGCCGAGCGTCAGACCGAGAAACGCCCGGCCGGTCGTTTCGAGTTGCTCGTCGATGATGTCCATTCGCATCTTGGCTTCGTCAGTTTCGGCGAGAACCTTCGGGCCGATACTGAGAAAGCCGGTCGCGATCAACTGCTCATGTTGCTGAGCCTCGCTTTTGAAGGGCAAGAGATCGCCGGCCAACTGCTCGATGACAAACTGATCGAACGGCTTGTCGCGATTGAACGCTGTCACGACGTAATCGCGATATCGCCACGCATTTCCGTGTGCGACGTTTTCATCCAAACCATTCGAGTCCGCGTACCGCGCGACATCGAGCCAATGCCGTCCCCAGCGTTCGCCGTACTGTGGCGATGCGAGCAGTCGATCGACGATTCGCACAAATGCGTTGGCCGAATTGTCAGCAAGAAAAGCGTTTATCTCATCCGGCGTCGGCGGCAGACCGATCAAATCGAAGGTGACGCGGCGGATGAGCGTTCGCTTATCCGCTCGCGTTGACGGCGATAGCCCGGCGGCTTCGAGCTTCGCAAGAATGAAGTGATCCAAGGCCGATTGCGGCCATTTGGGGTTTTTGATTGCAGGTACCGGCGGCTTTGCGGGCGGGTGAAATGCCCAATGATTCGGATCGCGCATGCGACCGGCAGCACGCGTCGTTTCGGGAAATTGGGCTCCCATCTTCACCCAGCGAACGAGCGCCGCTATTTGCCGCTTCGTCAGCCTGTCTTTCGGCGGCATCTTAAGATCGTCATCCACTTGACGGACGGCCCGGATCAGCAAGCTTTTGTCAGGCTTGCCCGGAACGATCGCGGCGCCGGAGTCTCCACCATTGAGCAACGCCTCGCGCGAATCAAGCCGCAAACCAGCCCACTGCTTCTTTTCGCCATGACATTTCAGACAATGCACAACGAGCAACGGACGGATGTTGGCCTCAAAGAATCGGATCTGCTCGGCTGTTGGAATATTCGCGACCGCTGGTTTCTCGGAAGTGAGCACCGCACACATCAGTACCACGAACATCATCGATCTCCACTGTTTGGCTGCACGCGCGAGATACAGCCTTGATTCCGGATTTGTCGAATCCAGCGCAATCTCATTTCAGTCTGATGTTGAACATATTAGATTATATCACTTCGAACAATCACAGACTCAACAAAGTGGGGGACAGGTGCACAATAACAGATGGCACATCATTCTGCTGCTGATGGGTTACGCGGCGCTCGGGCATTTCAACCGCGTCGGCATCTCGGTTGCCGGCGACGAGATGTTCATCCCAAAGCTGGGAATCGCCGAAACGCGAATGGGCTGGGTCTACACGGCCTTCCTGATCGTGTACACGGTCGGCATGTTGCCGGCGGGCTGGCTGATTGACCGCATCGGATCGGCGCGGGCCTTGTCATTGTTCGGTCTAACGATGGGAACGTTTGTCGTATTGACCGGCACATTGGGGTGGGTCACGAGTACTCCGACAAGTTTGTGGATCTGCCTGCTGGTGATTCGCGGTCTGGCTGGTTTCTGCAACGCGCCGCTGCATCCTGCTGCCGCACATGTTGTTTCGGATGTGATGCCCTTTCACCGTCGTGCCACCGCCAACGGCATGGTCACCGCTGGCGCGTTGATCGGCATCGCATGTTGTTATCCGGCGTTCGGCTGGTTGATGGATCTGATGACCTGGCAGTGGGCGTTTGTTGTCAGCGGCTCGATGCTGATTGCCTACAGTATGTGTTGGCGGTTGATTGCGACGCCGTCCTTGCCGCACTCGCGACACTTCACCTCTGTCCCCGAGACTCCGTCAACAAGCAACGAGGTGAACTCGAATTCACCGACAGCATGGTCGCTGCTCAGGCAGCGCAATCTGTGGTTGCTTACGCTGAGCTATGCAGCTTATGGCTATTTTCAATACCTCTTTTTCTACTGGATGGGTTACTACTTCAAAGAAGTGCTTAACGTACCGGACGTCGAGGCGCGGTGGGCGTCATTCTGGATCATGTTGGCCATGGGAGCCGGCATGGCGTTCGGTGGCCGGATCACAGACGCGGTATGCGGAGCGTTGGACACAGCGCGCGGTCGCCGCGTCATTGTGATGACCGGGATGGGACTTGGTGCAGTTTTCGGGTTGATTGCCGTGAACGTCACCGGCCTGGTGAATGTCGCAGTCTGTCTCGCGTTGTCGATGGCGGCAGCGGGTATGGTGGAAGGAGTTTTCTGGACGACGGCCACCGACATCGGCGGCAGGTCACGCGGTCTTTCCGGAGCCTTCATGAACACCGGCGGCAATCTCGGCGGTTTGTTCTCCCCCGTGCTGACTCCCCTCATGGCCGCACAAATCGGATGGTCCGGATCGATCGCCGTGGCCTGTATCATCAGCGGTATTGGCGGTTTGGTGTGGTTGCTGATAAAGCTACCGCCATCTCAACAATGATGTCCTGACTGCCGAGGGGAGCGCTCCCACGCTGCGATTAATCGAGGCCGCCGTTCTGGTGCTTCAGGATCCGTCGCCTTCCGCCCAGGGTGCGAGGTGTTCCTCACGCACCATGCAATTAAACGTTGGTTTTTCCGAATGGCTCTCGGATCCGGTTCTGTGCAAGGGCCGGTGCTGACGCAGTGACTTTGACGAGGATTCACCTTGCCGGGAGAATCAACGGCTTCTTTGGGCAGAATCTTGAGAGCCACGACTCGATCCATCTGCTGATGGAGAGCTTTGTAGACCGCACCCATTCCGGTACGGTGCTGGTTGAAGATCGTCGAGGAGAGTCGTACTCGGATGGGAAACGCTACGCCAAGTTCTACGTGCCGGTGCAGTTGTTGGAAGCGGTGGAGTGAGTGTTTCTATGGTCAGCGTCCGACCATCGCTAAACCTCAACCCGAACGTCTTCACCAACAACACGAATCACGATCGACCTCGCATTGAACGTGGATGTCCATTCTGCAAAACAGATGCTGGCGCAGATTCGAGAATTTGGTAAGACTCCGGCATGGACAGGGTGCCGGAGATGGAACTCGATCGGGATCAGTTGATCTCGCTTGTCATGCAGTTG
>CAUZOL010000313.1:0-8328 GCA_963581435.1 Planctomycetota bacterium
CGACGCAACCGGACCCCGGCAGAGGGGCAGACTCACAACTCACGAAACGCGGACCAACACCAACCCGCTCACCCACACCCACCGCGTAGCGGTTTAGTTCAACGGTCGTTAAACGGTGTGTCCGCGAATTGACGAGTTTAGCGGATAGAATCGGCCTCGAATCGTGTTTGGCCTATCTCAGATCGGCGCTGAGGTGATTGAACGGGCCATTTCCTGCCCGAAATGGCGAGCAAGCGTAAACGGTGTGTCCGAGGAATCCAACGGTGTCCCCACGAGTCTTCGGTACGTCCGTGAGCGCTTACTCGAAGCCGCTTGGGGTTTGCCATCTGTGGTCAGTTGGGACGAAGCTGTAGAGGTCTCCTTTACCGCTTGCAGTTGAACGAAACGCTAAGCCGCGTCGGTTTGTCCAACCTCTGCGAGTTGCCGTTCAGTCCAATTGCAGTTGTTGTTGTTGGCCTGAGCAGTTTCGTCGTAGCCGAGCATCGAACTGTTCACGTACTCAATCTGAGGACAAAACGCGGATTCGCTTTTCATCCGTTTGCGAGCCGATCTGACCTCCGCAGGTTGATCTGCAAGATCACTTCACGGTGGTACTAAACGCGGCGATTTCGTACATGCCCATACCAATTTCGCTCATGGCGTGGGCGTCCGGACGGTCATTGAGGTCGTCGGTGTTTCTTTCCGAATTCGGGAAACGGCGCTGGAGCATTTTCGGGAAAGCGCTTCAGTATCATCTCAAGTCGTTGTCGACGGCCGGGAGCGATTTTGTCGAGCGGGCTGACTTTGGTCTGTTGGAGTGGGTCTTTCGTGAGGTCATGAAAGTTTCCCTTGCTGTCAACAATGTGCTGCCAGTCGCGAATCATTCGGAAGTCGCCGATCTGAGAGAAGATCCAGTTCCGCTTCTCGAAGGGATCTTCGCTGCCTCGCAGGCTGGGTACAAATGACCGTCCATCCAATGTCACGTCTTTAGGTGGAGCGGTCTTCGCCAGTTCGAGGAATGTCGGGTAGAGATCGGTAAAGTCGATCAGGTCTCGCGACACACGACCTCCCGACGTCAGAAAAGGGGCACGAACGATAAACGGTACATGAGCTCCCCGATCAGCTTCTCGGCCTTTTCCCTTTTCGAATGGTTTCCCATTCAGATTCCCTGCGGCCGCTGAACCGTTGTCTCCGGTGAAAACAATCAGCGTGTTGTGCGCGAGTCCTGCCTTATCGACGGCGTCAATCAGTTTACCGACGAGCTGATCCATGTAAGTGACGTTGCCGGCGTAGAGAGATTCATTGCCTCGCGGGGCATGATCCTTGTTCAGTGGCGTTGTCGTATGTGGACCGTGAGTGAGCAGCATTGGGTAGTAGACGAGAAATGGTTTCTCCCTTTTGCGTCGGATGAAATCAATCAGGAAGGAGTTGATCGTGTCCGGGCCATATGACGCGGTCGCGCGACGACCGTTGGTCATGATGTGACCGTCCCAATAACGTTGCTTCGTTTCCGCATGGCCGGCTTCAACCCCAGTCCATACACAGTGTTCATCGAATCCGTGGTGTTTCAGAGCGTCTGACTGCTTTCCCAGATGATTGATCTGCCATTTGCCACCGATTGCCGTCACGTAGCCGGAATCGCGCAGAGCGCGTGCGAATGTTGTGAACTTTGTCCAGCTCAAGCCGTCACCGCCCCAGCGCGGAACGTCGTAGTGCTGAGTCCATCCGTGCCGAAACGGGTACTGTCCGGTGAGCAACGTCACTCGTGTTGGCGTACAGATTGGAGTACACCACGCTGTTTCGTATCGCACCCCCTGCTTCGCAAGTCTGTCGACATTTGGAGTTTGATGTTGCGCACCGTAGCAGCTCACCCAATCGCGTCCCATATCATCAACCATGATGAAGACGATGTTCGGTCGATCATCTGCTCTTGCGGTCGCTGTAATCAGGCAAAGCGACAAAGCTATGAGAGTCGATTTCATTTGATGCGGAATGCCTCACTGGCGACGATTTGCTGAATGAGTTCCCGGAAGCCGTATTTGCGCTTCGGCATGGAAGAGACGATCTGGTCAATGTCGTCGCGATCAGCGAAGCTCAGGCGTCGGCCGAGCGCGTAGACAAAAAGCTTTTCGGTCAGGCACCGTGTGAACTGCTCCGGTCGATCGAGAAGGAATGTCTTGATGCCGCGTGGTCCGGGGATTTTCGTTCCGT
Source organism: Planctomycetota bacterium (assembly GCA_963581435.1). Classification (GTDB taxonomy): domain Bacteria; phylum Planctomycetota; class Planctomycetia; order Planctomycetales; family Planctomycetaceae; genus JABISG01. Next base: position 2,191 of record CAUZOL010000313.1, read on the forward strand.
CGGGCAGTTCGCCCGACGAATCAATCGGCAGTTTCTTGCTGTATCGCTCTCGCCAGGCACCAACGTAATCGTAGTTTTCCATCGACAGGCCGATTGGGTCGATCTTGCGGTGACATTCGTAACACGTGGGATTGTTGCGGTGCTTCTCCATTAACTGGCGGATGGTCGCTACGCCGCGCGTGTCAGGTTCGATCGGATCGATGTCCGGCGGAGGTGGATTGGGCGGCGTGCCCAACAGATTCTTGAGCACCCAGATCCCGCGGACAACGGGCTGCGTTTCGACTCCGTTTGAAGTCGCTGTGAGGATGCTGCCGTGTCCAAGTAAACCGCCTCGATGTGAACCCGGCTTGAGCGATACTTTCTGGAATTCCTCATGGTCAACATCGGGAATGCCGTAATGGCGTGCCAGCGCGGCATTGAGGAACGTGTAATTCGAATCGACAAACTCAAGGATGCTGCGATTCTCGTCCAGCACATGGGCGAAGAACAGCCGTGTCTCATTGCGCATCGCGTCTTCGAGGTTGTCTTCGTAGTAGGCACGGTTCTTTTCCGGATCAGGTGGCATTTCGCCGAGTTTACGCAAATCGAGCCACTGCCCTGCGAAGTTCTCGGCGAGCGAGGCAGATCTCGGATCCAAGAGCATTCGCTCGACGTGTTTTCGCAAAACCGCTGGGGCGTTCAGTTCGCTGCGATCGGCTGCGGCGCGAAGTTTGTCGTCGGGCATCGAACTCCAGAGGAAGTAGGAAAGTCGCGTCGCCAGCTCGTGGTCGCTCACCTTCCGGTTCTTAGATTCGGAAGGTATGGTCTCAGCAAGATACAGGAAATTCGGCGAAGTCAGGATCGCTCGGACGCCATACTTTGCGGCCGCCCAGAAATCACCGTGCTCCGCGAGATACTTCCGTGCCAATCTGAGGTAGGGCCCCATTTCTTCGCTGCTGACAGGCCGCCGGAAAGCCGCAGAAGCGACGCGCATCAATGACTCATCCAGGTAGCTGGTATCAGGTTTCTTCGGCGGGTCGGGAAAGAACCGAGCGAATCCTGCGGGTGGCCATTGACCGTAGAAGGGTCCTTCAATCCCCAAAGTCTGAACATGAAGTTCAGGTCCCGAGCCTACGTACATCTCCGGCGGATTGCGGATGGGATAAAGAGCGTCCTTGTTGTACTTGGGCAAGACCTTCCGCAGAATGCGCTTGAAGGAGCCATTCGGGCCGTTGGCCCAGTGCACATGAAAGGTAAACCCTTTCTCAAGCCAGACGCGATGTTCGATTGCGATCACCTTGTCGTCGGGAATTTCGTATTCGCCGATGATCCGCTGAGCAGTTGCCCCAAGCTTGCGTGAATCGATGGAAATGGACAACCGCATCGGCTCGTTCGAGTTGTATCGCAGGTCTTCATCTTTGTAGCGAGACTTTCTGCGAACCGCCTTCGCAGAGAATCGAATGATATACTCGCCGTCGGCGGGGACGCCCTTCTTCTTGTCGAGCGAGCGTAGTCCCAACGGTTGACGAAACTTGATAAACAAACGTCCGGCTTCTTTGCGCCCTTCCTTATCGACAGTCACACCGCTTAGAACTTCCTGCGGCGAATCAACTCCAGCTTCACCTCCTGCCTGGTAATGGATCATCTGTGGCCGAGGCCCGGGCAGAATGGCTTTGTCCGCCACTTTGCGGGCTGCTTCAAGATAATTGCGGAGCAGATAGTCCGATGTCACCAGACCTTCGCCAACGTTGTCAAATCCTTCCGTCGAGTCGTCTGCAGGAAAAGTGGTCGTGGGATCGAAGTCGACCATCTTCAGTTGAAACAGATCGCGAATCGTATTGCGATATTCGATGCGATTCAGACGACGCATCACAACTTTGCCAACGTTCTCCCGGGCGGCTTCGCGGGCCGTGGCAAGGACGGTCGTCAGACGAGCAACAACTTGTTTCAGCTCGGCCTTCGTCGGTTGTTTTTCATCTTCCGGCGGCATTGCCGCCAGGTTCAGTTGGTCGAGGATCTCCTGAAGCAACTCGGCCTCTTTGGTGATGGCAATGTTTGAAGGCAACTGATCGAAACGACGATCGGCCTTCTGCGCCTTCGGTCCATGACAGCGAATACAATACGACTTGAGGAACGGCCGGAGGACGTCTTCGTTCTGATTGGCAGCCGTCGCGAAGCTGCCAGGCACGCCCAACATAGTTAGCAGCAGTAATATTCTCATGTCAGCAGGTGATTCAGGTTTGAGGTGCTTGTGGAGAACGTGTCTCGTTCGACGCCCAGTTGTTGAAGGATCGTGACGAACAGATCCGACACGGCTCGGCCGTCGCGACCGGTGCGTTCGAAGCGATGGTGGTTTCCATTCTGGAAGCCGCCGCCGGCAACCATGATCGGAAGGTTGCGACTGGAATGCGCGCTGGCGTTGCCCATTCCGCTGCCGAACATCACAACAGTCGATTCCAGCAGCGATTGACCATCGGAGTCCGGCGTCTCTTTCAGCTTCTTCAGGAACCGCGAAAACTGAGCCGCGTAAAACGTTTCGATGATCGCCAGCTCTTTGAGCAGCTCGGGGCGTTTCCCATGATGCGTCAGTGAGTGATATCCCAGCGAGATCCCGTCAAAGGGAAACATTCGATTGCCGCCAGGGTGTCCGTAGCAGATGACATTCGTCGAATTCGTCTGCAAAGCGAGAACCATCAGGTCGTACATCACCGACGTGTTGTAGGGATATGCGAGATCCACAATCGTGTCGCCATCGTCACCGCCGCGGATGACATCATCACTGGCTTTCGGCTTGACGATGTTGATCCAGTCGGCCTGTCGTTTCAGCTTCACTTCGACGCCTCGTATTGAAGTCAGAAACTGATCCAGTTTGCCCTGGTCAGCCTTCGCAAGACGCGTGTTGAGGCGTTTGGCATCCTGCCGAACGACATCCAGGATGCTCGCGTCTTCGTCAAGGAACTGCCGCGTCTGTTGTTTCGCCTTTGCGTTATCTTCAACGAACAGCTTCGCGAAAACCCTCGCTGGATCGCCGTCAGTCGGCAAAGTGATTCCGGCCCGCGACCACGAGATACCACCGGAACCAAGCCGCAACGACGAAAACCGTGTGGCCTGGCCAATGTTTTCAGCAAGAAGTTGATCCAGCGAATGCAATCGTTGCGGACGATCCTTCGTGTCCTTCAACTCGAAACCGTTGAGCAGCGTGTTGGCACATCCGTGCCCGCCGCCAACTCCGGGGTGATCCAGATTCGTGAAGATGGTCAGATCCCGTCGATGCGGCTCCAACGGTTTCAACAGAGGCGGCATGTCGTAATCGGCCCCTGTCTGTTCCGGGAAGAAGCCGCCCGGGTTCATACCGTAGTTCGGCGACACACAGACAAAGCGTTTCGCGTTTGCGCTCGATTTGCTTTCGTTTGCGGCATGCAACGAATCAAACGCAGGCAACGCAATCGAAACACCAAGCCCGCGAAGAAAAGTGCGACGGTCAAGTTTGATCATGGCTAATCTCTCTCCCCAGGTCATTCGTACTGAATTCGACCAGCTTTGCCTTCAGCTTCTGTTTCAATTCGGCGCTCGGCGTGAATGAGTCATGGAACGTGTCCCCTCTTAGTCTGTTAGAACTGAAACTCCTCGCAGCATCATGCGATGGCTCATTCGTCTTGAATTCATGGTTCTCTTTTTCCGTTCCTTATTCTACCGCGGATGCCTGCACAACAACACGAATTTGATCGACAGCCGATCCTGCAGATAAGTCCAGCGATAAGATTCGCCGATCTTGGCTAAGTGTGACGACATCGCGACCAGAATCGGGAAGATCGTCGGGGCGTGTTGGCTCGATGCCACGTTGAGTTTTGGGGTACTCGCCACGCGGATGGCCCAACACGTCATCTGTCATGTCAAGCTTCGCCGTACTGCCGATCAAGCCGACAATGGGCCGATCGAAAGTTAACTGCCCCATCACGCGGGTCTTGTTGGGGTCTTTCTTTTGTAAGCGGCCGATTGGATCGAGTTGTAACAGGTAACTACGCACTCGACGGCCTGCGCTAATCGATTTCCGTTCCTTGCGATGTATGCGTTGGTATTGTCCAGGCTCGTCAAGATCGACCAATATCTCCGTCTCCAACACAACGCCGCTTCGTTCTGCGAAGACGAGAATATGATCGCTATCCTCGTAGCGGCCAGGCACGAAATCCGGACCTGGAGAAACGAACTTCATCAAGCCGGTGGTTTGTAGCACTCCCGAGTTGATCGGCCAGGCATCCTCATATCGATTCGTCTCGTAGGCCACGTATTCGATCGAATTGTCGCGAGCTCGCGTCCGAACCGCCTTTCCTTCCTTGATTCTTTGCGCCTCTGATTGCGGATCGCGTCCTGAGAGAGTCACCTCAACCTCTCCTTCGAAGACACAGACATCCGTTTCGCCATCCGCACCGACTGTAACGCCGAAAGCCGTACCGAGATCAACAACGTCCAACGATGGGGTCAATACTTCAAAGCCGATTGCAGAGTCGGGAATGTGAGCTGTTAAAATCCCGTGATTCAGACGCGTCTGCTTCGCGTCCAGGATTTCAAAATTTGCCGGCCCCTGGAGTGTGACTGTCGCTCCATTCGCGAAATCCAACCGCGCAATGCCGGCGTCCAATCGCAGAACCCCCGTGCCAATTGCGTCACCTCGTGATCGCTCCTGATCCGTCCAACGGGCATTTGATTGATATGCGATTCTGGCGATTGGAGCATTCGGTTTGCTTGGGCTCAGGAACATGAATGCCAAGGAAGCTGCTGCCGCCAACGCGACAGCGACAATCGCAAAGCCGAATCGCGTTCTCCGTGGGCGATCAGAAGCCTGGGCGAGACGCGGTTCAGACGTGTCTTCCTGCGTATCTGCACTGAATGCCTTCAAAGCTTCCCGCTGTATGCCACGCCGTTGCAGCGAACGCCGCAGATCGCTGTGAATTTCTGCGCGTTCGACGAACTCCTGCATATTGTGATTCGATTCAAGCCACGAAATCACATGCGACGATTCATCGTGTGAGGCCTCTCCGTCAAGGAAGCGATCGAGCAGTTCGTTGGTTACATCCATTATCATGCTTCCTCAGTCAACAGGCGTCGTTGAACGCACTCAGCAAGTAGAGTACGAACGCGAGTCAGCAGCACGCGAACCGAGCCGGCGGTCGAATCGACCGACTCCGCCATCTTCGTTGCCGACAAGTTTTCGACGTAACGCAAATCGACCAAGCGTCGCGACCGTTCCGGCAACTTTTCGAGGCAATGTTCCAGTGCTTCACGTCGATGGCTTCGTTCCGGATCACGCTCAGAGATGACTTGACCAAGTTGTTCTAACAAACTGTCTGAAAACACCAGTTGATCGCGTTTCTTGCGGCGATAAAAGTCGATTACTCGTGACTTGGCGATCCACAGAACCCACCCTAAGAATGGGCGGCTTGAGTCGTACTCTCCGAACCGGCGGGCGATTTCCTGTGCAATCTGTTGAACCACATCTTCGGCGTCATGAAAACCGGAAATAGTGGCAAACACATACGCGGAGACTGATGGCTCAGCCCTAAGCCACAGTTGTGTGAACTCTTCGCGGATTCTGGTGTCATCATCGGGTTGATTCACGCTTGGGACTCTCCTTCAGCTTGTATGCCGTGCCGATTTGCGATTCGTTAACAAGAAACGCCCGACTTTCTTCCAAAGCGACTGTAAATGTTGAAGGAAACAGAAGAAGGATTCCAAGATGCGTCAGTGGGATGTCCATTTCTCAGGTTCGGCACATACCAATCCTCAAACGACCACTGCCCGGTCAATGTTTTCAAGATCGCGAAAACGTCCGCGTTGTCGCGCTCCGAAGCAGAAAACCAAATTGATTTGCGAGGTCTCCTGGGTGCAGAAAGCAGATTTTGGCACGCGGCCAAAATGATACATCCCGATCTCGCTTTGTGCATCCGGTGATCGCGACCAATGCGACTTACGCAATTTGGGTAGTTCTTCCGCGCATCGAAGAACTTCCGTCGCGCATGCGCCCAACAGGCGACCGATGCGTTCGCGGCGGCGGCCATGAACCCAGCGTTTGTACCAGGCGAGTTCCTCAAGCGTCGTGACGTGCTCCTCTCGCAGTTTCTGAAATGAGTCCGACGTTGCGTCCAACACGCGGTCGAGTTC
>CAUZOL010000314.1:0-8299 GCA_963581435.1 Planctomycetota bacterium
CGCATTCAGAAGAAATACGACCATCGCCTGCGTGAGCTTGTCCGATCGACAGGTGCAGTGGAACATGCAATCCAATTGGGAGTTCCCCGCTCAACGGCGCACGGTTGTTCTCATCGCCGCAGACCTCGAGTGGCGAGAACTCGCGCAGAAAACTCCAGAATGTTGTGACAGACAGCAGGCCGAACCACAGGCGATGCAAAATCAAACGAGATGGGTTTTCAAAACGACCCGGCTCTATCGGCGTGACGTTTCCTTTTTTTATCACATTTTGGCACAGGCTTCTTCTGCGTAGGCAACCACCTGCGCCCACGCTGCGTCAACCGCGGCACATCCGATAAACTACTCAAGGTTTTTATGGTTTTCCGCGAATCAGCGAGTTTCGCGACCACCATCCGATCGAATTGAGTGTGACCGGCCTCCGATCACGACAACGTCAACAGCGCGCCGCTGCTGTCACCCAGTCTGGCAATGTTGATGTCCATGCGGTTGAGCATTGACAGCCACAGGTTGTTCAGCGGTGTTTCCTTTGGATAGCGAATGTGACGTCCCGTTGTCAGTGTGCCGCAGCCGCCTCCTGCCAGCAGGATCGGCAAGTCATCGTGATTGTGGGCGTTGCCGTCAGAGTTGCCGCTGCCGTACGCAACCATTGCGTGGTCCAGCAGTGTGCCGTCCCCTTCGGGCGTATCGTTCAGCTTCTTCAACAGATACGCCAACTGCTGTGTATGGAACACGTTGATCTTGCGAATCTTTTCCTTCTTGGCCGCATCGTTTCCGTGGTGCGAAAGGTCGTGGTGTCCTTCGGGAACGTCGATGAATGAGTACGGCTTGTTGCTGCCCTCGTTGGCGACGACACAGGAAATCACCCGTGTCACATCCGCCTGAAACGCCAGCACCATCATGTCGTACATGAGACGAATGTGTTCGTCGTACGCAGCGGGAATGCCCTTCGGCGCCGTGTAGTCCGGGGTCTTGACGGGCGGCAACTTCTCGGCGCGTTCGATTCGCAGCTCGATATCGCGGATCGCGGCGAAGTATTCGTCGAGCTTGCGCACGTCATTCGCGCCTAATCGTCCGGCAAGATCCTTGGAATCTTCACGGACGAAGTCGAGGATACTCTTGCGCTGTGCATCGCGCTGTGCACGTTTGGCGTTGGGGACCGTGGAGAACAGCCTCTCAAACGCCAGTTTGGGATTCACTTCCTTGGGCAGTGGCTGCGTGGCCGAACGCCAGGACATCGTTGACGAGTAAACGCAGCTGTAACCCGAATCGCAACCGCCGGCCATCGCGCCATGTTCACAACCGATTTCCAGCGATGCCAATCGAGTCTGACTGCCAATTCTCTGTGCCGCGACCTGGTCGATCGAGATACCCGCCCGGATGTCCGTGCCGTCGGTCTTGCGTGGTTGAGCCCCCGTAAGAAACGCGGCCAGTGCTCGCGCGTGATCGCCGCCGCCGTCGCCGTTGGCACGCGCTTTATCGACGGTCAGCCCGCTGAGCACCATCAGCTTGTCTTTGACCGGCGCCAGCGGTTCAAGGATCGACGGCAGATCGAAATCGGCGCCTTCCTTCTTTGGCGTCCAATCGACCATGTTCTTGCCATTGGGAACGTAGATGAGCGCCATGCGGTTCGGAGTGGTTTGTTCCGAGGCGGCCGATTCTTCGGACCAAGCCTTCGACGGACCCATCGCGTCCAACCAGGGCAGCGACATCGCCACACCGATTCCGCGCACGACTGTCCGACGCGAGAGCTGTCTAGTCGAGTTTCGCATGTATCCCTCGTCTCTTTGTGAACGGATCGCTCTTCACGATCTCTGTTACGAGTACGGAAAACTTGTTGTTCTGTGCTGCGGCCTTGGTCACGATGCGTTCGATCGCCGGACGGTCGTAGTATTCAAGGCCGCGACCCAAGGCATAGATTAGCATTTTCTCCGCCAGGCAGCGGGCAAATAGCTGCTTCTTGCCTTTGAGGAGGGTCTTTAGATCTGCTGGGCCGGAGAACTTTGTCCCGTCCGGAAATTCGCCGGATGCATCAATCTCAAAGTCGCCATCCTTCTCTCGGAATGCTCCAATTGCATCGTAGTTCTCCAGTGCAAAGCCGATGGGGTCCATCTTGGCGTGACAGTTTGCACAACTGGGTTTCTTCCGATGCAGTTCCATTCGCTGTCGAAGGGTACCGCCCGTGATTGCCTTTTTATCGTTGACCAGTTCCGGCACGTCCGGAGGCGGGGGTGGAGGCGGCTCACCCAGGATCTGTTCCAACACCCAGCGGCCTCGCTTGACCGGCGAAGTCCGCGTTGGATTGGACGTAACGGTCAGTACGCTGGCTTGAGTCAGCAGCCCGCCGCGTACTCGACCTTGCAGCGACACGCGTTGGAAGGCTGCGCCGCGAATCGGCTTGCCTCGCGGCCCCTGTGGCTTCTGGCCGACTCGGTGACCGTTCGTATCGACAATGCCGTAGTGTTTGGCGAGCGGTTCGTTGAGGAACGTGTAGTCGGCATCGAGCAGATCGAAAATGCTGCGATCTTCACGCATCACCGATTCAAAGAACAACCGCGTCTCGTTCAACATGGCATCGCGGAGCCGGTCATTGAAAGACGGAAACAGTTTGGCATCAGGTGTGGACCGCTCCAGCCGCTGCACCTGCAGCCATTGCATGGCGAAGTTGTTGACCAACTCGGCGGCCTTGGGGTCGGCCAGCATGCGACGGACTTGAGCATCGAGATTCGCAGTCAGTCGCTTCTCGCGGGCCAGCTCGAACAACTCGGCGTCCGGCATCGTACTCCATAGGAAGTACGACAACCGCGACGCAAGTTGATACTCGTCGAGCGGCCGCATGTCGGGACCGGGCGGGCGGTTGTCCAATTCGACACGGAACAGGAACTTCGGCGAGCAGAGCACGACCTGGATTGTCCGCTGGATCGCGGCTTCCCACTTCGCCTCGCTGGCTTGAATTTGTTCCACATACTTAGTGACTCGCGCCAGTTCGGCGGCTTCCGGCGGTCGGCGATACGCGCCCGTCAGTAATCGTGTTAGAACCTCGCGCGTCTTCTGTTCTGGCGACGCGTTCGGAGCGCACGCAAGGATCTTCAGCTGCGACTTCGGTCGCGTCTCAAGCGGTCCTTCGCTCCACAAATGCTGGATGTGAAGTACGGGCGGCTTCTCACCTTTCGGCGGCCTGACGATGGCGATGCCCGCGCTGCTGATACCGCCGATCCGGTTGATCGGCACTTCGATCGTCTGTGGCTGCTTTGCATCGCGGGCGGTGATCTCGAATGTCTTCAGGATTTTGATCGCCTTCCAGCGAGGATTCTCCGTACCCATCAATGATGCAATCCCTGCTTCGTCGGATGGGTCGATCTTGCTGCCACTGATGAACAGTGCGACTTTCACCGGCATGCTGCCGCGTGGTTCGGCGTACAACGTCGCTCGATAAATCAATTGGTCGTCGGCAGAGAATTTCAGGTAACTGCCGGACGCGCTGTATGGCCCCGAGTGCACCGGCTCCTTCGCCAGCGGATCGAGCTTGCGAAATCGACCTTGGGATGTTTGCGCATTGTTCGGCTGCAAATAGCGCCCGGCCAGGTAGCGCACCGGCGGCTTGGGCGAGTTTGCCACGATCACGCGGTTGGCAATTGTTTCAGCGGCGTCAAGGTAGCGTTCCATCAACAACGGTGACAACGTGAGGACATCACCAATGTTGTCGAATCCGTGACCCACGTCGTCGGCGGGAAACCCCTCCGTCGGATTGAAATCGGCTCCGAGTAGATCACGCACTGTGTTCTTGTACTCTGTCCGATTCAACCGCCGAATCGTGACTCGTCCCGGATCGGGTTTGGCGTTGCGATCGGCAAAGTCAAACACCAACTTGACAAGCGTGACAAACGCGTCCGCTTCTTTGGAGTTGGGTCGAGGGCGACCTTTCGGCGGCATCTCGCCGGTGTGGATCATCTTCAGCACATTGTCCCACACCTTGCGCTGCTTCACCATGGATGCTGAATCACCGAAGGCTTGCAGCGAAAGCTCAGCTTTCGGTTGCTTTCCGCTGTGACAACTGAAGCAATGTTTCTTCAGAAACGGTCCACCAAGGCGAGCAAAGTCAGGCGGCGTCTCTGCGGACACGAGTCTTGATGTCGTACAGACTGTGGCAGCGAAGATCAGAATCAGAGAACAGCAACGCACGTAGACGCTCCAAGAAGCTGAGTCGGACATGGTTTCTCCATCGTCGTCGCAAGATCAAGTGAGAATACGCACGCTTCTTACGCGCAAGCCATGGATCACAACCAGGACGGCACTGCAAGAGCCATGGTACTCGGTTGCAGCAAATGGAAGCAACGGCGAAGTAGGAAGCGTCATTACTGGGCCAAACATCGTCGCTACGCAGTGCATTGTATGGTGGATTGAATTCGACGATAACGGTCGATTCACCGAATCTCAGGTCGAATTGCACCTTCCACACCCGGTGTCGTAGTGTCGTTTCAGCTTCTCGACCCCACTGGTAACGTCATGACCGCGAATAGGTCTCGTTTGAACGGTCGCGCCAACACGCATTCTGGCCGACGTCTGTGAGTCACACCCGATTCAGCAAAAAACGTATGAGCTCCGCTGACGCGTGCGGAGTCCGCGTAAACGGTCGGGTTTCAAAGTGATTCGCAATACCCATGCCCTTTTTCGGAATTGCAGCCACATAGCACGGTCGGTGCTCCCTATCGAATCTGGTTGCACATTCCCATATTGAATCACGCCGGTTGCTACGCGGAACGTTGTCGAGTACACATCAGGTTCTATCAGCAGGCTTATCCCTCTGCGTTTGGAAATGACGGAATCCTTAGTCTGTCGCCCGATTGCCGCGGAGTGTGCGACCCTGTGTCGATGGTCGGCCATGAAAGGTCATTCATTCGCGTTGTCCGGTAACTCATCGGTCGACGATTCCTCACAACCATTACTCGGAAATTGAACATGAATGTCAGAAGTTCCTTGTGGCTGGTGCTCGTCACTCTGCTAATCACGCCCGCTCTCCATGCACAGAACACGCCGGTAGCGGCGCAGAAGTTGGGGCGGGAGCGGAAAGCCGTTGCCGTTCAGCCCGACGGGCTTTACATCTGCGAGGCCGAGGAGTTTCAGTCGGCCGGTCCGGCCGACAAGAGCGGCGGTTGGCAGGCGAAGCGGTTCGGGGAGAACTACTACGCGGCCACATTCGCGAATTCGTTCCTCAGCCGGCAGGCGTTTCTTGGCGCTCCGGAACAGTGCGAGTACGCCGCAGCCGAGATCCATGTCGACATCAAGGAAGCCGGCCGTTACTTGACTCTGGTACGTTACGAAGCCGCCTATCGTTTCGAGACACAGTTTCGCGTGCAGGTCGAACAGAACGGGAAGCTGGTCCTCAACCGGCTTTATGGAGCGCGAAACAATCTGAAGATCTGGGCGTTTCGTCAGAAACTGAAGAAGGAAATTGGTTGGAGTTGGGGAGCGGTCGAGAACATTGTTTGGGAAGGGCATGACGCATTCGCAACGCTCAAGCCGGGCCGGGCGACTATTCGCTTGATCGCCGTCAAGCAACCTGAACCGGCCGCGAAACGCAACATTGACTTAGTCATGCTGACGACCGATGTCGCGCAGGTGAAGAGCCGCATCGAAAAAGAAAATTACCTGCCGCTTGATGGAATGCTGACGCAATCGGGTGACGTCTTCCTGCGTGTGACAAATCTCGGTGGGCAACCGCTGGCGTTCGTCGGCGGAAAGGCGACCGGTGGCGGGAATTGGCAGCAACACTCGCCATACTGGGTTCACATTCGGAACTGGAAAGCGCCGTCGGTCATGGTTGAACCCGGAAAAACGAGCCAGTGGGTGGAAGTTGGCGGCACGATGGACTCTCTCAGCGACGGGCAATGGTACTGGACCGGCAACGGAAAGTACCGAGCTGAGTTCGGACTGCGAGAAGCCAACGGCTCAATATCAAAACTCGCCGAGTTCACCGGAGAAGGTGCCCTCAAGCTGGCCGCCGACGGCGACACGAGATACTCGCGCCGCCTGCGCCGTCAGGAAGATGTTCTCTACGATCTGCTCGCCGACCTCAAGAAAACAGACCCGGCACGGCATGGTCGTGCTCCACAGCGAACGCCGATCTACGCGAGTACGTTTGACGCCCTCGACAGCGGCAAGCACGCGGCAGCCGTTGTCGAATTCAAGAAACTGTTCGCCCTGTCCGACACGAAACCGGACGCGTCAGGCGGTCGGGGTTACATCGATGTGCGCAGCGTGGCGACACCTAAATTGGAAGCGTACTGCAAGGCGTTGGCCGCCAACGCCAAGAACGTCGCCGTCGTGAGTCTCGGTGATGAGATTCGTCTGCCGACGCCGCGCGGGAAGGATGTAAACGACGCGTTCCGTCAATGGTTGAAATCGCGTGGAGTGAAGCCGTCGGACGTCGTTCCTTCGGCAGGATTGAATTGGAACGCGATCACCTGGAGCCTCGACGCGAAGCTGAAGGAATCAAACCCCGGCGTGTTCTACTGGTCGAAGCGGTACCAGTACGACTTCGGGATCAAGACAATCAAACAGCGGACGGACATTCTGCGGAAGCATTTCCCGAACGCGGGCGTCGGAGCGAATTACTCACCACATTACCCGCAGGAACACATGTTCTTAGGCGAGGTGTTCAAGTGGGTCACCGTCTTTCGTGATAGTGGCATGACACTGCCGTGGAGTGAAGACTACATCTGGCAAGTGTCCGTCGGCACCCCGCAAATGAACAACATCAATTTCGATCTGTTCCGCGCGGCGCTGCGGCATCACCCCGATCGGAAGATCATGTACTACGTCATGCCGCACATGCCGAACAACACGCCGCGTCAGTGGCGGCGTCTGTTTTATGGAGCAATCGGCCACGGCATGAAAATCGTTGACCTCTTCGAGTTTCGACCGGTGCATGTCGCTTACACCGAGAATCATGTCGACGAACCGGAAATGTATCGGGAAGTACTCAAGAGTTTTCGCGAACTCGGAACGTATGAAGACATCGTTCAAGACGGTCGCGTGCAATTCGCCGAGGCGGCTTTGTGGTTCAGTGAAACGGCCGACATCTGGGGCGACAGCCACGGATCGTTCGCGGCGGCGAAGCGAGGGCTTTACACGGCGATTCGACATCAGCAGATCCCGCTGGACTTCGTCGTCGAGCAAGATGCTCTTGATGGAACGTTGGCAAAGTACAAGGTGCTTTATCTGACCGACGCACACGTCTCGCAGGCGGCGTCGATGAGCATTGCCGATTGGGTCGCATCCGGCGGACAGCTCTTTGCGACTGCTGGGGCCGGCATGTTTGATGAACTGAACCGGCCCAACGAGGCGCTACGCAAGGTGCTTGGCGTGTCGCAAACGAAGCTCGAAGCACCCCAGGGAAAGCAACTCATCTGGTTGAAACAGGATCTGCCATTCGCGGCTCCGATTACCAAAGCCGAGAAAACCGATTGCCGCGCGTTGTGCGTTGCGCCGAATGGAACGGTCTGGGCAGGCGTTGCGGCGACGTTCAAAGGTCGTGGGCAGTTTCTGCATCTCGTGAGTCGGCGTCCCAAAGACAAGGCGCCCACCGATCGTGGACCAATTGCGATTCAGAACCCGATGTACACGACGTTCACTGAAGCCAACGGAAAGGTGAAGAAATACCACCACGGCGTCTACAAACTGAAAGACGGAAAGCTGTTGCCGCGCTATGTGATCATGGGGATTTGTGCGGCGAGCGACGGAACGGTTTACGTGACGACGTTGTACCCGTTCACCGTTCACGCGATTCGCGTTCCGAAAGTCGCCGGCTTGACAACCGAATACCGCCACAACTCGCACGCCGACGTCATTCTGACGCGGCTCCTGAAAACCGACACACTCGACGGCAAAGGACGCACGCCTCCGCTGGAACTTGTCTCGATTCACACCGATCAGGTTCCCGCGATCGACACCAGCCGAAAACTCGCAGCCGAAAACGGCGTGCGGATTTCCAAGTCGATCAATGAGGCTCTCACGTTGGGTGCCAATCAGTTGGCCGTCGATGGAGTCCTGTTGATCGCTGAGCATGGAAAGTACCCCGAGTCCGACACAGGACAGTTTCAGTTTCCCAAGCGACGCATGTTCGCCGAAGTCGTCGAGACGTTTCGCCGTGCTGTCCGTCACAACATTCTGGAGTTTTCGCGCGAGAACTCGCCATTTTCCCGCACGGTAATCTGAGATTTGACGTGTTTCCGTTCGAGATTCTGCTGGGAAGCTGTGAGCGGCGGATGTGATGATGGAAGCATGATTTCCACAAACCGCA
>CAUZOL010000315.1:0-8230 GCA_963581435.1 Planctomycetota bacterium
AAATCTACAGCCGCATGGCGATGTCGATGAGCTGTTTGGTGTTTGTGTTGTTGGGGAGTCCGTTCGCCATCATTCAAGCGCGCCGACAATTTCTCACCAGTTTTATGATGTGCTTTTTCCCGATTCTGGTGGGATATTATCCGCTGATGCTGCTGATGATGAACCAATCGAAGGCGGGGGTGCTGAACCCCATGTGGGCGATGTGGATACCGAATCTCGTCGCGATGGTATTCGCCGTCCTTGTGCTGCGCCGCGTTCGCATGTATTAGCGCTGGGTTCAATTCTCAAAATATGGGTGCCACTGGCGTGCCGCCAGTGTTTTCCGCGCTTCACCGACCACTCCCCGAGGCCGGCAGACTTCCCGTTGGCGGTGTGCTTTCATAAACTCACCGATGAGCGGACAGCGTGCGATTGCAGCCGATCGCGATAGACACGGGACGGATCGCGTGTATCGGGTATCGTCCGCCGCGATGTTGGTTTGACAATTCAAGGTGAAGCCGAATACAGGCTCCCATACGGAGGTTTTTGATGATTCAGTTACAACGGTTTCGATTCGCTGCTCTGTTTTGCGTCGTCGGTTTGCTTGCTGTCCCGCTTGGGCTTTCGTTTGGCGATGACGAGCCAAAGTCAAAGTCTAATGTTGAGAAGGCGGCCAAAGGTGAGAAGGCTGCCAGCGACGACAAACCGACAGCCGAGGCGCCCGAAAAAACGGAAGCCAAAGATCCGACAGCGGAGTGGAAAGAACTCTCGAATCGGAAGGTTGAAATCGCCCAACAGCTGCGCAAATTGCAGGGCGACTTCAAACTGCCGGATACGACCGAGGATCGAAAGAAAGAAATACGGGACGAATTCACGCGGCTGGTGAGAGAATACAACACCGAAATTCGAGCCAAAATGGGCGAACTGGCCGAAGCGGTCTATCAAGCAGATCCCAAGAATGTTGAAGCGGGTGAAGTGGTGATGGAATCGGCCTATGGCGAAGGCCAATACCAGCAGGCGTTGGATGTCGCGAAGAATCTGCTGGAATCGGACGGAAAGTCAAAATACGCCGGCAGTCTGGCAATCAACATTGCCGGAGCGGCCAGCTTTTCTCTGAACCAATTCAAGGAGGCAGCCGACTACTTGAAGACGGCGGAAGATGACAAACAACTAAGCGACCTGTACGGCCAGCAGTTTGTGGAACATTTGCCCGCGATGCTCGAACACTGGAACAAGGAGCAAGAGATTCGCAACCGCGAATCGAAGCTCGACGGGGACGAGCAGTTGCCAATGGTCGAACTGACGATTCGCAACGGCGAGAAGGAATTGGGAAAGGTCGTGCTCGAATTATTCGAAAATGAAGCCCCCAATGCCGTCGCCAACTTCATCAACATCGTAGAAAACGAAGACGCCGAGCAGAATTACAACGGTGTGAAGTTCCATCGGGTGCTGCCGAACTTCATGGCGCAGACCGGCAATCTGGAAGCCTCGGGCAAGAAGCCGCTCGATTACACCATCGAGTGCGAGTGCTATCAGAAAAACGCGAGGAAGCATTTCCGCGGCAGTCTCAGCATGGCCCTCAAGGGCCGCGACTCGGGGGACTCGCAGTTTTTCATCACTCACATGCCCACCTACTGGCTGAACGAAGACGTTCGCCCCGAATCCGTCCACACGGTGTTTGGCCGCGTGGTGAAGGGAATGGACGTGATCGATCGGACCAAACAGGGGGACGAAATCAGTTCCGCCAAGGTCCTTTTCAAGCGATCCCACGATTACAAACCGAAGACGGTCCCGAACAAGAAACCGGGATCGTAACACGATGGCCCATCATTTGGCCGCCCCGCTCGCGGGGCGTATTGATTCCGCAACAAAATGATTCCGCACCAAGAGGTTCAACCATGCTCCGCACCCTCGGTATTGTCGCCACTGGTATTGTTGCCGTCGTCATCGCCGCCGCGCCATCGCCGGTTGCGCCCGATCCAAATTCGCCGCGTCCCATCGAGGCGGTTGATACGGTGTTCATCGAAGACATGACCTGGATGGAGATCCGGGATTCGATGAAGGCGGGGACCGATACCGTCATCATCGCCACTGGTGGAATCGAACAGAACGGGCCGTATCTGGTCACCGGGAAGCACAACGTCGTACTCCGTGGCACCACCGAAGCCATCGCCCGCAAACTGGGCAACACGCTGGTGGCCCCCATTGTGCCATTCGTTCCGGAAGGCGACATCGACCCGCCGACGGTGCATATGAAATACCCGGGAACGATCAGCCTGACCGAGGAGACATTTGAAAGCCTGCTGACCGAAATCTGCGCCAGCTATCGCGCACACGGGTTCAAGCACGTTGTTCTCATTGGTGACAGCGGCGGCAATCAGCAGGGAATGAAGAACGTTGCCGGCCGGTTGAACGAAAAATGGAAGGGCGGTCCGACACGGGTGCACTACGTTCCCGAATACTACGACTTTGCTGCCGTCGGCAAATGGCTCGAAGAGCAGGGCATCGAGCAGAAACCGGAAGGACTGCACGACGATTTCGGCATGACAGCGATGATGATGGCCGTCGATCCTCAGTCGGTGCGGACAAAACAGCGGATCGCCGCCGGCAACTTCCACATCAACGGCGTGAACCTCGCGCCGGCGTCGAAGACGATCGAGTGGGGCAAACGCATCATCGATTTCCGCGCCGATGCGACGGTGAAAGCGTTCCGCAAAGCGCAAGCTTCGGCAGAATAGCGTTGGCGCGGTGAGCGGAAATCGTCGCGACTCCAGTGCCGGACGAGAATCAAACGTCAGACAGGACGACGCGTCCGTCGATGTTGGATGTGTCTGCTGTCCCCGGCGAAGCAGAGCTTCGCGTTGAATCGGGATTACACCAACTCGCGAATCACTTCCGCATCCGGCTCGACGAGATAATGCGGACGGCCCTGCAGATCGCTGACGGTCGCCGTCTGCGTGTCGATGCCGAGGTTGTGATACAGCGTGGCAAAGACGTCGCCGAAGCTCACCGGACGGTCGGCTGCTTCGCCGCCAAGACGATCTGTCGAGCCGATGACCTGCCCGGTCTTCATGCCGCCACCGGCGAGCAGGGCACAGGCAACGCGCGGCCAATGGTCGCGGCCAACCTTTGCGCTAATCTTCGGCGTGCGGCCGAATTCGCCCCACACCACCACGGTGGTATCTTCGGCCAAGCCGCGTTCGTGCAAATCTTCAACCAGTGCAGTAATCCCTCGGTCGAAGACGGGGAAGTCTTCCTTTTCTCGCAGGAAAATTGAGTTATTGGCGCGGCCTTCGGCGTTCAGGCCGCCGTGCCAATCCCACTTGCTGTAGTTCATCGTCACCACGCGGGCGCCCGCTTCAATCAGACGGCGCGCGAGTAGAAAACTCTGCGGCACACGCGGTGCGCCGTTGGCATCCATCATTATCTTGGGGTTACCGGTGCCGTAACGTTCGATAACACGCGGGTCTTCCTTGGACAGATCGAGTGCGTCGGCCAACTTCGATGACGTCAACACGCCCATCGCTTGTTCGGTGAAGGCGTCGAAGCCGTGCATCATGCCGGAGGCGTCGGCATCGCGACGAAACCGATCGACGGCCGTCAGCAGCGCCGCGCGGTCTTGCAGTCGTTCCGGGGTGACACCGTTAAGAACCATGTCGGCGCGGGTTGGTCCCAACGGGCGGAACCCGGTGCGAGCCGTTCCCAAAAATCCGGGGCCTGGCTCGTTGTACGGCCCGTGCGTGGTGGTGTAACACAGGCTGACGAAGGGGGGCACGCTCTTGTCGGCCGGCCCCTGCAACTTGCTGACGACCGAACCAAACTGCGGCCATCCGCCGGACGGTTCCCGAACGCGGGGCACGCGGCCGGTGAAACACTGGGCGGCATCGTGGCCTGCCTGTGCACCGACGAGCGAGCGAATGGGGACGAACTTGTCCATCATCCGCGCCATCATTGGAAACTCTTCGCAAATTTCGACGCCCGGCACGTTGGTGGCGATGGGGCGAAACGGGCCGGCGATTTCTTTGGGAGCTTCCGGCTTGAGATCAAACATATCCTGATGCGGCGGCCCGCCAACCAGGTAGATGAGGATGACCGACTTCTTCGAGTTGGTGATGCCCGCTTTGGATTCGAGCGACAGCAACTGCGGCAGTGTGAGGCCGCCAAAACCCAATGCACCGATCTTGAGGAAATTCCGCCGCGAGATTCCGTCACAAAACTCTTTACCAGAACCCGGTCGGCCGAGAATTGAAAGCATCGACTTCTCCTCAAGACGCCTGTCCATCTAGATATAACGGTTTCTTTATATCACATCGGCAAGCCGTTGCCCAGAGATGAGCAACCGGGCGAGTTTCTCGGGTTCACTCCCCGGAGTGCGCAACGGCAGGCGGGGGAGATGAACCTGTAGGGATTGGGCTCCGTCCCGATCCGCGTCGATATCGCGATCCTACAGCGTTTCCTGAAAACGACAACGCGGTTGCCGTAAGCCGGGGCAACCGCGTTGAACGGAACACGTTACTTCTCAATCCCCAACAGTTCCTCTTCTTCCCCAGAGAAAAGGCCCCGCGGTGTGACGGTTGACCAGAACTTGGTGAGGCGTTTCGACCGCAGTTCCTCTTCTTCCTCGTGAACGATGACGCGCGGGCGGATCAGCAGGAATTGCGGGCCTTCGGATCTCCTGACGCCAGTGTTCTTGAACAACTTGGTGACGTATGGCGCCATCGTGATGATCGGCACGCCCACTTCGTTTCCTTTGCGTTGGCCGATCTCGATCAACAGCATCTTGCCATCGGGAACCGTATTGACGTAGGCCCGTGTTTCGTTCCACGGCGAATTCCGGTCACTGATGCGTAAATTGAGACGGACGTTGCGACGGTCGGCGGAAATCACCGGCTGCACGAGGAGTGCGTGTCTCCGCCCTCGATCCTTTCCAACTAAAAACTTGCCGATGCCTGCCGTCTGGCCGTTGAACAGTGTCACCTTGGGTGGAGCTTGTCCAATCGCGATTGCAACTTGTGTGTGTCGCCGAGAATCGTGATTTCGATCCTGTATCGCTTATTCTCTGTTTCCTTAACAAGAAACTCCTCTTTACGAAGAAATTCCAACGTCGCGACGCCCGGTTTCAGAGTACGAATCGAGAAGCAACCGTCCTTGGCACGTACAATTTCGATCAGGCGCTTATCCGGAGAAATTAGTCGGACGAAAGCACCTTTCGCATAGAACACGTAGTCGAAGTCCTCAGACAGACTCAATTCCGTTTTCGGGCGGTCCAGTTTTAGCGTGATGTGCTGGCCGGCCTGCGTGTAGCCGGGGCCATTGGGCTTGGGGGTATTCGCTGTGGCGGCCTTCTTCCGTTTGCTGGTCGCCGCCGGGTCAAACGGGTCAGCGGACGCAGCCGTCGTTTTGGGTGCCGGCTTTGTCGAGGCACGGTTGGATTTCGCTTTGCTGTCCGTCGCGTCCCTTTCGAAACCGACATAGAAACTAAAGTTGCGTTGGTCCGTCGAATTCACATTGATGCCCTCAGGCAACTTGATCTTGATGCCCTCAGCCAATGCGGCTGGAAGCGCGACGTCGATCGCGAGGGGCGGCTTCGCGGGGGGATCGGCCGCGACCGCCAATCCGCAGGCCATCGTCAACATTAACATGGCGGTGGGTAAGTGACGTCTCATAGTTCGATTCCATTCTGAATAGAGCGGGAGGTGTGGGGAATTGCGGGTGAGATGTTTCATTCGTTAGAGTTCGTTCCGTCGGTCTTCAACAGCAGATTCGATACGGGTCGCCAACGGTTGTGGGTCACTGTTGGACGGTGGCAAAACAGGCGTTGATGCCGGCCCGGCGCGAGCCAGCAATTCACGGCGATGCCGTCGCAGGTCGGCCAAGCGGGCCGACAGACGCGCGGCGAGCGTATGCACTTCGGGCGGTTGGTTGCTGTTGCGAACCAGAGATTCAACTTTCCGTAAATCCGCTTCCAGTTGCCGCAGTTCGGTGTCGAGCAAGTGAATTTCGTCCGCCAGCAAATTGGCGTCGATGTCGAACGATGCTGAGCCGCCCGGATTCAGTCCATCGCGTTCTTCGTCGAATTGGGCCAGCAGCGTTGTTCGCGGGCCGTGCCAGCAGAGCACTGCGGCGACGATTAGCGTGAAAGCCGTCAACAATCGCCCACGTCGCGAACGGCTCCACGGATCGGTGTGTGGGCGGTCGGCCAACAACCGTTCCACGCGGCGTGACAACGTCGATTGCGGTCCACCGGCGGGAAGTGCGTGCGCACAACTTGCGGCGTCCAATCGCCATTCCGCCACGCGCGTCAGGCAGTGGGCCAGCGACAGCGGGTTGCCGGTGCGGTCGGCGGCCCAGTCGTCACATTGAAACTCGGCCGCCTGCCGCCAACGAATACGAGCGACGAAATTCAACGGCTGAAACGGCAGGCAACCACACAGCAGCCGTCCAATCAACAGCCACCAGGCGTCACCGCGAACGAGATGAGCCAACTCGTGCGCCAACAGTGCCTCCAATTCACGGTGGTTCAACTGTGTTTCAATACCCCGGGGAACGGCAATCGTCCACCGCCAGACACCGAAGGCGATTGGCTCGCCGCCGTCGTCGGTTTCCAGCAACCGTACACGGCGGCGCAATGATGATCGACGGATGACGCGGCCCAGCGCGTCGCGCACCGGGCCTGTGTCAACCGTGCGGAACTTCTGAATTCGCCGACGAAACCGTTGGCCGGCGGCGATAAACCGCAGCGCACCAACAGTCACAATCAAAACCACCAGCCCGGTCAGCCACGTCATAAACCGAGGCAGTGACGTCGGTGCGGCGGCAGATAATGGTTGTGAGTCGATTGGCATCGATGGCGTGATGGAAACAATCGCAGCGGGAGCCGTGAGTGCGACGGCAGCGTCTGGCGGTGGCATCGACTCGATCTGCGCCTCGGCAGTTTCTTCAGTCGGCAGTATGACCGATGGTTCGTCTGCAGGAAGCCACTCGGATGGCGCATCGATGGGGGCAACATCGACATCGACCGCCAACGGTTCATCGGCAGCGGCGAGCGGTTCACTATCGTCAACCGTAAGGGTTTCCGGCAGGTCGGTTTGTGGAACTTCAACCGACACTTGTGCCACCGGCTCGACCCAACGGGGAGAGAACACCGGATTCCCAATGCCGCTGAGTAGTTGCAGCGGCGCGGTCAGCAGCGGAATCACGGCGGCCGACTTCCACATCCGTTCGGTCAGCGCATGGCTGTTTGTGCGGCAGCACCAGACGGCCAGCGCCGCGATTGCCAACAGCAGCGTGGAATGCAGCAGGTACGTCGTCAACAGATCGAGAACGGTCACAATGGCGGTGGTGAGGAGTTCAGTCGGCATCTTTCACCTCCCGTTCTTTCTGGCGGATGAGCGTTTTCAGCCGGGCAAGTTCTTCGCGGGAGACGTCGCAGCCGTCGAGCAGATGGCTGACCATTTCGGCCACGTCGCCATCGAACAAGCGGCCGGCGAGGTCGGCCACCATCGACTGGCTGACACGCTCGCGGTGCAGCGCCGGCTTATAGACGTGCACGCGGCCTTCGGTGCGATGCGCCACCTGGCCGTTGCGCTCCATTTTGGTCAGCATGGTGGCGACCGTGGTGTAGGCCAGCGGGCGGTCGTCCTCGAGTGCGCCGCGGACCTCGGCGACGGTCGCCTCCCCTCGGTCCCATAGCACCTGCATGATGGCTAACTGCAGTCTGGCAAGCTGATGATTCCGACTCATAGTGGTTGTCCCTCCTGTACTACTACTTGAGTAGGCGGAGTTCTACTACCTGAGTAGGACTAGTGTCAAGAGGAGTCGGTTGTCGTGGCGGAAGTTTTCAGGTTCTTTTCGATTGGAGGGTCATGTTGACGGTCCACTTTCGCATTGACGCGTAGAAGCTCTCCGACTTGAGGTCGTTGTCAAAACTTCGGGCTCCGTTGTTACAAACTGATTGGAGAATTGCCAAATGTCACCCGCAGATCTTGCGGAGCCTGCTCGATGCGCTCGAGCATTCAGAGACTACTGCGAGCTGCCTGCATCTTCCCCCACCTGTGACGCGAAAACGCCCGGAATTCCCACCCCTCTTCACCAACCTTCGCAGACGCAATGATTGAGCAGCCCTGGATAACCTCACAGGGCGGCTCAGAGAATGGCATTGGATTTGCCCTGATAGTCTGCGTTGGGAATACGGCCGCTGTTTTTGGTCGTTTTTTCAGAATCCGATGCCATTCTTACAAAACTGGGGAGA
>CAUZOL010000316.1:0-8203 GCA_963581435.1 Planctomycetota bacterium
CTGGAAGAGCGACACCCGAAACGGTGCGTCGGCGCTGCGCTTTGATGCACCCTACACCTGCTGCTGGTATAACGTTGGAGTCGTGCCTCTGATATACTGCTCTGATCGTGCTGCTACGGTCGGTGGGTTTGAAACCATCGACGACAACTTTCGTTTCGGGGACATCGAATGCCGAAGGATCTGCCGATGTTGAAATCGCGGCTGCAGTCGCTGCGAAGGCGCACGCTGCTCAAGGCGGGGGCGCTTTCGACGTTTGGGCTGGCGTTGCCCGACTTGCTGCAGTGTCGGCAGGAAACGCGGGCTGAAGCGGCGGGCGGGGGGAAGGCGAAGTCTTGCATTCTGCTGTACATGACCGGCGGGCCGGCGCAGCAGGAAACTTTCGACCTCAAGCCGACGGCCAACGATGGTTACCGCGGCGAGTTCTCGCCAATTCCCACCAGCGTTCCCGGCTTTGAAGTCTGCGAACATTTGCCGATGCTGGCGAAAACGGCGGAGCGGTTTTCGGTCATTCGTTCGACCTTTCACAACAGCGGCACACACGGTGTCGGCGTGCATTACAATCTGACCGGGTTGCCGCACGCCAAACGACAACGCGGCGAGCCGCAAATGGATCGCCGCGATCCGCCATGCGTTGGTGGCGTGATTCGCCAGTTGCGCGGCGATCGCAACGGTCTGCCGGCAGCCGTCCATTTGCCGGTGCGCATCGGCGATCAGAACAACTTTCAATGGGGCGGCCAGCACGCGGGATTCCTCGGCCCGCAGTACGATCCGCTGTTGTTGATCGACGAAAACTGGACACCGGGCAGTTTGCCGCCGGGCTTCACGCCGCCGAAAGAGGTTCTTGCAGAGCGTCAATCCGGCCGCGCCGAACTGCTCAAGACGGTACAACGACAACGCGATTCCAAATCGAATGCTGAAGATCGCTACGGTCGTTTTCAAAATCTCGCGATCGACATCTTGAGTGCCGGTAACTCGTGGCGTGCTTTTGATCTCGACGAAGAAAAGCCCGGGACGATTGAACGCTACGGCGACAACAAGTTCGGGCGCAGTTGTCTGGTGGCCCGTCGTCTCGTCGAAGCGGGCGTGGGACTGGTGACGGTGCCGTGGATGTTCCTGCATTCCACCAAGAACTTCGATACGCACAAAGATCACTTCAAATTGATGAAGACGCTGTTGCTGCCACCGCTGGATCGCGCGTTTTCGGCGCTGCTGGAAGACCTGAATGATCGTGGCATGCTCGATGAGACACTCGTCGCCTGGACGGGTGAATTTGGCCGCACGCCGAAGATTAACAAAGGCGCGGGCCGCGATCATTGGGGGCAGGTTTACAGCACGGTGTTGGCTGGCGGCGGCATTCAGGGCGGCCGGATTCACGGAGCCAGCGACAAAATCGGCGGACATCCGACCGACAAGCCCGTCCACACCCGCGATTTCGTCGCCACGCTGTACCACGCGATGGGTTACGGTCCCGACACGCGAGTGACCGACCCGACAGGCCGGCCCCATTTCGTGGTGGATGGCCGACCGGTGCACTCTTTGTTTTGAGGCCCGCCTGAATTCACTGTTCACCCAGCTATCAGAGCCTGAAGCGCAAGCGAAGGATGATTCCAGGGCGACGGCAGCAAGCTCCTTCGCTTGCGCTTCAGGCTTTGATTTTGCCGACGACGACTTTCGGCGAGAATTGAATGCAGGCGACCCGGTAGGTATGCTGAATGACGCCGTCGGCGCTGTGTTCCCGATGACGAAAGTCTCGACAGTCCGGCGAAAAGACACAAGAGAGATAGGCCGAATGAGAACCAGCATCACCACCGCCTGCTTTGCCGTCGCCGTTGCTTTGTTTGCGGCGTCGGTTGACGCAGCCGATGATCGGGGCGAACTGCCGATCGACTTTTCGCATGAGATTCTTCCGATCCTGTCGAATAAGTGTTTTGTCTGTCACGGGCCGGACGGCGAGGCGAAAGACGTTCTCCGCCTGGATTCGTTTGCAGCCGCGACGCGTGACATCGACGGTCATCGAGCAATCGATCCCAAGACACCGGAGAAAAGCGAATTTCTTAAACGGCTGAATTCGGCCGACGAGCCGATGCCGCCGGCCGATGCTGAGAAACAACTCACGGCGAGAGAACGCGATTTGCTAACCCGCTGGATCTTGCAGGGTGGCAAATACACCACACATTGGGCATTCGTCGCACCGCGAAAAGTGGCGCCGGCCGGCCATTCCAAAGCGACAAAACGCGAAATGATCGATGCGTTTGTCGGCGCACGCTTGCAGGGGCGGAAACTCGCTTTCGCACCTGCCGCCGATCGCGCAACGTTGGCGCGTCGCGCCGCGATTGTTCTGACTGGTTTGCCGCCGGAGCCGAAATTGCTTTCAGTGTTCCTCGCCGACATCCGTGAGGGGGCCTACGAACGGTTTGTCGATGTGCTGTTGGGTAGTCCGCGTTTTGGCGAGCATCAAGCGCGCTATTGGCTCGATGCGGTTCGCTATGGCGATACGCATGGGTTGCACCTTGATAATCGTCGCGGGATTTTTCCGTATCGCGACTGGGTCGTGCAGGCACTCAACGAAAATTTGCCGCTTGACAAATTCATCATCTGGCAGCTTGCGGGTGACTTGTTGCCGAATCCCACACTCGCTCAACGGGTTGCGACCGGCTTTGTGCGGATGAACCCAACGACGGCCGAGGGCGGTGCGATTCCCGCAGAATTTCAGGCCAAGAATAACTTCGACCGTGTCGAAACGCTGGGCACGGTGTTTCTGGGAATGTCGATGACCTGCGCCCGCTGCCACACGCACAAGTACGATCCCATTCCCCAAACTGAATACTACCGCCTGATGGCGTTTTTCAACAGCACCGCCGAACACTCAATGGACGGCAACAAATACGAATATGGTCCGGTACTCAAAGCGCCGGCCAACATTGCTGCGTGGAAACAGTGGGACAAGTTGGAGTCGGCACGAGACAAACTGTTGGCCACAGCCAGGCTGCATTTGAAACAATTCGACGACGTTGTTTTGCCCGAAGAGAAGACGTGGGACGCAGCGAACCTGAAAGATCGCCTGGCGATGGTTGCCGATCCCAAAGGACAATTCATAACCCTCGACATTCACAAGCAGGCGATCGCATTGACCGAGCGCATCGAGGCGACGGAAAAGGGATTCACCACCACGCTGGTTGCCGCGGATTTGGCCAAACCGCGCACGACAAAACTCTTGGCGCGCGGCGAATACAATCTGCCAATCGGCGATCCGCTCGAACCGGGCATCGTGACCGTGATGGGAGCGTTTCCCAAAGACGCATCACGGAACCGACTTGGTCTGGCACAATGGCTGATAGCACGCGAACACCCACTGGTTGCCCGCGTGCTGATTAATCGAATCTGGCAGCGCACGTTTGGTAACGCGCTGGTGCGCACGCCGGAAGATTTCGGCCTGCAGGGACAACAGCCGACGCATCCCGGGCTGTTGGATTGGCTCGCAGTCGAAATGCACGACAGCAATTGGGATCTAAAGCACATGCTGCGGCTGATGGTGACCAGCCGCGCGTTTCGGCAAAGTTCCGCTTGGCGGAAGGATGTCGCCGACCCGGAAAACCTGTGGCTAGCGCGCGGCCCCAGTCACCGGTTGGACGCCGAAGTGATTCGCGACATCGCACTTTGGGCCAGCGGCTCACTCGATCCGCACATGGGTGGCGAGGGAGTCAAACCGTATCAGCCCGTCGGCTTGTGGTCGGCGCTGATGCACCCGGCCAGCAATACCAAGAACTACGTGCAGGACAAAGGCACCAAACTGTACCGCCGCAGCTTGTACGTCTATTGGAAGCGAACCAGTCCACATCCGATGATGACACTGTTCGACGCACCGAGCCGTGAAGCAAGTTGCGTGCGGCGATCACGGACGAACACATCGCTGCAATCGTTGGGATTGTTGAACGAAATTCAACGCGTTGAATTGGCGCGATTGCTGGCAGGGCGATTATTGCGCGAGGCCGACAACGACGCGAAGCGTCTCGATCTCTTGTTCAGTTTGCTCGCCTCGCGAATCCCGTCATCCCGCGAGCGAGCGGTCTGTACAAAGTTGCTGCGATCGTTGAAAGAGCGTTACGCCGATTCAGAAAAAGACGCCCTCGCATTGCTTTCAACTGGCGATGCGCCGCGCGATGAGAAGTTGAACCCAGCGGAATTGGCGGCCTGGTCACAATTGGCAATCACTGTGTTGGCAAGTGATGCGGCGTTGTTGCTTTACTGAAATGAGTATTCCTACTTTTTGATATCGGTGAACGAGACAACCCGCCGAATCAACCGCGGCCATCCGCGTAATCCGCGGTTGTCATTGTCAATATTCTATTAGACATCAATCATTCAGACGCAGGCATTTCCAATGCAACACACCGACCCTTACCGAGAATACGAATTCAACCTCACGCGTCGGCAACTCTTTGGCCGCGCTGCGCTGGGGCTGGGTACTGCTGCGATGGCGAATCTGTTCGGTTCCGATTTGCTGGCGGCCGACGGGGATGATGGTGCAGTGAAGGCGGGACTGCATCACGCGCCGAAGGCTAAGCGAGTGATCTATCTGTTCATGAGCGGCGGGCCGAGTCATCACGACCTGTGGGACTACAAGCCGAAAATGCAGGAGATGTTCGGCAAGGAATTGCCGGAGCACATTCGCGACGGCCAGCGAATTACCGGGATGACCGCCGGGCAGAAAACGTTGCCGGTTTGTCCCAGCAAGTACAAATTCACCAAACAGGAAAACAACGATCGCGGCGTGTGGGTCAGCGAACTGCTGCCGCATACTGCAACCGTGGCGAATGACCTCTGCGTCGTTCACAGTACCTACACCGAGGCAATCAATCACGATCCGGCGGTCACTTACATTCAGACCGGGAGTCAGATTCCCGGCCGTCCCAGTCTTGGTGCGTGGTTGAGTTACGGGCTGGGCAGCATGAACGAAAATCTGCCCAGTTACGTGGTGATGCACGCCAAGAGCCGTCATGCCGAGCAGAGCCTGTTCAGTCGGTTGTGGGGAACCGGTTTTCTACCGTCCGATCATCAGGGGGTGCTGTTGCGCAGCCAGGGCGATCCGGTGTTGTATCTGAGTAATCCGGCCGGCGTCACCCGCAAAGATCGCCGATCTCAGCTCGACGCACTTGCCGCTTTGAACCAGGAACAACATAAACGCTTTGCCGACCCGGAAGTTCTCGCACGGATCAAACAGCACGAGTTGGCCTACCGCATGCAGGCATCGGTACCGGAGTTGATGGACGTTTCGCAGGAGAACGACGAGACATTCAAACTCTACGGCGAAGACGCTCGCAAGCCAGGAACCTTCGCCGCCTGTTGTCTGAATGCCCGCCGACTGGCCGAGCGCGGAGTTCGTAACATTCAGATTTTCCACCGTGGTTGGGACGCCCACGGCGGTTTGCCCAGAGAACACGAATCGCAGTGCAAAGACGTCGATCAGGGTTGTGCGGCGTTGATCAAAGACCTCAAGCGACTGGGAATGCTGGATGAAACACTGGTGATTTGGGGCGGCGAGTTCGGCCGCACGGCTTACTGCCAGGGCGGTCTCACCAAGGAAAACTACGGCCGCGATCATCACCCGCGCTGTTTTACCACGTGGATGGCCGGCGGCGGGATCAAGCCGGGAATCACCTACGGCCAATCGGACGACTACGGTTACAACATCGCCGATGCCGACGGAAATCCCATGCGGCCGAAGCCAAGTCGGGAAAGCTGGACGCCGGGTACGATGCACATTCACGACCTCAACGCGACGATTCTGCATCTGCTGGGAATCGATCACAAGCGGTTGACGCATCGCTACCAGGGGCGCGATTTCCGCCTGACCGATGTCCACGGCCACGTCATGCAAGACCTGATTGCGTGAACCAACTGCGAGCAAATTTCGTTACCCTGAGCGGCAGGGGAACGGGGTCTTCTTGCAATGCTGATCGAACAGGCGATACGATTGCGCGCGGTTGATTCGGTGCGGCGGCATTATTTGACTGTATGATGCTGTGCGAATTTCCGTCTTCAGCGTTTGGTTCGCCAGGGGAGATGCGTAATGATGCGATTTCTGCGACGTTTGCCCTTGTTGTTGGCGCTGCTCGCGCTTGTGGGGCTTGCCTTTCTGGCAATCGCACCGGAAATCGGCTGGGCGCGCGCCGGTGGTGGTGGCAGCTACGGCGGTGGAGGTGGCGGATCGGGTGGTGGCGGAGGTGGTGGCGACGGAGACCTGTTTTTCTTCCTGATCTGGCTTTGCTTCAAATACCCGTTCATCGGAATTCCGTTGCTGATTGGGTTCGTTGCCCTGTCCGTCTTCGGCGGAAAGTCAGCCCGCGAAGGCCACGTCTCGCGCACCATTCGCCGTGGGGCCGCACTGCAGAAAGTCAATGTCCAACAGAAATCGCTCAACTCGCTGCGGTCGCGCGATCCCGATTTCGACGAAGAACAGTTTCTCTCTCGCGCCGGTGCGGCGTTTGTCAAAATTCAGGATGCCTGGAGCAATCAGGATCTCTCTCCCGCGCGGCCCTTTATCAGCGATGGCATACAGCAGCGGTTTGCATTGCAAATCGATATGCAGCAGGCCGAAGGTTACCGCAACCTGATGGAAGAAGTGCGTGTGCACGACTCCGAGATTGTGGCGATCTATTCCGACGATCACTTCGACACCATTCACGTCCGCATACCGGCCTCCGCGGTCGATTACAATGTCGATGCGAAAACCGGGCGCCGTGTGAGCGGCTCGAAGACGGCGGAATCATTTACCGAGTACTGGTCGTTTCATCGCCGACACGGCGCGAAGACCGTCGCGCGTCCCGGTGGCATCGAAGGCAACTGCCCCAGTTGTGCCGCGCCGCTGAAGATGGCCGACAATACCAAATGTGAAAATTGTGGTTCGACCGTCAACTCCGGCGAACACGATTGGGTGCTGGCCGAGATTACACAGGCGCAGGAATGGCGTCTGCCCGATTCCGACCGCCGTGTGCCGGGGCTGGCGAACCTCAAGAAAACCGATCCGGCCTTCAGCGTGCAACACGTCGAAGATCGGACCTCGGTCATGTTTTACCGGCTGAAGGCCGCGTCGTTCTTCAACAGTACCGACTACGTCACGCCAATCCTGGCGGAAACTGCCGGCGGAATTCCAGGACTGGAACGCGTGCCCGCCGACGAATACTGGAAGGACCCCGCCATCGGCAAGGTGGAAGTACTCGACGTCGAACAGGGCAAACCGGGTGAACGCGATCGCGTGCGGGTGATGGTTCGCTGGTCGGGGACACGGGTTAGCGGCAAGCCGGGCAAGCGATCGTCGGTGGTTCGCCGACAGGCGATTTACACGCACGTTTACGTTCTCGCGCGTGAACACGGAGTGAAGAGTCTCGCCAGTGAGACGTTCGCGTCGTCATCGTGTGGCGGCTGCGGCGCACCAATTGCCGTCTCGAAGGAGAAGGCGTGCGGGTTCTGCGGCACGAGTCTCGTCGATGGACAACACGATTGGGTGTTGGACGACATTTCTCCCTTCACGCACGACATGGCTTTTCGTCCGCAACAATCGCAACAGCCGCCGGCCGACCGCGCTCTTCAATCGGCAGCCGCGGGGAATGGCGACGCTTTTGACGCACCGTTTATCAGCGGCGACGCGGAACTGTCGTTGGCTGTCCTCTCGCGGATCGTCTGGGCCGACGGCGAAGCTCACAAGAAGGAACGCAAGGCCCTCTCGCGGTTGGGCAAACGATGGGGGCTCACGCAGCAACAGATGCAGGAAGCATTCGAGTCGGCAAGAGACGGCAACGTCGAACTCCCCATCCCCGACACCCGTGAAGAGTCGAACGTTTACATGAAGCAGCTGATCCACGTCAGCCTCGCCGACGGTCGGCTGAGTTCCGAGGAACAGCGTCTGCTGTACGACTACGGCCAGCGAATGGACTACACGAAATCGGAAGTTCGCCACGCCATTGCCCGCGAGAAACGCGAGTTGTATCAGGAAGCCCGCGCGTTGCAGCGATCGCGCAGGAAAAACGGACGTGGAACTTCGGCGTAGACGCGGCGGTCTCGGGTATCGTGTTAGAATACACGCGCAGTGATCTGAAAACGTTTTGAATCTGCTTTTGCCCGCATTCCCCAGATGACTTCCTTAGCTTTGGCACAAGATTTGCGCAGTGCCCCTGCAAAACAAGGGTATTCTGCCAATTCATGC
>CAUZOL010000317.1:0-8202 GCA_963581435.1 Planctomycetota bacterium
GCATTCAGAGATTCCATCGTCTCGACCTCGGAAATCCCCCATGATCCCGAGATCGATTCCACACGTCAAATCAAGCAGCACCCACTAAAATGCGCGAAGAACCCAATCGTTCGGGTTGTGACAAACGTGCCGCCATGCGCGGTCGGTATCGAGTTTTCACCCTGCGGCTCTCGATATTGAAGAAGAGGAACCCTCGTCATAAACCCTCAATGGCACACAGAGATATCTATGGCCGGCCCGATCGACAAGACGATGCAAGTGTTGGGATCGACGGCCAACCCGCGCTCGCTCGAAGTTCTGATCACCGCCCTGGATATCGACCGCACTGACATTCAGCAATCGGCGGTCAATGCTCTCATTAAACGCAAAAGCAGCCGTGGCCAGTTGGAAGTCATTCGTCGCCTGCCACGCCTTGACGAGGCAGTTAGGGAATCGCTGGAGTCGCAGATCGATCGCATCTCCGGTTCGCTGCGGCAAGCGCTGCTGCACGGCGATGCCGAACTGCGAGCGCACGGCCTCGAATTGTTGCGATCGACGGAAAATTTTGATCTGATTCCGGCCCTGCTGGAGATGCTCAAAGACAACCGGTCCGTAATCACCGATCACGCAGCTGAAACGATGCGCGATCTGATCGACCGACTGTACGAACACATCCACAGCGGCAAGGGGAGTCGCCGACCTGGACGTTACCTGCGAAATGTTGCCCAAATCAGCCACAATGTGCTAACCGGATTCGATCGTGCGCTGTCTGAATATTCCGAATTGAGCCACCAGCGAGACGTTGTCGAAGCGGTGTTAATTCTTGGCGAACCCGATAATTTCGCAGTCAAAAAGGCGCTCGTTCAAAGCGGTGGTGAATGCCGTCAAATGACCGGCATGGTGCTGATGACGGGCAAACATCCCGGCGTTATGCAGCTCGTTCTCGACTACATGTCGAAGAATTACCCGCCACCAAAGGTCTTCGAGGTTGTCACCTCGCGAGACGATCCGGAATTCATCTCGCATTTCCTGCAGTGGTTTCCGAAGCGTTTGACTCCGCAGCAACAAAGAAACTTTCAGCAGGTCGAATCGGTCGCGTGGATCGATGCCGACCGGCCACCGTTCGAGTCCCTTTCTCCCGCGTTGCAGCCGGCACTCGTCGAGTTTGTCTCCGCAAGCGGACTGCCATCCAACGTGAAGTTTAATGTGCAGGAGTGGGTTGTGCGTCATGGTACGCGTGAAGGCCGGCTGGCCGCAGCAAACATGCTCGGCACGATGGACGACGCGATTGTGCAAGAGATCGTAAGCAACGGCCTGGACTCGAAGGACGAAGAAATTCAAGCATGGGCCACCGGACAGCTTCGCAGCCAGGGAGTACCCGAGGCGCTGACGTTGCTCGTCGATCGGCTCGACAGCCCCTTGCCTGCAGTTCGTGACGCCGCCCGAGAGGAACTACAAGGATTCGACGTTTCGACGATGCTCGACATGTTTGAAGACATCTCCCCAGAAATCTGCCTGCGGGCAGGACAGTTGATACGCAAGATCGACCCGGATTGTTTCGAAAAGTTACGGCTGGAATTGGAAAGCCCGATTCGCAGTCGCAGAATTCGGGCGGCTCGCGGCGCCCACATGCTCGGCATGCAAAACGAATTGCAGTCGTCGCTGTTGCCCTTGCTCGACGATAATGATCCCCTCATCCGACGCACCGGCATTTCAGCGCTCACCTCAGTTCGCACCCCCGAAACGATTGAGGCGCTCGTCGCTTTGCTCGAAGATGAAAATCCCCGGGTACGCGAGGAAGCGTCTCGCGCGCTGTCGAGCCTGCAAACTGCGCAGTGAATACGCGAAAACGATGTCGATCAACACGCTTTGCAACTCCCGCAAGTGTGTCCGAATTCTTGTCCTAAAGATCAGACGGCGGAAATCACCAATGTCATTCTTTGCGTTGATTGCAAATGTCGATTTCGGCGAGATCTCGAAGCGCTCGCGTTCGATGTCCAGTCTCTCGAAAAACCTCGAACTCATCGTCTGGGTCGCAATTGGCATCGCCGGGCTATGGGCGGCACTGCACTATTGGGGGCGATATCGCGACAGAATCCTGCGGAACGGCGATTCGCCTCAATCGCTGTTTCTGGAGCTTTGCCACGTCCATCGACTCAGCCGTCTCGAAAAGACGCTGCTGATGCAAGCGGCTACCGCAGCAAAATTGGCCGAACCGGCCATCGCATTCGTCAATCCGCAGGTGTTGGGCGCAATGAAGGGGTCTGTCTCCGCCGATGTTCAAGAGCGTCGTGTGTTGATGGAAAAGCTCTTCGGACGTGAAGGCGGAACGTGAGACTCAGGCAAAAACGATGCGGATCTCTTCCCGTTCGATCCCACGGGGCGCAGCCCGAGGGCTTTGGGAACGTGACATAAACAATCTGATTCTCAACAGCCGCGGCTCGAACTTCGCTAATTAACAATTGGCCGAATGCGAATATTGCGCCAGCGGCAGCTTGCGCCTTTGGGCCAACCGTTGCCGCCGTGAACTTGCACGGCGATGCGTCCTTCGTTCCCCAACAGTTCGACGAGATTCTTGCGGTCGTACTTCGGGTCGTCGAATGTTGAGCCGTCGAATTCGTTGACTTTGACGCCGTTGATCCAGGTGGTGATTGCCGGCGGGTTGCCCACGCAGCGCACTTTGGCGGTATTCCAGTCGCCCAGTTTCCAGGCTTTCACCCAGTCGGCCCCGGAAACCGAAAAGGCCTTCGGCGGTTGTGGCTCGCTCGGCTTGGTTGTCAGACCCACCAGTTTCTTGTCGCCTTCATAGACGCCGAACACGTCGAACGTGCGGGTGTTGAAACCGCCGGTCCCTTCGCCGTAAATGTGGCCCACGTTGCCGCGGTCGTGGTAATCGACCATCATCTGATAGCATTGGCCTCGGTTGTTGCTGCGAAGAAACAAGCCGCTGCAGACGCCCCAATCGGGCTTCATGTCGATCATCAATTCGAAATCGCCAAACTTTCGGTCGGTCAGCAGGATGCCGCCGTTGCCGCTACCGGGCGGGTCTTGCTCGCCGACAATCTCCCCCGCCTTCACGAACCAATGTCCGCCGGTTCCGTGACCGATCTTTTCAGGATTCTTGTGCCAACCTTTGAGCGTCTTGCCGTCGAACAGTGTAATCCAACCCTTCGTGTCTTTCGCCGCCACCTGTTCCGTCTCGCTTGTGGTTTCGACAGCGGTCGTCTTTTGCGTTGCCGCCTTTTCGACCAGCCAAATATTGCGGAACCTGGCGGGGTTGCTGTGATTCTGAATGTAAACCGGTCCCTTATCCGGACCTTCCTTGACCGGTGCAGCAGTCGTCGATTTGGGAACTTCGACGTCATCGTGAACAAGCACGCCGTTATGTTTGACTGTCATGCGGGCGCTGGATGTCTTCTTGCCGTTCTCGTCGAAACGTGCCGCCGTGAATTCGATATCGTAAGTTTGCCAGGAAAGCGGCGGGAAGCACATGTTGACGTCGGGATCTTTCACGGTGTAAATGCCGCCGCATTCGTTGTGTTTTCCTTCCAGACCAAACGAGTCAAGAATCTGCACTTCGTGACGGCCCTGCATGTAGATGCCGCTGTTACTGCGTCCCTGACCGCGGGCATATGGCATGTACGACAGCATAAACTCCATGTGCAGCGTGAAGTCGCCGAACAACTGCTTGCTGGTGACACCCTGCATCAGCAGGCCGTCTTCGGTCATGCGGCCGCCTTTGAATTTGTCCGGCGATGTTCCGTCGAATAGCACGACGGCACCTGCGGGCGATTTCTTGCCCAGCGTCGGGCTCTTGCGGGTGACTTTCTTCAGCTTGCCGATTTCATTGCCGTCGGCATCCTGAATACTGATCAGCCCGTTGCTCAGAACGCCACGCCCCTTATCGCTGTTGAATCTGACCGTATCACCGTCGCGAATTGCTTCGACTTTGACTTTCTTTTCGCCGCCCCAACCGTCTCCGGGGAGTCCTTCGGGATAACCCACAGCGCGGAATTTTCCACCGCTGAGCGCGATCACTTGCACGCCCAATTTCACCTTGTTATCGCCTTCCGAAATTTCGCCGCTGTACTCTCCCTGCAATGCAAAGTCTGCATCGGCTTCGGCTGCGGTCAGCGCCGGTTTGTTCGGAGCGGGTTTCGCTTTCTTTTCGTCGGCAGCGAAACTGAATGCACTGTTGCTCAGGACTGCGATGCCGAGCAAAAGCAAAGTGATACGGGTCATCGTGGAATCTCCGGTTGAGTGAAGGCGTCGAAGGTCGCGATCGGGTCGGGTGTGCGAATTCGCCACCGGTAGTTTGAGGCTGTAACGCCACTCATTCTGTTCGCCCCGATCGTCAGTTGCAAGCCGCCGTGGTAGTTTGGGGAACTCCATCTTGCCGCCGGCAACTGGCGGGAATCGCTGTCCGTCCATCGCCTCGGCTGGCTGCTGACCACCGACGCGAGCATTTGCGACCAGCCGGAGTACTACGGAGTTTTGACTGGAAAAAACGTGACTTGCGTTCCGTCGGACTGCTCAAAGATGAATTCGCTAATCCTGTTTGGGTTTTCAAACGGGTGCCGGGGGACATCAAGCCCCAACGGCGAATCCATTTTCGGCAGAGGCTCGGGAACAGTCCGAACGATCAACCGCGATCGTTCCCCTGCAAACTGGTAGTCGGCACCGTCTTTCCGCGACGTCTTCTCCAATTCACCCAGCGCTCGCAGGCCGAGCGTCGTCACCACATCATCGGGCCGCATCGTAGATCCAACATTCCGCTCGTTGTGCCTGATAGCAGCGAGAACGGTGTCGTCGAACGACGGCGGCCGTGAACTGTCTTCGCTGGTGTCCGCTGGGGGTTTTGGCGCAATTGCCGTGCATCCAAAGGGCCAAATGCCGAATGCCAGCAGGCAGACAGAACCGAAAATCTGTATTCGTCGGGAACGGCACATGGAGCGGTATTATTACTGGATTTCTGTTCTCAGCAAGACGAGCATTCGGAGCATGCCCCATCTAGGGTTCGCAGCGAGAAAATCAAACCCACTCATTCCCCAACGTTTTTCACCCATCCTTGACAGCCGTTTCGTCATTCCCGTACTATGCTCAATCCGATCTCGTGTGGAGACGATGGTGGTGGGTGTGCGCATTCACCGACTGCAATGAGAGCGGAGATTCCGAAACTCGTTTCTCAGCAAGATTTTAAAGCAGACGAAGCATGGCAGTCCCCAAGCGACGACAATCGAAAACCCGTAGCCGCAAACGGCGAACGGGCAATGCACTCAAACCGATGCAACTGGCGCATTGCCCTCAGTGTGGGACGTCGGTCCCCACGCACGTGGTTTGCCCCAACTGCGGCTTTTACCAAGGCCGTACAATGGTCGAATCCGAGGAATAACGGCGCATGAAAATTGCGTTGGATGCCATGGGGGGCGATTTCGCTCCGGTAACGAACGTTGACGGTGCAATCGCAGCCCTGAAGGCACACCCGGAATTAGAGGTCGTGCTGGTGGGCGATCAGCCTGCGCTCGATGCTCTGGTCGAAAAAGCAGGCTGCCCCGGTGATCGGCTCACGGTTCATCCGGCCGATGGCGTCATCGGTATGGAGGAAAAACCGACACTCGCGCTCCGCAAAAAACCGAACTCGTCGATCGCCGTCTGCTGGAGGCTGATGGCCGGAAGCGAAGTCGATGGTGTCGTCAGCGCAGGAAACACAGGGGCCGTTGTTGCGGCCGGCTTGCGAACCCGGTTGTTTCTCAAGGGAATCAAACGGCCCGGCATCGCCGTTGCGCTTCCCACCGTTCGCGGGCGTTCGGTGTTGATGGACGTCGGCGCGAACCCGGCCGCCCGTCCCGAACATCTGCTGCAGTACGGCATTATGGGAGCCGTCTATGCCCGCAACATGCTTGGCATCGAGAATCCCAGCATCGGCCTGATGAACATCGGCAGCGAAGAGGGCAAGGGAACCGACCTCTACCGCCAGGCTCATTCCCTTCTCGTCGATAGTTCGCTGAAGGATCGATACATCGGCAACGTCGAAGGCCGCGGTCTGTATCAGGGCGAAGCCGACGTACTCATCTGCGAAGGATTTGTCGGCAACGTCGTGCTTAAAGTCAGCGAAGGCATGGCGCAGTTCATGCTCGAGTCGGTTTCGACAGAGGTACTGTCAAAGTTGGATGCCGACCGTGCGCAGGCAGCGGAGGCATTTCAAACGCTCGGTCGCCGGTATGCGTACAGTGAAGCGGGCGGCGCACCGCTGTTGGGCATCGACGGCATTTGCATTATTTGCCACGGTTCGAGCGACGCACTTTCCATCGCCAACGCTCTCAAAGGGGCGACGACGATCAAGAACCATGAAATCAACTCACAGATTGTGCAGGAGTTGAACGGAGCGACCAAAGGTTGAACGCCGGCCAATTCCGCGACGCCACACCAGCCCGCAGCGCAAGCAAGGGTTTAACACCAATTCGCCCGTTGCGACGCAAGCGGAAACAGAGGACTTCACGTGAGTAAGATCGCATTCCTGTTTCCCGGCCAGGGGGCGCAGCACGTCGGCATGGGCAAGTCCATCGCCGAGAAATATCCCGCAGCGCGGGCGCTCTACGACCGGGCCGCCGAGATTCTTGGATTTGATCTCGCCAAACTCTGTTTCGAAGGACCGGCAAACGAACTCGATTTGACCGTCAACAGTCAGCCGGCGCTCTATGTTACCAGTTTGGCGGCGTTGGAGATGCTGCGGGCCGATTCGCCCGACGTTGTTCTCGCCTGCGAGATGACCGCCGGACTCAGCTTGGGTGAATACACGGCACTCGTCTTCGCCGGGGCCGTCACTTTCGACGACGGCCTTCGACTGGTGCAGCGACGCGGAGCCGCTATGCAGGAAGCGGCCGACGCCACTCCGTCCGGCATGATCAGCTCACTATTGCTGAAGACCGAGCAGGTCGAAGCGGTTTGCGAGGAAGCCAGAACCGCCGGACGGCTCGAAATCGCCAACTATCTCTGCCCCGGCAACATCGTGCTTTCGGGCGACAACGCTGCCTGCGAACGAGCTGTTGAGTTGATCGACGAAGCGGGCGGCCGTGCCGTTCCCTTGGCGGTCGCCGGTGCATTCCACACCGAAATCATGCAGCCCGCCGACGCCCGTCTGGCTGAAGTTCTGGCCGGTGTGCCGTTGAAGAAACCGGAAATCCCCACTGTCTCCAACGTCGATGCCCACCCGCACGACGACCCGGACGAGATACGCGAACTGCTCGTCCGCCAGGTGGTCAGCCCGGTGCTATGGGAAGATTCGATCCGCTACATGCTTGCCGAAGGCGTCGATGAGTTCTACGAAATCGGCCCCGGCCGCGTCCTCCGCGGCCTGCTAAAACGAATCAACCGCAAAGTCCCCTGTACGACGATTAACGATTCGTAACGGCCGGTCGTGATTGCAAGGCGAGCGGGGGGCGTAAGCCCCCTGATTCTGTGCAAGCATTTCGTTGCGCGCCATCACCCTCCACCAACGCGCGTCCCGGCTGCTGCACGCTAAATGGTGGCAGCATTTATTCAAGTCGGGTAGGCTCCGGCTGGGAATTCTTAATCCTGAGTCTGTTTGCAGCCTTCAGGATCTTCTTGTGCAAACACGGCAGGGCATACATGATCCTTCATGAGTTTATCGCCAAGTGGCAGCGGTCGCAGCTCTCGGAGCGAAGCGCTTGCCAGCAGCATTTCTGTGACTTGTGCGATTTGCTGGGCCAGCCGAAGCCGGCCGCTGCTGATCCAGACGGCGCTTGGTACACATTCGAGCGCGGCGTGCGGAAAATGGACGGCGGGAAGGGCTGGGCCGACGCGTGGATGAAGGGTCATTTCGGCTGGGAGTACAAGGGGAAGCACAAAGACCTGAAGGCGGCCTACAGCCAGTTGCAGCTTTACCGGGAAGACCTGAAGAACCCACCGCTGCTGGTCGTGTGCGACATGGATCGCTTCGAGATCCACACGAATTTCACGGGGACGGCCAAGCAACTGTTTGCGTTCGATCTCGAGGGCCTCGCCGATCCGCAGAATCTCGACGTGCTGCGGAAAGTATTCACCGATCCGGAAGCGCTACGGCCGGGGTCTAAACACAGGGCGATTGCACCAAAAGTCATGGTGCGCATAGGACTTTATTGAGATAAGTCTCGTCCCATCCGGCGGTGAGTCGTTTGTTCTTGATGCCTACCTTCAGTGTGGACTCGTTCTTCAACATGCTGA
>CAUZOL010000318.1:0-8162 GCA_963581435.1 Planctomycetota bacterium
GTTTCAGACAAACGGCGTTTGGGTTTTTTACCCAGAAAACCACAAGACCCAGCATCAGGGACGGGAACGACGCATCTACATCGGGCCGGAGGGACAAGCGTTGCTCAAGCCGTACCTTGACCGCGACCCTGACGCCTATTGCTTTTCACCGGCGGATTCCGAAGCCGAGCGGAATGCTGAACGCCGAAGGAACCGCTCAACACCGATGACTCCATCACAAGCCGCAAGGAAACCCAAGGCACGTCGGGGAAGTCCCCCAAAGGACTGTTACACGAAGGACAGTTACCGACGAGCGGTCGCTCGGGCATGTCGGAAGGCTGGCGTTGAGCATTGGTCGCCAAACCAACTGAGGCACAGCAGCGCAACTGTCATCCGTGA
Source organism: Planctomycetota bacterium (assembly GCA_963581435.1). Classification (GTDB taxonomy): domain Bacteria; phylum Planctomycetota; class Planctomycetia; order Planctomycetales; family Planctomycetaceae; genus JABISG01. The sequence continues at coordinate 379 of CAUZOL010000318.1, forward strand.
GCGCTACGGCATCGAAGCCGCCCAGATGGTGCTCGGTCATTCCGATCCGAAGACCACCCAGATTTACGCCGAACGGGACTTTGAAACTGCAGCTCGCGTAATGCGCGAGATTGGATAGGATTAACACTAACTGTCGGATTGCGGCTGATCCCCGCTTCGGACGTCCCGTTTCCGGTCTTTACACCTTGCACCGAGAGACGGGGCGACCGGTCCGACCCTGAAAGCAAGGTGTCGTTATGGACTATCGAGAGCGACTAATCGACGATTCAGAATCACCGATTGACATTGAAAAACTGCCGCTATTGGTCCGAGATCTGCTGGTCGCCATGAATGGTATCGATTTTCACATGTCGAGCGAGCAAATTGAGTTTCCAGCTAATCCGCATCTTGATCCGCCTTTGTATTTCCGCGTCTTGTTCCTCAACTATGATCGGATGGCGAACGTTATTAACCCTCTCCTCGGTGACCTGGAGAGCGTGCACACGGCCACCAATCCGGAGATTAACGGAAAAGGGGTTTGGTCCCATACTGAATCGCTGCTGAATGCTTTCGACGACCGGTTGGAGTGGATGCGTGTGCAAATAACGCGCTCGACTGCGGTTTCACCAAGAGAGCGAGCGGAGGAGGACGCAGCCGCGGTTTTCAAGGAACTGGATATACTTCGCACTACATGGAAGTTTGAACCAATGGATCCGAAGGACTGGAAGACAAAAGTCAATTGGGAACTAAAAAGGCTGGAATCGGCGGCAGAAGGCCGTGAACGACGCCCACCCGGCAAGCCGGGGAGTGTACCCGACGTGCGGATTCAGCTGCGAAACGACCGGATTCGAGTGTTAGCGAGGAAACACAAACTTGTGAATCAGTGGAAGAAACTCGCTGACATCGCGAATGGCGACCCGGAGATCAAGGCGCTAGGACTGTCTCAGAAAATCACACGAGACATTGCGCGAAACGCCATCCATCCACCGAAGACACGTGCGAAGACACGTGGTTCAAATTAAGGCAATTCATACCACGTCAACCAACTCCAGGGCATCTCAGCAAATTATCTAGAAGCTTAAGTCCCGTGTTTTGCAGCAGTTCTGCAGGACGCGGGATTTTTTTGCGCGCTCTCAACGTGGTTCAAACCCGTGCGATTACTACCACGGCTAGAGTGTGCGTTCCCAAAGAACAATCACAAACGAATGAGGCGTGAAATGGCGACGATTCAGATTGGAACCGACAAGCTTATCACATTGGCTGAGGCATGCCGCCTTCTGCCGTCCAAGCCGTCACCAGCAACGCTTTGGAGATGGCGAACCAAGGGCGTGAACGGGGTCAAGCTCGAATGTGTTCGAGTGGGTAACCGCTGGTACACGACCCGTGCTGCGATGTCTCGATTCATCAGCCAGCAGACCGCTGCCGTGGCGCCCGCAGCCGACGACGAACTGGCCGAGCGGTCCGCAGCGACGGCGCGGCGACTGGGTCAGGCGGGATTGCTATGAGCGATGCCTGGAGACGGCAACCGCCCAGGTCGGCATCATCTTCCAACCCGAGCACCGACAGCAGAATGGCACCACCCAACTCGGCCACCGTTTCTGACCGCCAATGCTGGCCACGTTCGGTCAGCTTGCCGAGCCGGTCATCGGCAGCGTGAATCATCTCGTGCGACCACGTCGAAAGATTCTCGACGCCCAGGGCGATGGAATGCCCGTGCCGATACCGGCCCATCGCAGCACCACGTCGCCCGTTGTACGCTTCGACCGAAAGCCCCCATGCCTTCGCTACGTCCATCAACGGGAGCGTTTCGAGCCATCCGGTAACTGCCGGGTCTGGAGGCGGGAGCGGTTCGCCGTCGGTCTGACCGAGACCGAAAACCACAGCATGCTTGAAGCCGTACAACGCGACGCCTTCCGTCTTCTCGCCGGTATCCGCGTTCTCGCGTTCAACCTTCTTCGCCAAGGGAACAAGAATCTCAAATCCCTTCTGCCCCTTGCAGACGTGACGACCAATTGCCTGCCACTGGCGGTATCCCCTCGCGTCGGCATGCCCGTGAATCGCTGCAATCATTTGATTCGACCACGACCACGAACGACAAGGAACGTTGTCTTTCCGATTGATGAAGATTGGTGCCAGGGCCTTGGGCAACCCGTTGGGATTCTGGAATGCCGTCAGGATTGCGTTTGCGGCCTGCTCTGCTTTGCCGTAGAATTTCGCTGCCATTGCTCTAAACCTTTCATTCGCGTGATGGGGGTGGAAAAGTGGTATGGGCTCATTCGTGTTAGCGCACGGATGGGCCGTTTTGCATTCAACTGGCGATCATTTCGCCCGCTTCGATTGACTGGAGCATTGCCCGCAGATTGTTGCGGCAGTTCTTAGCCAACCGGATGTAGTCGCCAATTGGCCGACCGTCCAAACCTTCAGCCATCGCAATCGTTCTGGCACGCTCGGCGAAGGCATCAGCCAGACCGCGACGGGAAAGCGACAGTTCGACGCAACGGCTTAACAGCGGATGCGCGTCGATCTGGTCATCGAACAGCGATTCCTGACCGTCGTTCGTCGTTGTGAAACACCAGACGACGTGAGACGGTATACGCTCCAGCGTCACCAGCAATTGGCGAATGGCTGACTTTGACAGGCCGTGTGCCTCGTTGATGATGACTGCCCTGCCACCTTTGCCGAACGACCGACAACGGCAGGAACGTTCCAGTTCAGCAATGCGAGCAGGCGTGCAATGCTGGGCGTCGATTTCATCGATACCGAAGCCGTCAGCAATCTCTGCTGCAATCAATCGAGCAATGGTGGTTTTGCCTGTGCCACTTTGTCCACTCAGCCAATAGGCTCGGCCAGCAAGCCCGCGTTTCCTCAGAACACCAATCTTGCAGATAACCTTGTCCTGCCCAGTAACGTCGCCCCAGTCGGTTGGTCGATGTTGTTCGTGCAACTGCATTGGTTCAGCCTTTCATTCGTGCAAAAGGTCAACTTGAATTGAAACTGACATCGGCTGGCAGTGTAGGATAGTTTTATTATAAATCAAGTAGTACCTATTGGATTGCTGGCTTGCCGTTGTGATAAAACTGTCCTATAGTGTTAGGCCGCAACGGATTGTGGAGTGCAGAATTGTTTTTGGGAGTGAGAGAAAATGACAGCGAGCGAACGGCTACGGCAGGCAATCCGCGAATCGGGCTTGACGCATTACCGTGTTGGCCACGATACGGGCGTCGGGATTCGTTCGATTGACCGATTTATGCTCGAAGGCAAAACGATTCGCACTGACACATTCGATACGCTGTGCGATTACATGGGCTTCGAACTCTGCCGAAAGAAGGGGCGAACAGGCGCGAAGCAACCAGCAAAGAAGGGAGCCCCATCCAGCAAGCGGACGGTGAAGAAGACAGGCGCTGCCAAGCGGAAGGCCAAGAAGAAGTGACCGGGACGACGTTCGGCTTCACACGTAGGTGAAACGACTACCGGGAAGAGCGGTGAAAGAGCAGGCAAACGAGCCGGGAAGAGCGGTGAAACAGCGACCGAAGAGCAGCGAAATACCGGACGCCCGGCACCAATCGGCCAGCCGACCAGGGGCGGCCCGCCCCCCTTTTGCGACGACGCTAGTTGTTATGTTCCCCCAACACATTATTCCAACCCCCCAGGACCAGTTGTCCGCTCCAGTCCCAGATCTGGGAATGGGGGGTCCCAGATGTCGCAACACCCCCGAGCATTTGGAAGGTGTTGTCTTGATTGCTAAAAAGCTCGCCATTCACTATCGACTGGCTCCCCTTTACTCCGGCTCCGCGACTGCTTTGCAACTGAGGCCAATTCACTTGGAATCCAATCGAATCCCGCAGGAGATTCCCACCGGTCTGCACGATATCCTGAAGCCGTTCAACGGCAGCCACTGGGAAAGGGATGCTACAGCCTCCCAGCGTCCACCTGAGCGACGATCTCCTGCGACCTGAACGACGTGGCGGTAACGGTGACGAGATTTCCGGTGAGTCCGGTATTCTTCACTTTTGACGGGAATCGCGTGTTTTGATTTCGCGAACGGCAATAGCGGACTCAGTTCGTGCAGATCACGGGGTGCGTCGAGTGATGCAGCCCCTCTTCGCAAAAACCAACGTTTTACGGCACCTTTGCCACATGAATATTCGATGCTTTTGCGCGACCCTACCGTTGGATACCATGGACGAGTTACGATGCGCAGTCGCCCACTCGGCGGAGCAACCACTAGGAACCCAACCTCATGACACAACCCGAACGGACCAGCCTCGGACGCTTCGTCAACCTCAGCGTGATGATGTTCGTCCTGTTCTTCTTGTGGGGAGCTTGGTACGTCACCATGAATTCCTTCATGGTGGAACGCGGCATGTCGGGCGAATCGATCGGCTGGGCCTACTCGGTCGCTCCGATTGCAGCCATGATTACACCGTTCTTCATGGGTATTTTCGCCGACCGTTTCATCAACGCCGAAAAACTGCAGGGCATCCTGTTGTTCGCCAGCGGTATCTTCATCTGCTTGGCGCCACAGTTTGCCAAGCCCGAATCGGCGACGTTGTTCATCGGCTTGCTGCTAGCCCACACGCTGTGCTTCATGCCGACGCTCGGTCTGTCCAACACGATCTGTCTGAAACACCTCGCCAATTCAGAAAAGGACTACCCGATCGTTCGCGTGTTCGCCACGCTCGGTTGGATCGTCGCCGGATTGGTCGTCAGCTTCGTGTTTCACGCCGAGAAATCCCCGGTCCAATTCTACGTCGCGGGCGCGGCGGCATTTACAGTCAGCATCTTCAGTTTCTTCCTGCCCGCGACCGCGCCGCCGGCCAAAGGCAAACCCGTTCGCATTAGCGAACTGTACGGAGCGGATTCGCTACCGTACTTCAAGAAGTTTGCGTTCGCGGTGTTCATGTTCACGTCGCTATTGGCCTGTGTCGCGATGATGCCTTATTGGGCTCTCGGCAGTACGTTCGTCAACAAGCTGGGAATCCAGCGTTCCGGTGCTTTTCTGACGATGGGTCAGATCGCGGAGCTATTCGTCCTGGCCCTTGTCTTGCCGATTTTCATCCGCAAATTCGGCATCAAATGGACGATGCTTATCGGCATCCTGTCCTGGATCATCCGCTTCATCTTGTTCTCAACCGCCGCGACCAGCACCGGCTCAACGATGCTGGCCCTAATGGCGGTCGCCGTCATTCTACACGGCTTCAGCTACGATTTCGTGTTCGTCTCAGGCTACCTCTACGTCGACAGCCATGTCCGCGAAGACGTCCGTGCCCAAGCGCAAGGACTGCTGGTCGTCTTTACCCAAGGAATCGGTTTCTTCCTGAGTTCGCAGATCTTCGTGAACCGTGTATTCACTCGCATGATGGCCGACGGCGATCCATTGGAAAAATGGAAGGCATTCTGGATGACGCCGGTGTTGTACTTGATCATCGTCTTCCTGGCATTCGCGTTTCTGTTTCGTGGAAGCACCAAGAAACCAGAGCAGGGCGAATCGCCACAACTGGAGACGCCGGCGTGAGTCCTTCCGAATGACTGACTCATCAATCGACATGCTGCTGGATGTGATCGATCAAGGTTTCGACCGTCAGTCGTGGCACGGTCTCAACTTCCGCGGCTCGATCCGCGGTCTTTGCCCGCCAAATGGATGGTGACGATGAGGGGCTAACGAATTGGAAGATGACCTCAGGTCACGCGACGAACCGATCTCGTTGTCGGTCTCGCTCGGCCTGGCTGGAATTGAAGTGTTGCTTGCCAGGAGGTTGCTCGATGGCTGAAATGCGTCTGCGAGACAAACGCGCGGTGGTGACAGGCGCAGCCGGCGGAATCGGACTCGCCACGGCAACGTTGTTTGCCCGGCATGGTGCCTACGTAGTGATTGCCGACATTGATCAGGATGCTGGCGAGGCCGCTGCGCAGGCGATCCGCGCAGCCGGCGGAAAAGCCGAGTTTTTCGCTGCGGATGTTACCGACAAGGATGCGGTCGCGGCGCTAGTAATCGGCGCCGACAGACTGCTCGGCGGGATCGACGTGTGGATGAATAACGCCGGGGCTTCACTGACCGAAGATTTGCTCGATATCGAGCCCGATGCCTGGCAGTCCGATCTCAGCCTCAATCTGACCAGCCACTATCTCTGCACGCGTGCTGCGTTGCCTGTGATGATCCGTGGCGGCGGCGGCAACGTCATCAACACGTCGAGCGTGAATGGCCTGTGGGCGATCGGCGAGTTTGGCTATAGCGCTGCCAAAGCAGCTTTGATCTCATTCACCAAGAACGTCGCTGTGACGTACGGCTCCCAAGGCATTCGAGCGAATGTGATCTGTCCCGGCACGATCGATACCGAACGGGGCGGCGCCTACTGGGATCAGAAGGCCGGTGGCAAAGAGAAGCTCTTAAAGTGGTATCCGCTCGGTCGGCTAGGACGGCCGGACGACGTCGCAAATCTGGCGCTCTATTTGGCGTCGGATGAATCAAGCTTCGTGACGGGAGCAACGATGGTCATTGACGGCGGCTTGACGGCCGGCAGTCAGCTCTTTGGAAATCTGTAAAAGGCATTGGCGCATTCCGTGTGCCTGCCATCTAATAGCAACACGCAATATGGATAACCAACGACCATTTGATGACACGGTGCGCAAGACTGCAAAGCCCGGCCCAGGTGTCTCGCTTCATTGCGCGTCGGCCGGCTTGTCAATTTTGCCGGACAGGTCGCGAATCCAGAGATCTTTGAAACGCATGCGGCCGTCACCGCCGGAATGTAGTTGCAATGCGATCACTCCAATTGTCGCACCGGGCGACGGATAAGTGAAGTCAACCATCTGCACGCCGTTGAGATACGTGATATGGCGGTTGCCCTTGACCTTGATTCGCAGATCGTTCCAGTCGTCCGGTTTGATGACCGTTTCGAGTTCTGGAGCCGGCCACACGATCCAACCCTTCCCGTCTCCATAGATGCCGCCCGTGTGGTGCCCGATTGTGCGATCGATCTCGATCTGTCGGCCCTTGATGACTTTGGGGGTACCCGGCTCAAAAGTCGTGTGTATGAACACCCCGCTGTTGCCACTCGCTTCGCACTTGAACCGCAGAGTAAGGTCAAAATCCTGGTAGGTTTTCACGGTCGCTAGGTAGCCGTACTCATCCGTAATGCCTTCACCGTATATGGCTCCGTCTTCCACGATCCATTTCTCTTTGCCGATCTTTTTCCAACCGCTGAGGTCGTGTCCATTGAAGAGTGGTTCCCATTTCGGGCCGAGCTTCCGTGAGTTCTGGCCGACGACGCCCGCCCCGCATAGCAAGGTGACGGTGATGATCACAAGAACTCGCATGGTGAAATCCTTCAAAAGAGACGACTCGTGATGCGTGACGGATGCAGGTAGACTCTTCGATCTTGACCGAGACTCGCCGCATAAGTCAACTTCGCGCGGCATGTACTTGACCTTACCCCCTTTCATTGATCCACAGCGAGTGGGAGATCCTCAACCGGATTCTGCATGTTGAGAATGAATGCGATCCAGATGGCCCAGGGTGGCAATGTCAGTGGTTGAAACTGGCAATCAGGCTTCCGGGGGAGACACTGCCTGCAACCAGAATGGGCATTATCATCCGGCCGCTCTCTTTAAAGAAGATCATCGGAAAAAGTTTGTGTGACGGCAGCCAAACAGAGTTTTGATCCGATTCTGTCCGCTAAACCCGTCGAATTGCGGACACACCATTTAACGTTGAGTAAGCGTTCGACGAATCCATACTTGTCAGGTCGTGTAGTCTTGGGTGTTGAAACTTCGCACTCTTGGGAGACACGATATGGGACGGCCAC
>CAUZOL010000319.1:0-8135 GCA_963581435.1 Planctomycetota bacterium
GAGATTCCATCGTCTCGACCTCGGAAATCCCCCATGATCCCGAGATCGATTCCACACGTCAAATCAAGCAGCACCCACTAAAATGCGCGAAGAACCTGTCAAGAGTAAGTGTAGGGTGTGTCAAAGCGCAGCGCCGACGCACCGGTTCGGAGTTGGTTGCTCCCATCATAGACAACAGTGCTCATCGCATCGAGGAAGAACCGGCCGGAGTTCGCATCGCGCAAGAAATCGCGGTGCGTCGTCGCTTTGGTTTGAAATTCCCTAGGTGACTGTGGAAAACGCTTGACTCGCAAGACAGTCGCTACGCCACTTGGAAAACGTCATTCCCGCGCAGGCGGGAATCCAGTCGGTTCGCGGACAACCGTGCGGCGCGTGTTGGGGTGACGTAGGTATGTCGATGGCTGTTTTGTATTATTTGCTGGCTCGCTGGATTCCCGCCTGCGCGGAAAAGACAGCTCGCGCCTTCACGGGAATGACGGCGGGTGGCTTCTATGAAGGCCCGTTGCTTGTCAAATTATCTATGACGTCGCCCCTAAATCGTCGTCCAGGACACCCGGACTTACGTCAATGCCTGAGATGAGCCGAAACCGGATCACTTGGGTAGAGCCCACTTCATCACAGTCCGATTAATCGCGATGACGTGTGAATCATCTGCGGAAAAACACATCGCCGACCCCACTCCGATTGGGGATTGTAGATCGAACTGTTTCTTATTCTGTTTAAGATCCCAAACGCGAACCGTGGATGCAAATCCGTCAATTGCTGCAAGATACCTTCCATTGTGCGAGAATTTCACACTTACCGCAAAGTACCGTTCGCTCCATCGAACCTGGCCGGATTCAAGATCCCAAATCCGGACCGTTCCATCGTCGCAAGACGATGCTATCCGCTTGCCATCGGGAGAAAACCGCACGCTTCGGACTGACTCATTGTGGCCCTCCAGAATACGCGACCGTTTTCCCGATGCAACGTCAAAAACGTGTATCTTTCCGTCTTCCGACGCGGAAACCAGTTGTTTGTCATCTGGAGAGAATGCGACCTCGTTCACCGACGACTCCCTCGTTTTGATTTGACGTAGTTTCGTTTTGACACGTGCGTTCCAAATCATGATCGTTCCACTCCTGTCGGCTGTTGCAAGACGTGCACCAGATGTGGAAATCGCAATCGCTGTGACACTCAATTGGCCGGTTTGAAGAGTGGAAAGCCGTTTGCCGGATTTTGGATTCAAGAATACGACGGAACCATCGAACCCACTTACCGCAGTGATTTTTCCATCAGAAGACACTTTCAACGACGAAACACCCGCTGTGTGGGTCTGCGCGACAAACCCAATCTTTCCGGTCACTGTGTCCCAGGAACGGATTTCACCAAGGCCGTCGCCCGAAAGTACAACCGAAGAGTCCGGCACGTGATCCAAAGCGCAAACAGGAGCGAGGTAACCCTCCACTTTCCAGAGTTGCTTGCCGGTCGTTGTGCTCCAGGCGGACAACTCTCCACGGCGAACCCATCCGCGAGAATCACCGCCACCGGCGACGATCGTTTTTCCATTTCGGGCAAAGTCAACCGCGGCGACCTTACTATCAATCGTTCCCAAAGTCGTCGGCTTTCCCTGCCCCGTGCGCCAAAGCCTGAGCTTTCCGTCAGTGCCTCCGGATGCGAACCTTTTTCCGTCTGGTGACAACGCGACACTTAACACGTAGCCTTTATGCTCTCGGAATTCATGCAGTTGCTTTCCCGACATGCTGTCCCACTGCCGAATCGTCCCGTCCGCATAACCGGAAAGTACCCGCTGCGCCGTGCGGTCAATTTCCAGCGTGACCACCGCGTTTTTGTGCTGATCGGAATCGTACTCCGCGAAAACCTGTTTCTCCCGTCCGTCCGTCACATCCCATGTCGCCAGATATCCGCCCCCGCCGCCAACGACTACCAATTTGTGCGTTAGGAACGAGACCGCGTAAATCACCGGGAGGTACGGCCTGCTGCGTTTGAGTTTTATTTTCCGGTGCCCCCTCCGCACGTCCCTGATCCAACAGATCCCATTCTGATTAGTTTCGCACATCGCCAGAAGTTTACCGCTGGGAGAAAACGCGATCGCCATTCCTCGGCTGAATTCGGGATGAGGCACTTTCCACAATGTCTCTCCATTCTTCGCGTCCAGCAATCGCACCACTCCAACATTGTCAGCAAGAGCCAGGCTGGCGCCGTTCGGCGAGAATCTGACGGTCGTCGGATACATATCGACAACACGGTTCCAGCGACGTCTTCCCGTACCCACATCGTAGAGCGCGACCGTATCAAATCCTGAGCAGGCCGCAACGACATCCGATGTTGGAGAGCACGCGACCGAATTTACACCTTCAACAAACCCGTTGTAGCCGAAGATGACGGCGGCCTCGATAACTCCGGGGAGATCGTCCGCTGAATATACTTGGAAGCAGAAGCCGCACAAAAACAGGCAGCTTAACAGAGACTGACAGAGCCTTTTTCCGAACATCCGAAAATCGTCGAATCTGAGCATCGCCTTACACCTCTCTTGAATTAGCTTGTGAGCCAAGCCCTATTCCGATGTCGGTGGCAATAACGGTTTGCCATCTTCGTGATACAGGCGAATTGTTTCTTCGACGATGACGCAGAGTTGTTCGAAGACCTCTCGTTCATCATCTCCGTGGCATCCCCCGAACAGCAAGCCGGGCGAACTGCCGACGTAACAACCGTCCGCATCGGACCACTCGACAATCTTCACGTAGCGAGTGCTTTCTTTCATGATTGTGATTCCCCAATCGCGCGCTTGACTGCCGTTCAAGAATCACCGCACCATCTCGGAATACTTCGCCACGTCCTGCAACAGCGCATACAGGATGATGTTAATCGCGATCTTTTCGGCGTCTTCGGGGATGTAGCCGGCGCAGGCGACGGAGGCTTGGCGTTCGAGGGCGCAGCTGATGTCGTATTTGCTGTAGATGACCGCGTAGCGGCCGTCGATTTCGATGCCTTCCAGTACCGGTTCGCCGGGGCGGATTTGGGTATCGAGCGCAGCGTTCGCTCCACCACGTGTGGGAATGCGGCGACGGACGCGTTTGATGGGATACATCACCTTTTCGGTAAACAGGTCGTGCTCGATGGGGATCTGTTTGAATTCCTTGTCGGGGAACATCTCGGCCATCACGTCGCGGAAACTGCGATCGAACTTGCGGTCGGCGCAACAGGCGTCGGCAAATAACACGCCGCCGCGTTCAAGGTATTTCTTCAACTGGCCGCGTTCCTTTTTCGCAAAGCCAAAACTGCCCCGGCCGTGCATGAATAGCAGCGGGTAACGGTAGATGTTGGGATCGCTGATGGGCAGGTTGCGTTGTTTGGTTGAAGCGGCCAGGCCGACTTCGCGATTGAGTGCGCCGAGCAGATTGCGCAGCGCCTTGGGCGCGACATCCCAACGGCCCGTGTGCCGAATTTTGGCGACTTGCAGGAAACCGCGTTCCACTTTGTCTTGCGTGCCTCCCTTAATATCCTGTTCCTGCTGGTCGATTTTGTTTTTCAGTTCGCGTCCGGTTGCGTAGGCGACAACGTTAACGCCGATGCGTGTGGCGCGGGTGATCATCGTTTTCGCTTCGATGGTGCGTTTGGGCGGGTCTTGCAGCGCCCACTTGTCCCACAGGCAGGCAATGTCGACGGGCGAATAGACGATGGCCGTCCGGCAACCGAAATCAACCCCCTCCAACCGAATGTCGGCCCCCTTCAAGGGGAACTGCGAGATGAAAATCGGATGGTCGGGCGACAGCGGCTTGAGCTTGGTCGCACCGTCGGGATACATTGCGCGCACGAGTTTGCGGAACGCCGCGTCGAATTCGCCGTTGCAACAGTTGACCGCGAAAATAAATTTGCCCTGATCGACGTACTCGCGGAGCATGACGATTTGTTCGTCGGTGAATGACGGCGGCAATTCTCCCGAGATGAACAACACCGGAGCCTGCATCAAGTCGCTGACACCACCGGCACGGGCCGCCTTGTTCATATCGACCACCTGCCAGGTGAGCAGCTTCGGCCATTTGGGTAAGCCGGTGATGAACTGCGTGAGATGCCGGGCATCGCGAGGGTGGCGATTCCAGTTGCCGCTTTCGATTTTATCCACGTCGCCACGATCGGTGGGGAATTTCAGTTTGTTGATGAGAACGGGGGCGAGACCTTTCGAGAGAAACAGCAGAGCGAAACTCGTTCCCACAATGGGATCGCTGCCCAGGCCGTTCCCCCGATGCCAATCGCCCGCCCCCGGCGATTGGTTGGCGATAAGGAACTCGGTGCCTTCGCGGTACCAGTCGTGATCGCCGAAGAACCTGCGGCCGGAAAGCCGCCCCGCGCGTTCGAGACCGTAAAGATAATACAACAGCCAACTGCCGCCCCCGCCCCCGCGACCCGATGGATTGTGGGTGACGGAGAAATGCCGAGGATGGCCCATCCAGCGAATGCCCAGATCGAGGTTTTTGTCTGGCGGAGTCTCGCCGCAGCAATTTGCGCTGCCGTCGCGATTGAGATCGTCGGCCTTACGGAGCATGGAGTTGGTAATGCTCAACGTCGAAATGCCGGCGACCGTCATACTACCGGTGCTGGGCGATTTGTTCGCCGCGCCGGAGTATCCCCATCCGCCGTCTGAGTTTTGCACGTTGCGCCAATGGCTGTCGGTCCGTTCCCACGTTGAGCGATCGACCGGATAGCCCGCTTCGACGGCATCGCGAAGGGCAAGGACGGCATACTGCCCGTTGCTGCGATCTCCGCCGGTATCGATAAACGTCTGTGCGACGTGATACGACCAGATGCCGGCGTTCGGTCCGGTTTTGACTTGTCCCTGTTCCAGTTTTTGAGCCCAGCTTGCAATCTTCGCCTGATCGCGATTCCCATCTTTGGCGGCGGCCAACGCCATAATCAGCAGCGAGATATCGTAGGTTTGCGTCTCGGAATCCAGAGCGAGCGACCGCAGGAATTTCAGCCCTTTGCGCACGGGAGGATCGTCCACGGTTTTGCCGGCGTTGATGAGCGCCAGCAATGAGAGGCTGCTGACTCCAACTTTGTGGTTGTCGCCTTGGCGCGAAGACCAACTGCCGTCGGCGTTCTGTTTCCCACTGAGAAACCGCGCCCCACGATTGATCGACAGAATGACTTTCTTGGCAGAAAGATCGGCGGCGTGTGCCGTCCCGTTCGCCAGGAACACGGCAGCCAGAGAGACAGCAACAACGACTCTGCGAATCGACGAACGTTTCATCTGCAGACCCCTGCTTGAAGGAAAGGACGGACGTTCATTCTACTCGATTCCTGTCACATGCGACAGTTGTTTCTACGGGCGGGGTCTTGCCCCCGCGCTGTGGCGTTCCGCAACCTGCGACATCATGCTTCAACCGATTTCACATCGACAACGCCATTCAAATCGTCCGCCGCATCGCCAGCCGGCGGGGTTTCCAGGTCGAACGGTTCGACTTGACCGTCGTGCACGAAGAACGCGCGACTCCCCAATCGCCGGGCTTCTGATCGGCTATGTGTGATATGCAGTGCGGTGACGCCGGTCACCTTGCGAATCGATTCGAGCAGTGAGTACATCTCCTCGCGGCTGGCATCGTCCAACGCGCTCAATGGCTCATCGAGACACAACACGTTGGGCCGGGCAGCCAATGCGCGGCCCAGTGCAATCCGCTGGCGTTCGCCTCCGCTTAGTCCTTGAGGAAAACGGTCCAACAGCCGCACAATGCCTAAAAGTTCGGCCAGTTCATCCACCCGCTGTTTGATTTCGGCACGCGGACGGCGACGAATGCTGAGCGCAAAACCAATTTGGTCGCGCACTCTCATCGTGGGGAATAAAGCCCCCTCCTGGGGAACGAATCCAATGCCGCGCTCGGCCGGTTTCAAGCCGGTCACATCGCGTCCGGCGAGCAATATTTTCCCGCCGAAAGTCCGTTTCAGACCGCAGACGGCTTCCAGAATTGTCGTTTTTCCGCTGCCCGTTCGGCCCATCAGAATGCCGTATTCGCCACCGCCAATCTCGAATGAGACGTTTTTCATCTCAAACGTGCCGGCGCGAACGCAGAGGTCTTTAACTGTAATCACGAGAAAATACCGCGGGCGTCAGAATTTGGGAAGATACCGCTTTGATGTCCATTCACCATATCGTCCGCGTAGACCGCGAAGCAACCGACCAGCCCGCAGTGCAAGTAAGGGTTTCACATTCCCCCCAACCCGAAGCGCCGACTCCCATCGCATGTTTCACATTCGATCCGTCGCCACAGCCAGCGGAAAAATGGGCGCACTCTCTCCAGTTTATCAAACCGACGCGAACCGCGCGGTCGCCGCAAGACAATCCGGGCAGAACAGCTTTCGCCGACCCGCCCGATGACGACCGACCCGTGTGCAGCCGTCGCCCGCTCCGATCCGATACGAGACCTATTAGTCCCCCCTTTGCGTAGAAATACCCAGCCGCCACGGATGAGCGGGAGTCAACACATGGATGCGTCGCAGACACAGCTGCCCGAGCAGCAAATCGAGCAGCTGAAACTCGAAATGGCCGAACTGCGAAAGCAGCTTGTGCAAGCGCAGAAGATGAGTTCGGTCGGCGAGTTGGCCTCGTCGATCACTCACGAATTCAACAATATTCTCACCACAACCATCAATTACGCCAAGATGGGCCTAAGGCGCAAAGATGCCGCCACACGTGAGAAAGCGTTCAACAAAATTCTGAACGCGGGGCAACGCGCCTCGAAAATCACCACCGGCATGCTCTCGTACGCCCGTAGCGGCTCGAACCGGATGGAGCCGTCCGATCTGGTGATGCTGGTTGAAGATGTACTCGTGCTGATCGAAAAGGACCTGCAAATGCACCGGGTGCAATTGCAGACCGATTTCTCAGACCGTCCGCAAGCCAGTGTCAACGCCAGCCAGATTCAACAGGTGCTGTTGAATCTCATTGTTAACGCGCGGCAGGCAATAGGAACCGGCGGGCAACTGTTTATCAGCGTGAAGACAAACGCCGAGGCCGGCATGGGTGAGATTTCCGTTCGCGACACCGGCGGAGGAATCCCCGCCGACAAACTGCGGAACATCTTCCAGCCGTTCTACTCCACCAAAGAAGCCGACGAAGGCGGACAGGGCGGAACCGGACTCGGGCTGTCGCTCTGCAAGGACATCATCGAAACGCACAAAGGGCGCATCCGCGTCGAAAGCGCAATCGGTCGCGGCACAACCTTCATGTTGCGATTACCGCTGGTTCAGAACGCGGCGATCGTTTCCTCGACCGACGTTGCCGCCAAAGCGGGGTGAGCGGCGTCTTACTTAGCTGCGAACCAACGGTTTGCAGTCGCTGCGGTGCCATTGCACCGCAGCTTTTCGGGAGCCTGTTACGGATTGAATGGTGGGATCTCTGCGACGTTTGTGCCGTCGATCATATCGGCGACGAATTTCGACACGCCGTCGATGATTCCGTCGATCATTGCCTGCCCCGCCTCAGCCGTTGCTTCCAACGGCTCTTTGTCTTCTTGATCCTGCATGGCGTCGGCTCGCACATTCTCGGGGAAGGCCGCCATTGCGAAGGCCGTCTCGAATTCCTGCGCATGTCCCGGCCAGCGTTTCGTCGTCAAATTGGCCTCGGCAATTTCCGGCGCCAGGTGGTCCCAGTACGATTCGAAGTGCAGGTTGATCTCCAACCGCTGCAGGAACTGTCCCCACATTCCCTGGCAAGGGGCAATGTTTCCGCCGTGTCCGTTCAACACCAGAATGTTGGTGAAGCCGGCGCTGTGCATGCTGCGAATCGCGTCGAACAATACCGACAGCCAACTGCCCGGCAGCGCGCTCAGCGTGCCGATGTGCCGCATGTGATGTTCGCTGATCCCCAGATTCATTGCCGGCGCGACGAGCACGCCGGGCCGTAGTCGGTCGGCCACTCCGGTGGCAACGTGCATCACGCTGCGCCAATCGTGTTCCATGCAGAGGTGTTCCAAATGTTGTTCGGTCGCGGCCACCGGAATGATGCACGCCTTCAATTCGCCGCCCTGCATCCGCTCGCGAAATTCCCGCCGCGTGTGCCGATGTAGCAACAGCTTGTCGTTCTCAGGCTGACTCACGTCAATTCTCCCTAAATGTCATTTCAATGTAGCCGGCCGCTC
>CAUZOL010000320.1:0-8119 GCA_963581435.1 Planctomycetota bacterium
CCGCAAAAACGACCTGAAAATCCTGGACGGCATCCAATCCGCCTTCCACCAGTCCCCCAACCTGCCAGCGCACATCTTCGTCACTGGGTAGTTACATTTTGAACAGAAGATCGCAGAGGGAACAGAGACTCTGTTCCCTTCTGTTCAAAATCACATCGGCCTAATGCTTGTAAACCTTGTGCTGTGGGCGACCGGAGAGAATCTGCTCTTTGCCCCAGTTGGTCACCGCGCGAAATGCGTCGCTCTGAATGAAGTCGTTGAATGCCTGTTCTTCCGACCATTCGCTGGTAATCAAATACGAGGCGGCATCGGCGACATCTTTCCACAACACCGAATTGCTATGGCCTTCGGCCGCTTCGAGCGCCTCGATGACGGCGGCAAACTTGTCCTCAAAATCCTGCTGCTTGCCCTCAATCACGTGATAATTCATGCCGACAGTAATCATTGCTCAAACGCCTCCGGTAGGGATTCGTGTTTGGTTGGTGAAATTTGTTGGCGGATGATAGTGCATGAGTGGCGAGAACGAAACCGTGCCGTGCGCCTACGACGAAGCCGCGATGATGATCATCACCATTTAGCCCCGTGTGAATACACTCGGGCCAAACGTTGGAGGTCGCACGGTTTTCAATTGAAGAAGCGGGGTGAATGAATGCTCCACAGCGCCCGCCGGTGTATTCACCGACGGCTAAATTGACGTGGTGCTCACTATCGCTCCCCGCGCCTGTCCCACACCGGCACCAACCTCTCCGCGTCTTCCCCACACACGGCCGACATTTCCAGGCCGCTGGCCTGTGAAATGTAAAACAGCCGGCCGTTGGAGACGGCCGAGCCGAGGCATTCGCGAGAATCGACTGCGGGGCCGGTGGCGACGAGCTTGTGGTCTTTTGAGAGATCGAGCATGTCCATGTTCGGCCCCAGCAGGAAGGGTTCGGAGAACGTGAACCGGGCGCAGTTGTAGTCGAGATCGAAACGGTAGGTGATTTTTCCGGTCGCCTTGTCGAAGATGTGACATTGGGCGCGGATGGCGTTGGAGAAGACGAAACGTTCGCCTACCGTCACCACGTTGACCGCCGAGGGAACGGGGTCGGACTTCCAGATCATCGCGCCGTCTTTCGCATCGAGACACCAGATGTGGCGATCTTTCACACCTTCGCGGGCCGGGTTGTAACCACCTAAATACAGGCGGCCGTCCTTGGCAGTCACCGTGCAGCCGGCGGTGACGTGGTGCTTGGTCGAAAGCCAGTTGACGTCGCCGGTTTCGGGTGCGAGAGAAGCAGTCATCCCGTTGATGCCCGCAGGCAAACCGCGACGGCGGCGCTTGCTCGCCTGGTAGCCGAAGAACGTGGAGTAATACAGCGTGCCGTCCATCAATGCGAGGCCGCAGTCGTTGCCGCCGGAACCGTACTTGGAAAAGTCCTTCTTCCACACCAGTTTGCCGGTTTCGATATTCCACGCCCAGATGAGTGGCCGGTTGTCTTTGGGGTAGAACGGATTGTTGTGGCTGTAAATGAAGCTCATCACTTCCTTCTCACCCGCCGTTTGTGTTGCCCGCCAGGCGAAGGCTTTTTCCGAACCGGCAGCAGCATGTTCCCCGGAACCCGATGCGTAAATCGCCAGGTTGCCATGCACGACGGGCGGGAACTGTCGGCTCCAACTGGGCGAACCGGTAAACGGGGCTTCCCATAACAGCTTGCCGGTTGCAGCATCGAGGCAGCGCAGTCGCGACGCTTTGATTCCTGCCTGCGGCACCAAAAGCTTTTCGTTGTGATACAACGGCGAGGTGAAGGACAGATAAACGCCGGGCGAATAACGCCGCCATAACAGCCGCCCCGTCTCCTGTTCAACGGCCATAATTTGTCCCTCGGCCGTATGCGTATACATGCGGCCGCCGCCACAAACGGGAATGTGCTTGACCGTGCCTTCCACACGGCGAATCCATCGCATGCGCAGCGGCGGTTTCACACCCTGCTCGTTGGCGTTGGTGCAACCCATGTTGCCGTAGTTGGTGTACCAGTCGAATTTCGGATCGGTGAACTTGCCCGTCAACGGGCTGCGAACTTTGTGAATCGCCAGGTTCTCTTTCGGCGGCGCAGCTTTCCCGTTTGGACCGAGCACGTACAGGTAACCGTCCTCGCCGCCGAAATAAATCCGCCCATCGCAAACGGCCGCCGGCGCGGTAATAGGACTTCCAAACGGCGTCTTGAACGACCAGGTTTCGCCCTTGCCGGAAAGTGGCACGACATACAAACTGCCGTCCAAACCGCCGTAGACCGCTTGGTTCTTCAACAGAATTGGCGAGCAAATCGACGGATAGCCGCCGAGGTATTCGGGCTGTTCTTGCCCGGGGGAATGCCGGCAGAAACCGAACCCCTGCTCCGGACGCACACGGTAAACATCATCACCCCGCAAACTGACCGAACTGAAACTGAGCAGCCCCGGCGTGTCGATATAGGTTTGCGTGCCGGCGATGAAACCGGTTTCAACTTTGTCTCCATTCAGTTTGAGCGTCTCCACACGCCCGGCATTGTCGCGGCGATGCCATTGCACGTAGACCTTGCCATCGGCCCCGATACTCTGACCGAACGCCGCCGGGTATTCGCGACCGTGAAAACTGGGAATCTCGGCAACCACGCGAAGCGCTGCGCGATCACCCTTATCGTCCAGAAACACCGTGCGGCCACCGGCCGGGATCACCACCGTCTTGCCGAAGAGAGAAAGGTTGCGGGAACAGCAGAAGTGGTCTTTCCAATTCACGCGGCCCTGCTTGTGTTCGTACCAGGCTTGCCCACTCCAGCGGTCGCCGGGAAAGCCGATGATTTCCTTCACAAAATCCCAAGTCCAGGCGACCGTGCCATTCGGTTCGACGGAAAACACCTGTGAGCCGAGCGTCACAAAATACACCCGGTCATCGCCTACGACCGGCGCACTGAAGATCGGATCGCGGCAGTCGATCTGCTTGACAACCTCTCCCGTCGCGCGATCCAACACATAATAAAAACCGGCCATCGTGCCGAAGTGCAAGTAAGGTCCAACAATGGCCGGCGAACTGACGTTATTGCAGTTCTCCGCTCCCCCTTGCGTGGCGACCTTCCACACAACTCCGAGACTCGTCGCATCGATGCAGAAGGCGACGCCCGAACCATCGACGGCATAAATCCGCCCATCGGCAATCACCGGCGATGTGTAAATCCCATCGGTCAGCGGAACGGCTCCAATCAACCCCAGCTCTGTTTCAACACTTCGCGCGGCAACGTCGCCAGAGTGACGGGCATCGTATTTGAACTGCAGCCACTGCTCCCCCGCAGCCGACGCCAACGGCGCAACCACAATCAACAGCAAGACGGCACCAACTCCCATCGCAACCCGACGAGTTCTCATCATCATGTTGTTTCCTAATGCTTATACGGACTTCCAAAGTCAAGCGGATGTGACGTCCCAGTAGTCTACACCGATGCGAACCGGCGCAGCAAATCGAACGACCGAACTACCATTCATCGCGGCACACAGTATACTGGCAATCCGGCGGTGTTGATCCGCCGGCTTGTTGTGGCGGGCTGTTCGAAGAGGCGTCCCTTCTTTCGGCGGGTTGCTGAACAGACTGATCGATACAACTCATGCTCCCGGCCCATTGGTGGGAGTGTTTCATCGACGAGGCGTGCTGGATGGCCAACCTGAAGAAGTACGACCCGCGGCTGGATTCGCTGGTCATGGAAACGCGGACGGCGTGGGATGCGGATGTCGGCGAGTTACCCGACGAAGACAAATTGTGGCTTTCGCACGAATTGCACAGCACTCCGCAGGATGCCACAACGATTCTCTATGAGCGATCGCACACGGGTTTCACGCGAACCATCACCTGCACGCCGGCCGACATCGAACGGTTGTACCAGCAGAAGATGGGCGGATAACTGCGGTGCAGCGCATCGCTGAGACAGCAATTAGAACGCGGCGACGTGCGGTTTCGATAAGTTTCAGCCTTCGTTGAACGGGGGTCCTTCGATGCTTCCCAGAGTTGTCGTCATCGCTGTTGCAATGCTTGCGGCCACGTCGCAATTTTTGAACGCGCAGCCGTTACCTGCAAACGGGCAACAGTACGAGGCCCGCGATTCGCTTGACGTTGCCGGGGAAACCTCAGCCGACGCGAAAGCCTGCCTGCAGGGATTGGCGTGGGAAAACTCGAAGTTCACGGTGACCTGCGAAGCGCCGAAGAATTCCCGTTACGATCTGCTGGTCCGTTTCCCCTCGCCCATTGCGAGTGGTGATCCAGTGAACGATCGCGTCGCGATGGAATGGTTCGTCGCGCGCGATGCGAACAAACAGCCGCTCAAGCGACCGGCCGTCGTCGTCGTTCACGAATCGGGCAGCAACATGGTGATTGGTCGTCTATTCGCTCAGGGATTGCAAAAACGCGGACTGCATGCGCTGATGATTCAATTGCCGCACTACGGCGAACGGCGCACCGACGGCAAACGCCCGTCCGAGGGCAACCTGACGAACATGATTCGCCAGGCGGTCGCCGATGTCCGCCGCGCCCGAGACGCCGTTGCCGCGTTGCCCCATGTCGATGCGACGCACATTGCGCTGCAGGGAACAAGTTTGGGGGGAATTGTCTCGGCAACAACGGCCGGTCTCGACCGTGGCTACAACAGCGTGTTCCTGCTGTTGGCCGGCGGTCAATTGCACGACATGATTCAAAACGGCGAGAAGGACACAGCCAGAGTCCGCAACCAACTTCGTCGCGCCGGCGTGACCGACGAGAAACTGAAGTCGCTGCTGTCGGTCATCGAGCCAACACGCATCGCTCACCGCGTCGATCCGCGTCGAACGTGGCTTTACTCGGGCCGACACGACCGCGTGATTCCACTGAAAAATGCAACCGCACTCGCCGCATCGGCCCACCTCAGCAAATCCCACCACATCCACATGAACGCCAACCACTACTCGGGCATCATCTATCTGCCATTCGTGTTGAATCACATCCGCGATCAAATCGCCGCGGCGCGGGAAGCCGACACCAGTTCGGATTGAAGCCGTGGTCGATGTCGGGCGTGTCACAGCGCAGCGCCGGCGCCCCCAACATCATGGGTTAGTAGTCGCTGGAAATTTCGCAGTTTGGCAACGATTTGGCCCACTGTGTGTCGGTTCTGCTTCATCTCAAAGAATCCTTTGGGGTCAGTCAGCCCGGTTGAGATTCTCTCACTCAGTGCAGATCAACTTAAGGATGTAACTAAAGGATGTAAGGTCAACTGTGCAGCGTTCGGTATCCGCAAATCAAGCATTACCCGCAAAATCGGAACGGCACTACTCGGAAAACCAGCAGGATCGGTACGTCGATAACCAGCCGGTATGGGAAGACGGACGATGAGTGAGAGAGACCGTGCCGTCGGCTGCTGCACTTTGCCCAGTCAATTTAACTGACGACGCGGCTCCCCGTTCATGTCGGGGCGTAGAGACGCGCACTATGAGGCGACACGATGCGAACGCACGGAGTAATCACCCTATCGACATTTCTCACACTGGGTCTCGTCTGCGGGTGCGCATCGTCGCGGTCGGAGCGGATCGCGAGCAATGTCGATTCTGCTCCGACAGCGAATGCCGCCACCAATACGGAACAGCAAGATGACGGCGAATCGGCGGTGGAGACGTCAGTCCGGCAAGTCGAATTCCAGGAGACTCCAGAGCCGACAAGCGAACCAGCCGTTGTGACTCGCGAAGCACAGCATGTCCCTCTTCTGCTGAGTACGTCGCTGATTGAACTGGAACAGATAGCGATCGAGCAGAATCCCCGTCTCACGCGGCTTGAGCAGAAATTCCAGGCGGCGGCCGCTCGTTCGCATCATGTCGACAAGCTGCCGGACCCCAAACTGGGAGCCAATGTTTTCGGCGATCCGATTGAGACGGCTTCCGGCTCCCAGCGGGCGAATATGAATCTCAGCCAGACGATTCCGTGGTTGGGCAAGCTGAACGCCAAACAGCAGCAGGCCAGTCTGGAAGCATTTGCGATACGGGCCGAACGTGATGCGGAGCGGTTGAATGTCTTGGCCGCAGTGCGAACCGGCTGGTATCGACTGTATGTGATCGACAAACAAATCGAGACGACGATTGCCAACCAGAAACTGCTGAAGTCGCTGGTCGACGTCGCCAACGCCCGCATCGCAACCGGCAAGGCGTCCCCGGGCGATGTGCTGCTGGGAACGCTGGAATTGTCCCAACTCGAAGAGCGGTTGCTTACCTTCCGGACACTCGACTAAGCCATGAAACGTACGTCTCACATTTGGATCGCATTTGGTACCTGCCTGGCCGTGGTGCTGTTCGCCATGGGCTGGATCAGCCGGACGGCGGTGCGGCTGGAGCGCGAACAGCAGCTTGCCGAGCAACGGGCGGCGTTGGAAGAAAACGTGCGGCTGGCGCTGTGGCGAATGGACTCAACACTACTTCCCATCATTGGACAGGAGAGCGCGCGGCCCTACGAAGAATACCGATCGTTCGTGCCGATGTCGCAGGCGTTGACCGCGACGTTTTCCCAGGTGAAAGCGCCGGTGCTGCTGCCATCGCCGTTGCTGTCCGGTTCGTCCCCGCTGGTACTTTGTTATTTTCAGTACGATCCCAAAGGCAAATTGACCTCGCCACAGGTTCCCCGAGGCGAAGTGAATAAGGTTATTCGCGACAACACCGATATGACGGAACGACAGGTGTCGGAGGCAGGCCGGCGTTTGACTGCGCTTTCGCATTTCACAAATCGCGACATGCTGCTTGAGACGCTGCCGACACCCAGCAGAGAGCAAAGGAACTCATCGACTGTCGTGCCGGGGCAATTGGCAGCGATAGAATCCCAACAGGAGATACTGCCGAACGGTTTTCCAAATCCCAATACGAAAACCCAGCAAACAGCACCACCGACGCAGGCTCAAGTCGATCTCAACAACAACGGGCGTGCCAGTGTCGTAGGTCAGCAGCAAATGGCCGCAAACGAGTATCGGCTGCGCGCCAAAAATACGGCGCAGGTCGGCAACAATCTGATGTCGAACTGGGGGTTTCAGATCGAGAGTTCCAACGTGCGTGTCTCGGCGCTCAAGCCGTTGTGGATTGGAAAACGGCTGCTGTTCGCGCGGCGGGTCTCTGTCGATGGCAGTGAGTTGGTGCAGGGCGTGTGGCTGGATTGGCCGCAAATTCGTTCGACGTTATTGACCGACGTTGGCGACTTGCTTCCCGCGGCCGATCTGCAGCCGATACGTAACGAGATGCCGGATGAAGAGGGCCGCATGCTGACGGTGATTCCGGCTCGCATTGTCCCCGGCCCCTTGCAGGATGAAACGGTGGGCGAATGGTCACCGATTCGCAGTTCGTTAACGGTGGCGTGGCTGTGTACGCTCTCAGCAGCCGTGCTGGGGCCGTGTTGCTTTCGGGCGTGTTGTCGCTCAGCGAACGCCGCGCGGCATTTGTCTCGGCGGTCACGCACGAACTGCGGACCCCGCTGACGACCTTCCAACTCTATACCGAAATGCTGGATGAAGGCCTCGTAAGCGATGAAGAGAAGCGGAGCGAATATCTAAAGACACTTCGCGGCGAAGCGGCTCGATTGGGGCATCTGGTGGAAAACGTGCTGGCATACGCACGAATCGACCGCAGCCGACAACCGATTCACGTCGAGGAGATTTCGCTGACCGATTTGATCGAACGCGTCACCGGTCGATTGCAGCAACGGGCCGAACGCTCGGGAATGCAGTTGTCTGTCGTGCCGATCAAAGAGGGGACGGCGATTGTGGTCTCCGTCGATCCATCGGGGGTCGAGCGAGTGTTGATTAATCTGGTCGATAATGCCTGCAAGTACGCAGAGACGGCGGCAAACCGTACGATTGAAATGAGCTGCAACATTCGCAAATCCCTGGTCGATGTTCGCGTGCGCGACTTCGGCCCCGGCGCGACACCCAAAGAGCGAAAACGTTTATTCCGCCTGTTTGCAAAGTCGGCCCGAGATGCCGCCGGTTCAAAGCCCGGCGTCGGTTTGGGGCTGGCGTTGAGTCGAGAACTGGCGAGAAAACAGGGCGGCGACCTGTCGATTGACGGCTCGGTGACCGACGGGGCTTGTTTCGTTCTCTCACTGCCGCAGGCAATGAAA
>CAUZOL010000321.1:0-8094 GCA_963581435.1 Planctomycetota bacterium
CAGTTGCGTGATCGTCGTGACAAGCGGATCCAACAGCGTGATGAGGCTTACGAGGAAGCAGCATCTTTATTGAGTCAGGGCGATGCAAGGGGCGCCTATCGCCTGATCGGGACAGTGAAGACATCGGATTTACGATCTTCGGACGAACAGTTACGCAGTCAACTGGAAAAGATCGTCGCAGCGGAAGACAAGCTGACGGCCCTGGTGAAGGAGTCGAAGGCGGATGGCATTCTGGACCCGGACGAAGTGGTGGCGATGTGGCAGGCGACCGGTTCGTACCTGGAATTGAACCCACGTCATGAAAAGATCGCCGGGATGCAGCAGCAACTGGATGCCCGGATTCAGAAATCTCCCGCGGAATACGTAGCTTTCGGGGAGCTTGCAGACTTCTGGCCGAAACAGCCCGCTGCTGTATTAGCGAAGCTTCCTGCTGCTGTATTGTCGCCAATCATCCGCGATCTGCCATTATTATCCAACACACTCGGCATGGAGTTTAAGCCAATCATTGGCGGGACATTCACGATGGGCGAGGGGAGTGAAGCTCATCAGGTGACATTGACGCAGCCGTTCGGGCTGGGCGTTTACGAGGTGACTCAGGAGCAGTACGAGAAGGTGATGGGGAAGACCCCGAGCAAGTTCAAAGCCCCGCAGAACCCAGTTGAGCAGGTCAGTTGGACCGATGCCGTAGAGTTCTGTCGTAAGCTGAGTGATCTGCCCTCGGAGAAGTCGAGGGGATACGTATACCGTTTGCCAACGGAGGCAGAGTGGGAGTACGCGTGCCGGGCGGGGACGACGACGAAATACAGTTTCGGAGACAGTGAATCCCAGCTTGGCGATTACGGGTGGTACGACAAGAACTCTCGCAAGACGACACATCCGGTTGGTGGTAAGAAGCCGAATCCGTGGGGTCTGTATGACATGCACGGCAACGTGTATGAGTGGTGCCAGGACCGGTCTGGCATATACCCGAGCGGTTCGACGACCGACCCGACTGGTGCTGCATCGGGCTCGGACCGGGTGATCCGGGGCGGTAGCTGGAATCTCAACTCCGTCCACTGCCGTTCGGCGTACCGCTTCGGGCTCACGCCTGTCCACCGGCACTACTACCTGGGCTTTCGTGTGCTCCGCAGTTCCATCAAGTAAAGTCGCCGGAGGCGGAATCAGGTAGAGCGAGCGAAGCCCGTAACGGAGGCCCGCAGCGAGGGACGATCAGCGCGTACCGCCACGTCTTTCGGCCCGGTGATCAACGTCCGCAATTTGGTTTCCAACGCGAGTACGTCTTTCACCACAAGTGAGGTCTCGGCAGTGTGAATCACCCGCTGGTCTTCGCCGACACTCATACTGTCGGAATTGTCTACCATTACCACGACCGGTAACTTTCCGTACCTCTCATCCTCTTCGAAGTACGACAGATCAGACTCACCGCGGCGAAAGCGGCCTTCGCCCCCGTTGGTCACGAACAGGTTGTTTATATCGACTCCGGAATTCCCAGCGGTGTTGAGGCTGTCGTGGTAATTGTGCGTCGCTAGTGCGATTTGCGGCAGATTGTTTTGCGACTGAGTGCGGCGCGCGGCTTCGTCCGCCTCCTGCACGGCGATCACAATCGCCGCCGCCGACCAGCCACCAATTACCACGGCCACTGCAAGTCGCCGCACGAGCGTCTTGTGCCAACCGACGCGAGCCACTCGCGAGGTCGGCTTGGGTTTGCGCTGTTGTGCGCGCTGCAGCGCCTGTTGGAGCGCGTCTTCGGGGACCCGGCGTTCCACAATGCGCTCGACGGCATCTCGCAGCGGGGGCTGCAATGTCTCGCCGGGCAGCGACGATTCCAAGTCGGCGGGGGCGGGGGATTCAGGCGACATGGTGTTCTCCCGGATTGAGTTCAGCCAGCAGAGCTTGCAATTTGGATCGCGCCTTGTGCAGCGCGACACGCACAGCGCCATCGGAGATTCCCAGCGCCACTCCAACTTCGGTATTGCTCAACTGTTCGAAATACTTCAGGCAGAACACGCCTGCCTCGCGGTCCGACAACGCGGTCAGTGCTTGCCGCAGCCGCTCTTCCAGTTCGTGACCGATGGCTTCGTCCTCCGGGCCGGCGTTCGCACCAATCAGCTCGACCGACTCCAATGGAACGGTTGCCTTTCGCTGCCGTAATTTATCGAGCGTCCGAAAGGTCGCCATGCGGTACAGCAATCCGCCCCAACCGTCGTCCGCCGGCTTGCGTTGCAATCGATGGGCCTCGAAAAACACATCCTGCACAACGTCCTCAGCATCGGCCGTTCGGCCTAGAATCCGCCACGCGGTCCCAAACACCAACGCGCCGTATTTCTGCACCAGACGGTTCCAACGGCTGCGCACAGTATGCCTCTCACAATGAGCCAACGAACTTCGTTCAACAGAGAAACGAAGTGAGTCGCGGATTTGTTACCGCCGAAATGGACGAATTTGAATTTTAGTAATACTTTACCCGTTTGAAACAGATCGACGGAAAGGTCCGCAGATGAGCGCAGATTGAGACGGCCCCAATAGGCATATGCGTGTATCAGCGTTATCTGCGGATTACTCGGAAACTTCATGCTCCGCGCAAGGAGAGTGCGTCGTTTCATCGCGTGAACCGTGTCAGCGGCATTTAGCCGGCTGGCTTGCCCGCCGTGGTTGCGACGCGCCATTCGACGCACACGCCCCGCAAGCGGGGCGGCTAAATGGGCTGGAGATTTATTCCGTTCAACGGTCTTGCTGAAAATCGGCGTATCTGCGCAAGAATTACACGCCTTCGACGAATACAATATCGTGAGAGACGCCGATGAGGAAAATTTATCCGGGCCGACTGAAGCATGGAAGAAGCATCCGAATTTGCCGTGGGGTGGGGAACGCTGGCATTGCTCAACGCTGGAGTCGCACAGGGGAAGAATCGCTGTGGATTGAACTGGTTCCTGTTGTCACTTCTGCTTGGTCCCATTGCGACTTTCCTGCTTGTTTTGTTGGATAAACCGGTATCGTGAACATGGTGGGGCCGGCAAGGCCCCGTCGATGAACACCGGGGAGACTTTGATCAAATCGCCCCTTTTCAGGTTTTTCGCAAACAGACTTGTCCACTTCAAACGTCAGTACTGTTGCGGGGCCGTTGCGCGATGCTCGCGCAACTTGGGTGGGACGCAACTATGGAGCGGCGAAATGAAGAGCAGAACGCATTCAATTCTTGCGAAATGGTTTCTGCTGGCAGCGATGGTCGCGGGTTTCACGCCAAGCAATTTAGCGGCTGACGAACCCGTCGAGGCACCGCTTCCGCCGTCCGCCGCTGACGTGAACGCACTGGCGGCACGAATCGATCGGCACATTACCGCGCGATGGGCGGATGAAAATGTGAGCCCGGCAGAGCGTGTTGACGATGCCGGATTTCTCCGCCGCGTGTCGCTCGATATCGCCGGCCGAATTCCCACGGTTTCTGAAGTGCGTGAGTTTCTCGCAGACCGTGCACCGGACAAACGCCGCCGCGCGGTCGATCGTCTGCTCGAAGGAAATGGCTACGTCAACCACTTCACGACCTACTGGCGTCGCGTGATGTTGCCGGAAGCCAATACGAGCTTTCAAGCGCGGTGCATGGTACCCGGATTTGAAGCATGGCTGCGGGCACAGCTGAAAAAGAACGCCCGCTACGACGATATCGTGCGGGATGTCATCACTGTCCCGATGACCGGGGCGGGAAACATCTACTCATTTCAAAATGGCGGCCAACTGACGCCGTTGGCGTTTTTTCAGGCTAAGCAGAACAAGCCGGAAGATGTGGGAGCGGCGACGGCCCGTATCTTTCTCGGCGTGCGGTTGGAATGCGCACAGTGTCACGATCACCCGTTCGATGCCTGGCAACGCGAACAGTTCTGGAGCTTCGCCGCATTTTACGCCCCGGTCAAACCTCAATCCCAGCAACCAAGCGGAGTGGTTGGCCTGCTGAGTAGCCTGTTTGGCGGCAAGAAGGCGGCGCCGAAGGGATTGCGTATACCAGACACAGAAACGTATGTCACGCCGGCGTTCCTGGACAACGGCGAGCAAGCGGGCGGTGGTGATGCGCGGCAGACTCTTGCCGTGTGGATGGTCTCGCCGCAGAATCCGTACTTTGCACGAACGCTCGTCAATCGGATGTGGGCACACCTGTTCGGCATCGGGCTGGTCAATCCCGTCGATGATTTCGGTTCGAGCAACCAACCGAGCCACCCCCAACTCCTTGACGAATTGGCGCGTGACTTCGCAGCGAACGATTTCGATTTGAAGTATCTCATACGTGCCATCACCGCCAGCCGAACATATCAGCTTTCGAGTTCGGTCGGACACCCCAGCCAGACGGACAATCCCCGCCTGTTCGCCCGCATGGCCGTTAAAGGACTGTCGTCTGAGCAGTTGTTCGACAGCTTGGCGCAGGCCACCGGCTATCGCGAACCGAATCGCAATCAGCGCCAATTCGCGTTCAACTCGAACTCCCCACGCACGAAGTTTCTGGAGTTGTTCAACAGCGACAACGACAAACCCGTCGAGCGCGAGACGACAATTCTACCGGCACTGGCAATGATGAATGGGCAATTGGTTACCAATGCAACGAATCTCAACCGCAGCCGGACATTGGCGGCCGTCGCCGAATACCCGTTGATGACAACTGCCGAACGGATCGAGGCGCTCTATTTCGCTGCTCTCAGCCGTCCGCCGCGCGTCGAGGAAACGGCTCGGTTGGTCAAGTACGTGGAATCGCACGCCAAAACGCCCGACCGCCGTCGCGCCCTCGGCGACGTCTTCTGGGCACTTCTAAATAGCAGCGAATTCATGCTCAATCATTGACGGTATGAAAAGCAAACGGCGAGTTGGTCAAATATCACCGTGAACTGCAAACACACGAAGGTTGTTCGATGAACGCTGCTCGCTCAATCCGCAATTCGAAATTCGAAATCCGCAACGACCTCTCGCGGCGCGATCTCGTTCGTTTGATGGCCCTCGGCGCTACGGGCGCATCCATGTCCGGATGGCTCAGGACGCTGGCAGCGGAAACGGCCGACGATCCCAAGCGGCGGCGGTCGTGCATCCTGCTGTGGATGTCGGGCGGACCGACTCAGACCGATACGTTCGACATGAAGCCGGGCCATGCGAACGCCGGTGAATTCAAGGAAATCGATACCGCAGTCTCGGGTGTTCGCATCTGCGAGCATTTGCCGAAACTGTCGCAACAGATGCAGCACGTCGCCCCAATTCGCTCGATGACTTCGAAGGAGGGGGATCATTCGCGTGCGTCGTATTTGCTGCGTACCGGTTATCTGCCGCAGGGACCGGTGCAATACCCAACGCTCGGCTCGTTGTATAGCAAGGAACTGGGCAGTGCTGAGGCCGAATTGCCCAGCTTCGTCAGCGTGACTCCGTACCGTTTTCTCAGCCCAGTCGGTAGCAAAGGTCCCACGCTAATCATCGGCACGAAAAAGAAGTAGAGATGAAGGTCTGACACCGCCACCGCCGGGTGCCACTGGTCGGCTTGTCCGCCAGTGCGAACGGAGTGACCGACATTCGCTTGCGATCGATGCTGTGGGGCGTTTCCGCTCAGAGCCAACGGTTGTCATTTCGCCATTTGCTTGTTGAGAATTTGCCGCTCCGTTGGCACTGGTGGGCGATCTACCAGTGCCACACGTTGCTACCGCTGCCTCACGCAAACGGATCAATCGCATTGTCAATTCGCACGATGTCGCGCATGGATTGTTCGGTGTAGAGGTCGTGGTAGTGGCCGCCGCTCTCCAGCAACTCGCTGTGGGTGCCTTGTTCGAGGATCTGGCCTTTCTCGATGACGAGAATTCGGCCGGCGGCGCGGATGGTTGAGAGGCGATGGGCGATGACGAAACTGGTGCGGCCCTTCAGCATTTGCGCGAGTCCGTGTTGGATGTGCCGTTCGGTTTCGGTGTCGATCGACGACGTCGCTTCGTCCATCACCAACAACCGCGGACGCTTGAGGATGGCGCGGGCGAATGAGACGAGTTGTTTTTGCCCCAGGCTGAGTTGATCGCCTCCCTCGCCGACTTCGGTTTCGTAGTCGGCTTCCAACTCCGCGATGAAATCGTGTGCGCCGGCCAGTTTGGCTGCGTCTTCGATTTGCTGCGGCGTTGCGTCGAGTTGGCCGTAGCGGATGTTCTCGCCGATCGAACCGCTGAAAAGATGCGGTTGCTGCAGCACGATTCCCAAATTCGACTGCAGCCACAGTAAGCCACGGTCGCGGTATTCGATGCCGTCGATGAGGATGCGACCTGCCGTCGGTTCGTAGAATCGGCAGAGCAGGTTGACCAGCGTTGATTTGCCGCCGCCGGTTGCACCCACCAACGCGATTGTCTGGCCCGGTTCGACAACCAGATTGAAATCCGAAATGATGTCCGGGCCGGTGTCGTATCGGAAGCCGACATTCTCGAACTCGATGCGGCCGACCTCATCGGGATGGCCGTCGTTGCCGGATTGTTGAATCCGCCGCGCGACTTCGTCGGAATCGCGGACGTCGGGTACGGAGTCAATCAGGCTCAGTACCCGTTCGGCCGAGGCTTGTGCCATCTGCAGTTCGGCGAACCAGGCCGAGAGATCCTGGATCGGCGCGAAGAACAGTTGTGCGTAATACATAAACATGACGACTTCACCGATGCTGAGCACGCCAATGAGAACCTGATGTCCGCCGGTCGCCAACGCCATCGCGATGGCGATGCTGCCCAGCGATAGCACGATGGGCAGATAGACGGCCGACAGAATGGCATTCCGAATCGAATGCGCGCACATTTCGTCGGCCAGGTGATCGAAATCGCGGAGGTTGTCTTCCTCGCGAACGAACACCTTCGATGTTCGCACGCCGACGATGCTCTCGTTGTACGCGGCAGTGATTCTCGAATTGTATTTCCGCACGAGTCGTGAAGTTCTCAGAATCCGTTTGCGGAAAAAGACGCTGACCGCAAATAGCACCGGCACAACCGCCAGCACGGCCAAGCCGAGTTTCCAATTGTAAACAAGCATCACAATCGCGATGCCGATCATTAGGGTTGTGCCCCAAATCAGGTCCATCACGCCCCAGGCGAGAATATTCGAGAGCCGTTGGCAGTCGGACGTGAGTCGCGCCATCAGCCAGCCGACCGGTTTCGCGTCGAAGAAACTGAACGACAGTTCCTGCAACTGCCCGAACGCGTCGCGGCGAATGTCGTGGCTGACATGTGTGCGAATTTTGCCGGCACAGAGGATGAAGCCCCAGATGAAAGAGACAATGGAGACGGTGAGGCTGGCGAATGCCCAACCGTAGAATTCCAGATCGACATTGGTGCCGTTCGCTTCGATGTCGGCGATGAGTTTGCCTGTGAGTAGTGGAAAGCAGAGATCGCTCGCCGCCATGCCGATGGCGATGACGGTGAACGCGATCGCCGTCCGTTTGTAGTGCAGCGTGTACGCGAGCAATTTGCGCCAAAGTCGCAAATCGACTTCTTCTTCGTGGTCGTCCTCGAACCAGTCTGGACTGTTCATGATGGGGGGACCCCCGAAATGTCGCGTTCCATCTCTTGCTCGAGTGTCCCCTGGATTGTCCAAAGCCGTTGATAAGGACCGTCTGTCGCTAGCAGTTCATCGTGGGTTCCGACCTGAGTCAGGCGGCCGTGATCCAGCACAAAGATGCGGTCGGCTAACCGTGTTGATGACAGACGGTGCGCGATGAGAATTGTTGTCCGCCGTCCGCGTCGCGCAGCGAGTGATTTCAGGATATGGGCTTCGGTCTTGGTATCGACAGCGCTGAGACTGTCGTCGAGAACAAGGAACTCCGGGTTCTTCAGCAGCGCCCGGGCGATGGCGATCCGTTGCCGTTGACCGCCAGACAATGTCACGCCGCGTTCTCCCACCATCGTTTCGTAGCCGCTGCCAAAATCTACGATGTTCGAGTGAATGTCGGCTGCGCGGGTTGACTCTTGCACCTCTTCGTCGGCGGCCGATCGGTGGCCGATCACGAGATTGTCTCGTACGGTTCGCGAATAAAGGAATGGGTCTTGTAGCACCATGCCGAATGCGTTGCGCACGGCATCGCGGTTGATCGACGCCAACTCTCGGCCGCCAATCGAA
>CAUZOL010000322.1:0-8080 GCA_963581435.1 Planctomycetota bacterium
GCAACGCGACGGCAGAAGGCTTCAACAGCCGCATACAATCCATCAAGTCGAACGCCCGCGGCTTCCGCAACTTTGCGAACTACCGCACCCGCATCCTGTTCTTCTGTGGAAAACTGAAACTCAAACTGTGCTGAAAACACCCATTAAAATCGGTGAAGAACCAGAATATTGCTGATACAACCCTCCACGGCCACCAGTCGGATTCTACGTCTTCTACCGATTTTTGGGGACTTGGCGTTTGACACAATGTCGATGGCGTGTTCTACTTACTCTAGATTGTCTCCGCGTCTCTAAGCCGGTTCAGGTTTGAGAATAATCGGTCTGCCACTTTTTCCATACATTTTACAATCTCGAAATGGAATATTGTCCTTTCGGGTTGGTTCGTAAATGCCCGCACCTCAATTCGCTCGGTAATTGAGGTTGGATCTCACTGCTTTTATTTAAGTTGCCGTCTTTCCTTTTTCCACCAGAGGAGGAGTTGATTATGTTCAAGCTTCGTTTGCGACGTGCTTTTACTCTCATCGAGTTGCTCGTCGTTATCGCCATCATTGCAATTCTGATTGCGCTATTGCTGCCGGCAGTGCAGCAGGCCCGGGAAGCAGCCCGCCGCTCGACCTGCAAGAACCAGCTGAAGCAGTATGGCTTGGCCATTCACAACTACGAAGGAACATACGGGCAAATCCCGCCAGCCGGTGCCAACTGGCAGCGACCCCAGGTGGGTTGGCAGGTTCAAATTCTTCCGTTTATGGATCAGACACCACTTTACAACGCGCTAGATTTCCAGATCACTGGTCGTCAGCCGTATGATACGCTGATGCCCGGCGGAAAACGGGCACGCCAAATGCAGACTCCCTATGCCCGATGTCCCACGGACTCATCGGAGGAAAATCCTTCATGGGCAACGACGAGTTATAGCGGCAGCATGGGTTCCCAGCGAACTCCCTCTGCGAACGGGTCGTGTAATACGTTTTTTACACCTGGTGTTAACTACCACGCAACCCAGGGGACTGCCGATCACGGCAATACGGTAGCTACTACCAACCTATCCGGCGTTTTCGGTCGTCTCCTCGCCAAGGTCAAATTCGCCCAGGTTTCCGACGGATTGTCAAACACAATTTTTGTGGGCGAGATTCTTCCCGACTGCAACGACCATACCGGGGGGTGGTGGCTTTATAATGGAATGGGGAATGCTCATGCTTCCACTTCCGCCCCCCTCAATACGATGGATACTTGCACGGAAAATCAGGCAGACACCAGTTTGCCTTGCCGAGCCAAGAACAACTGGAATTATTCCTGGGGGTTCCGGTCCAGGCATACCGGTGGTGCACAATTTCTGCTGGGCGATGGTTCTGTCCGCTTCTTGAGCGAAAACATCGACTACCAGACCTATCAACGCCTCGGCGGCCGGGCTGATGGCGAAGTCGTCGGGCAGTTTTGATCTCAAAGTCATTTGGAACCCGGCGGACCTTCCGTGTGTGACCAGTTGCCGTCTTTGAACGGCGGCTGGACTTTTTTCTATACCTGTCGTCATCAATTGGGAGGATTACTACGTGTTTCGTCAACCAATGCATCTCGTCGTGCTGCTGTTTGCAGCCGCTCTGTTTGTGGGCTGTGGCGGCAGTGATGCGCCGAGTTTGGTGGGTGTCACCGGCACCGTCACCCATAAGGATAGCCCGCTTGCCGGAGCGACCGTCACTTTCTCAATTGAGGGGAGTCCTCTTGTTTCGGGAATCACGGATGCCGAGGGAAAATACTCTTTGACAACGGGCGGAAATCCAGGCTCGCCGACTGGCGACGCGAAGGTGACCATTTCGAAGTCTGCTTCCACGGGAGCCGATATGCAGTCGATGAAACCGGAAGACATGGCGAAGATGGCCCAACAAAGCGGTGATGCCAGTAATGTGGTGGATACCAAGAGCGAGATCCCGACGAAATATGCCGATCTCGACAATAGCGGCTTGACTGCAACGGTTACCGACGACGCGACGAAGAACGTCTTCGACTTTGCTCTTACGGATTAGCTGGTGGTTCAAGGCACGTGACCGAACGATTAACACATGGATTTTCCCGTGAGGTTTTTCGGTCACGTGTTCTGTTGCTTGTGACAGACCCAACAGATATCGACGGTCGCGTGCGCGGACGTGGCCCTTCCAGCATTGCACCGCGCCAGCCGTCTGGCATTCTGACTCCGCCAAAGCGATACGCCCTCAGCGAGCAGTTGCCGCGCATCACCAATCGACCTCCAGCGTATCCAAACCCGGCAGCGGAAAACTTTCCTCGGACTAACAGCTGCTTGCGAACCGGTAAGAACCGACTCAGCAGGAATTGCACGTTGCCAGCAATCCTGCCAGCGGTCGTGTTGGGATTGCTGCTTGTCGTTTGCGTGGGCTGTTTCGATGGAGACGAAAACGCAGGCAGTTCCAATGCAGTCTCCTCGGCAGCGTCGGTCGATGGTGGCGCAAGCGTTACCGCGTCGGCACGATTTGTGGAGAAGACGGCCGAAGCGGGGATCGAATTCACCTACCGCAACGATGCCGAAGCCAGCCATTATGCCATTTTGGAATCGATGGGTGGTGGCTTGGCCCTGTTTGATTTCGACGCCGACGGCGACCTCGACCTGCTCATTCCCGGTGGAGGCGAGTTTGTTGGAAAGCGGCAGATACGCGGACTTTCGCCCGGGCTGTTCCGCAACGATGGACGTTGGCGTTTTACCAAGGTGACCGAGTCGGCCCGACTGACGCACGCCCCGTACTACAGCCACGGCGCCGCCACGGGCGATTTCGACAACGACGGGTTTGCCGATTTGCTGATCACCGGTTATGGGGGGCTGTTGTTGTTCCACAACAATGGCGACGGGACATTCGAGCAAATCTCGACCCTCGCCGGCCTGAATGACTCGCTGTGGAGCATTAGCGCAGCGTGGGGCGATATCAACGGCGACGGCAATCTGGATCTCTACATCACACATTATGTGGACTGGTCGTTCGAGAAACACCCGCACTGCCCGGGACCACCGCCCGACGGGCGTGATGTTTGCCCGCCGCGTGAATTCGATCCACTTCCCGACGTGTTGTATCTAAGCAATGGTGACGGTTCGTTTCGCGACGCATCGCGTGAAATGGGACTGCAATTGGAACCCGGTCAATGCGGAAAAGGCATTGGCGTGGTGATGGCCGATGCCGATTTGGACGGCGATCTGGACGTGTACGTCGGCAACGATACGGTTCCCAATTTCTTTTTTCGCAATGAGGGGCGCGGCCGGTTGGAAGAGACCGCGTTGATGAGCGGAACGGCGTTGAGCGATACGGGACTGCCAGACGGTAGCATGGGCGTCGATGTCGGCGACTATAACGGCGACGGCTTGCCCGACCTGTGGGTGGCCAACTACGAACGTGAGAGTTTTGCGTTGTACCGCAATCAAGGCAACTTTTCGTTTCAACACGTCAGTCAACCAACGGGAGTGCGAGCGGCGGGCGCGATGTCGGTCGGTTGGGGGACCGTGTTTTTTGACTTCGACCGCGATGGCGATCAGGATCTGTTTGCAGCCAACGGACACGTGGTGCGATTTCCGAAGAATGCTCCGCTCCTGCAAAAACCACTTCTTCTGGAAAACCACAAAGGCACACGATTCGTCGATGTTGCCGCGGCGGCCGGGCCGTACATGTCGGCCGACCACATGGGCCGCGGGGTCGCTTTGGGCGATTTGGACAACGACGGCGATTTGGATTTGGCCGTCTCCCACATCAATCAACCGGCGGCCTTGCTCTCCAACGAGTCCGACAATTCGAATCACTGGCTGTCGCTTCAATTGATCGGAATACAAAGCAACCGCGACGCGGTGGGGACCATCGTCCGAATTGAGACGCCCCAGGGTGCCCAGACCAAACAGATCAAGGGTGGCGGAAGTTACGCGTCATCGAGCGATTTACGATTGTTCTTCGGTCTCGGAGAGCAGTCGCTTATCGAGCATCTGGAGGTCCGTTGGCCATCGGGAACGAAGCAAGTTCTTGAAAACATCGATGCCGACCAGATGTTGCGAATCAAAGAGCCACGCGAGTTGTAGGCATCGCGCCGTCGAGCGTCGCGTTCCGATTCCGATTTATGCCAGATCGAACAACATGATCCCGGCATCCTCGGTCGCCTGAATATTCGGATCCGAAGCGCAGTCCTCAATCGTGTGCTTCTCTCATGCCGCCAATTCCGACTCTTCGCTGAATCGCCGGTTTCCGCTTCGATGCGAGAGGGCAGAGAGAATGTCGGTCACGTGTCTGTCTGGGGGCTCCCATTGGGTGACTCCAACCACTCCGACGAGACTACGTCACTGTTTGTGTGATTCGGAGACCCAATCGGAAAAAAGGTGGCAGGAAAACTGGTAGCATTGCACCAGTGAGCTTGAGGTAATCTCTCACGGAATGTGATCGGCTGCTGATCGGTAGAAAACGGCCGACAATCAGGAGATAACCGACCACCAATGTTGTTGAAGGCACAACAACAAGGAAGTTCCATCCGTGAAGGTTTAGGGGACCGTGCAGATGCAAGGGGTCCAAAATGGGACCGATGAAGTGGAATAGGGTTTCGTCAAACGGGGTGGAGATTCCAAAATGCGAATGGATTTCAAACATCGCAACATCAAGGACTGCTTCGAGCGGATCCATAGTTTGAAACTTGAAT
Source organism: Planctomycetota bacterium (assembly GCA_963581435.1). Taxonomy (GTDB): domain Bacteria; phylum Planctomycetota; class Planctomycetia; order Planctomycetales; family Planctomycetaceae; genus JABISG01. The sequence continues at coordinate 4,672 of CAUZOL010000322.1, forward strand.
GCAAGTCCGGACCACCAGATTGTGGCGAGCGTAAGCGATCCCAAAATGGCGAACAACTTGGCGTTCCGTGTATTGCGTGATCCGAAACAAGCAAGAATCGCGCATGTTACACCCACCCACTGAAGAAACCACGGAATGGCGCCTGCCACCATAAGATTGTAAGTGGCAGAAACATCGTCGCTCGAAACCGCTTTCTGAATAGGTGGAAATTGGGCAACCAGGCAACCAATGAGAACGAAAGCAGCGGCGGCAGAATACAGCGGCCATGTCGCTTTGCGGCGAGGCGGCAGCGTTGAATCGTGGCTAGGGTCAAGATCTAGCATCGCCGTTGCACCTTTTTTGCGGTCTCGCTAATCATTCAACGAAACTGAATTCCTACGGAATGCTCGTTGTCTGGCACCGTCTTGAATCACGCGCCAACATCCACCTTCACCCGGTGCGGGGCGTTGAACATGTAGCCCTTGAGGTTCCAGTTAACCGTTGCCGGTTGGGTGTGGCCGCGGGAGTCGGTTGCTTTGACCAGCAGGTCGGTGGTTTGTGGGGTGACGGGGACTTCGGCTTTCCAGAGTTGCCAGCAGAATTGCCGGGCGGCTGAGGTGAGCTTGGCTCGCGTCCAGGTTTGACCGCCGTTGGTGGAGACATCGACGCGGGCGATGGTTGTTTCTGCCTGACCGGGCGGGAGTGCGTAGCCGGCGACGACCGCTTTGCCCGCCTGCAGTTTGCCGCCGGTTGTTGGCGTGCAGATGACCGAGTTGAGTGGGTAGCGATAAAGTGGTCCGCCTTCGGCCCACTCCAGCTTGGTTCCCTCTTCCACCAGCTTGTAGGCGGTGGCAACGTAATGGTTGGGCGAGGGGCGGTCGCTGACCACGATGCGGCCCAGCCATTTGACGCTGCGGGCACCAATGTAGCCCGGCACCACCAGCCGCAACGGTGATCCGTGGTCGGGCGTGAGCGGCTTCTCGTTCATGTGCGTCGTCAGCAAGGCGCCCGGCATCTCTTTGCTGTCGGCCAGTGCTTTTTCGATTGGAATCGAACCACCAAACGGAATCGTCCCGCCGCTGCGTTCGATCTGATCGAGACCTTCAAACCACACGTGCTTGGCGGAATCGCGGAGGCCGGCCTTCTTCAAGACTTCAGACAGCCGCACGCCGCCCCATCGCGCATTGCCGATTGCCCCTTCGCGCCATTGAACCCCTTTGACCGGCTTGACGGCACCATGTTCGCTGCGTCGATTGCCGGCACACGTCATGGTGGCGATGGCCGACACGTTGGTAAACCCGCTCTTCAAATCATCGAGTGACAAATCGAGCCGTCGCTCGACCTGTCCGACAACTTGCAACCGAAAGCTTTCCCTGTCGATTTCGGGAATCGGCGCGTGACTGCGAATGTAGAACCGTTCGACGGACGTCATCCACGATTCGACCAGCGCATCGAGTGGCGGCTCGGCATTCCTGGGGATTCTGGTGTGGACGATTAACTTCGAGGCGGCGTCGGCTTGGCGGGCGTTTTCCTCGGCCATTGTGGATGACCCAAGGAACAAATTGTCGGACGCGAGCAGTGCAGTTCCTGCCGTCGCTTGCAGGAACAAACGGCGGTTCATGTTGTGTTGTGCCTCGAAGTTCATGTGTTGCATTGTCAATTCCAAGCGTTCAGGTTCTTGTGGGGTCCCTCTCTTGTCGAAGAGAGAGGCTTGTTGAGAAGAGAGGCCAGGTGCGAGGGGACAAGGCCGAGCGTAGGCCCTCACTACAACGCTCTCCCAGCGTGAGGGAGGGTTGCGAAACGCATCTCAAATACTAACCCGGTGGCCAAGTTAGTGCGCGGCCGCCGAGTAGGTGAATGTGCAGGTGATCGACCGATTGGCCTCCGTCGCTACCGCAGTTGATAACGGTTCGATAACCGTCGGCCAACCCCAAATCTTCGGCCAGCTTGCGGACGATGCCGAACAGATGTCCGATGAGTGCCGCGTCCTCGTCTTGTGCATCGGCCAACGATGCGATTTCTTTCTTTGGAATCACCAGCACATGGGTCGGGGCCTGCGGGCTGACATCGTGGAAGGCCAAACAGAGATCGTCCTCGTGAACGATGTCGGCGGGAATTTCCTTGTCGATGATGCGTTTGAAGATCGTCTTCTCGGCCGACATGTTCAGACTCCCGGCAACTTGTTAACGCGACAACAGATTTCCTCGTGCGACACGAGTAGCAAACTAGCAGATCGCCGCGCGATTCTCAATTTCTCCGCCGAGGCGAAGGCGGACGGGTGGGTTGCGAGCGGAAATTCCAAATAAGGCGTCTGTGATTCTCACTGGCGGCACGACTTGGTAGACTGTGCCATCGAGGTGGCCATCGGCTGTTGCCAGCGGATACCATCTTCTTGCCAGAAATGATATGAGGCTCCGTCAAAACCCGGTTGTGTGCGAACTCTGCGCTTGAATACTAGAGGTGTTGTGAACCAACAGAGGGTTTCGCCAGAACTTCATTTGAGGCATCAATGACGTGGGGCGCCCCCACAAAACGCAGTAAGCTGCGGAACGCGAAATAAACGTTACTTCTTACAATGCCTGGCCGAGTGGCGGAATTGGCAGACGCTCGGGACTTAAAAGCTCACAGCTCGAATTGCTCGATATCGCAGAAAATCCTTGTATTTCAGTGCGAAACGCATGTTGGAGACGCCTGAGCAAACCCCAGAAAACGTCGGAAAACCTTACTCGCGGGTGTGGCCACACCCGCAGTTTCTGTGTCGTAGGATGGGTCTAAACGCCCCATGCGTCGAATAGCCGATATGTCCACGGGCTCGGCATTCACGGCGTGTGGGCAACTCTTTGACAACTCAAGCCTACGCTCCTGGCACGGGACTGGACTCTGAGTTGAGCCGTCGGGTTCAACGGATTTTTCCGTAGTGAAGTCGCGTGTCACAAACGAGTTGGAATGTGGTTCCCGTGTGAAGAACTGCTGAAGGTCGATGTTTGAGATACAGATCGAAGCGATCTGTGCAGTCAGAGCGCAGACTGGTGGCGTTGGAATCTTGGTAGCTTTCATCAAGATCGGCGAGTTGCGTTACGCCACTTTCCGCTCGAACGACTGAACCAACCCGCCGACGTGCGATTTTACCTCGATCTGATCGAGCGGCAGCGTTTCGATCTCGTTCGGCACATCGCGTCGAGGTGGCAGGTGGTCCCGCTCCATGTGTGACCGGACCGTGTTGTAGTACTCGGTGAACTCACACAACAAATAATCGAGGTGCGTCTTGCCGAAAATGATGAACTTCGCCAGGCATTCGGATTTGATCGTCTGGATGACTCGCTCGCAGCGTCCGTTTCCATTGGGAACGCTTTTGAGCCACGTCCTCACGTTCTTGTTCGGCAGCAATCAACGTCTTTTTTTTCGAGTTCGCTTCAGCGCCCGGCACGCC
>CAUZOL010000323.1:0-8011 GCA_963581435.1 Planctomycetota bacterium
CCATCAAGTCGAACGCCCGCGGCTTCCGCAACTTTGCGAACTACCGCACCCGCATCCTGTTCTTCTGTGGAAAACTGAAACTCAAACCGTGCTGAAAACACCCATTAAAATCGGTGAAGAACCGAAAAAAGAATCGTCGTGACTCATTGTCCTATCACTCCCCACAAGCCTTACGAACCTGCAAAGTGGGCCGTTCCAGCAGCGGGCTATCGTACAACTCTAGCGTGTGATTGGCAGCACGACTTTGCCGACCTGCCGTTTTCAGTAATATTCTGCCGTCCGGATGTAACAGTTGTGTCGGCTGTGTCCCCTCATACCGATGGGGCAGAGTCGCCCGGTCGGAACAGCGATGCGGAAGAATTCAATTGAAGGTTCGCAGTGACCGCATTCATGCGGTTCGAATGCTTCCTGGCGTGCCAGAATCTCTCCCCCCTAACCGGCAACGAATTGCATCAGGGGTCGGTGGATTGTTCAGAAGGGGCCAGTTGGTGGTAGAATTTCTTAAGCATACGATTCACGACCTTCCAGACGGAGTTTCAATCCCCCGCCTATGGATGTTGTTCCACCTAGCGCTGTGCGACACGGTTGGGCGTTTCCGGCGCTGGTTGCCGTGCTTGCGTTCGCTGCGATCGTTTCGGCAATCGATCCGGCTGGCAGCTATCCCGGCATGCCGGAAGGGCCGGGACTGACCACCGACGAAATGTTCAACGTCGAGGAAGGCGTACGGCTCGTTCAAACGTTGCCCGAACTGATCGTCGGACGATTGACGCTGAGTGAATCATTCGGCGATGCGAGCGATAGCCCGCTTCCACACTTCGCAGACAAACAACGCGGCAGAATGGGGATCGGTTACCACAACCCCGATCATCCGCCATTAGGACGGTTCGGTCTGGGGTTGGCCCACAAGCTCACGCGGGCGTTGTTCCCGCCAAGGGATCATCCGCCGCAATTTGTGGCGACGGCTTGTGCGCGGACGGGTGCCGCGTTCGCCTTTGCGGCTCTCGTCTTTCTCGTCGGCTGGTTCTCAACTCTGTGGTATGGGCGAACGGCAGGAACAGCGGCGGCGATTGCTTTGGTGTTCATGCCGAGGTTGTTCGGCCACGCGCATCTGGCCGCGTTGGAGACATTCATCAACCTGACGTATTGCGTCACCGTGTTTGGCATTGCCCACTGGTGGACCGGCGATACCGCGCCCAAATGGAAGACGGCCTGCTTCACGGGCATTCTGTTTGGACTGGCGCTGCTGACGAAGATTCAGGCCATTTTACTGCCGTTGCCCATTGTGCTGTGGGCGGTGTGGAATTGGCGAATGCGCAGCTTGCTGCCGTTGGTCGTTTGGTCGTTGACCGGGTTGACCGTTTTCTTTATCGGTTGGCCCTGGCTTTGGCTTTCGCCCGTCGATCATCTGGTTGAATACTTCGGTCGCACCACCGGCCGCATCACGTTGTATGTGTTCTACTTCGGCGAGCGTTACGCCGACGTCGATGTTCCCTGGCATTATCCGGCGGTCATGTTTCTGGTGAGCGTTCCCGTCGGACTTCAACTGCTGGGCATTGCCGGCTTGCCGCGCGGGTGGCGTTGCCTCAAAACTCAACCGCGCGAGCAGTTACTGCTGGCATGCATGGTGTTCCCGCTCGTTCTGTTTGCGCTTCCCGGCGTCGCCGTCTACGACGGTGCTCGGCTGTTTCTCGTCGTCTTTCCGTTGTGGGCCGTCTTCATTGGGCGGGGAGCAAGTGTTTTTCTTGACTGGCTGAGGCGCAAACTGTCGGCTCGAACTGCGGTCGCGACTTGCACACTCTTGTTTGCGCTACAGGGATACGGGATGTGGGCGGTGCATCCGTGTTACCTTGGCTACTACAACCTGCTGGTCGGCGGACTTCGCGGAGCCGAAGGTCTTGGCATGGAAACCAATTACTGGGGCGACGGCCTCACCCGCGAACTGTTACAGCAAACTACCGACGCCGTCCCCGACGGATCGACGGTCACCTTCTTCCCCGTGCCACATCAATGGGTCATCGACGACCTGCAGCTCCAATCGCCCATTTTGCGTGAACATCGAATCAAACTGCGACCTTGGTACGATTCCGACAAGACGCACCCCCGTTATGTGCTGATCTATCGCCGGCGAGCCGACTCGCCGGGAATCTCTCTGTTCGACTCTCCGCCGCCATCCGCGAGGCGAATCGCGGTCGTCCAGCGCTGCGGCGTACCGCTGGCCGCGCTGTTTGAATTTCCGGAATGAGCTGAAACGCTGATTTTCATCGCCACCAGGGCGGCTCAGTAAATCAAAACGGCAAATGGGTGCCTGGGGTCGAAGCGACGCTTTCGGAGCGCAGCCCCCAGTTTTAAGACCTGGAAAGATGCAGGAACACTCGCTGTGGCATCGAAGACTCTGCCACAGGCACCCCCGAACGGCAAAAACTGTGTAGCCATGTCATCGTTCCCACAGTTAGCACCCACTCTTCGCTGAGCTCCCCAGTGTGAAACACAGCCGAAATCCGGGGTATTCGCTTTTGGGAACTCCTGCTAGAATCCCCGGCCCCATATCCACCACCGTTCGAGTAACCCACTGCAGACGTTCACCTTGCGTTGTTCCCGCCGATTTCCACATCGAATCTGCCACGCCGAACCCTCCAAATTCCCGCCGGAATGACGGGCCACATCCTAATTCCGGAAAGGATTCCGATTACGATGAATCGCCGACGATTTTTCCAATTCTGCCTGGCCGGCACGGTCTCGCCCTGCCTGCTCGCGCTTCAGCCCGCTTCACTTTTTGCACAAGGCGCACCGCGCGCTGCGCAAACGCGGCAACCAACCGCCAGAAGCCGACGCCCCGTTGGCCAACCGCTGCGCGTCAAACCGCCGTCGGCCGAAGTCCGCAAGATTCTGCAGGACTGGGAGTACGCATCCGGCAAGTTCAAGAAGCTGCAGGGCGAACATCATCGTTGGATCTACGATTTTGTCTTCAACGTCGAACGGCGAACGAAGGGAAGTTTCTGGTTCGAGTCGCCCGATAAAGGCCGGATGGACATCGAGCCGTGGACATCCACAAAAAAACCGCGCGTACTCGGCAAGAATGGGAAACCACTCCCCGGAGGCAAGCCGTTCAAGGTGCAGCCGGGCAAGGAAGAGCAGTGGGTGAGCAACGGCAAAGAAATCATCCAGGTCGACGCCGCAGAGAAGACGATTGAGGTCTTTCCCATTCCCAAGGAGATTCAAGGCCAGGGGATCACGGAAAGTCCGCTGCCGTTTTTGTTCGGCATGAAGGCCAAGAAGGCGGAAGTCCGTTACGACTTGAGCGTCGGACCGCACAACAATCCGGCCAAAGGACGCATTCACCTCATCGCGTTTCCTCGTCTTGGAAAGGACGCAAATAACTGGAGTCGAGCGGAGGTGATGCTCGATGCGAAAACATACTATCCACAGGCGATCAAGCTGATCGATCCCGGTGGAAACAGCGAGTCGGTTTACCAGTTCAGTAACGTCCGCCAGCCGGGATTCTTTGCAAAGCAATTTGGTGGAAACCCGTTTGTCATCAAGCGGGCGGGCTTCAAGCGAATTGTGCATCAGCCACCCAAGGCCCAGGGAGTGGCTGCAACTGGGCAACCGAAAATGCCGCGCCTGATTGGGCAGCATTGGAAGACGACCAAAGCGATACTGGAAAAGGCCGGCTACGAGGTGAAGCTGAAGCAAGGCGCACCGGCCCCTCAGCAGAAGGATGTGTTTCGCATCTACCGGCAATCGCCCCAGCCGGGTACGCCGCTGAAAAAGGGCATGTCAATTGTTTTGACGCTGTACAACAAGACGAGCCGTACCAGTGCCAAACCGACTGGCACACGTAGGAAATAAGAATACGCAGAGTCCCACGGGCTGCGACCCGTGGGCTTTGGGTGTGTGATTACCGTCAAAGCTTTGCCGTGCCGATGCAGAACAGGTGGCGCGATGTGCGGATGAAGAGCCGCTGCTGTGCGATCGACGGCGATGCAAACACCGCCTCGCCCACGTTGTTGCGGGCCAGTTCCACGTAGTTGCTCACGCCCGCTTGAATCACCGTCGTCAGGCCCGCTTCATTGACGAAGTAAATTCTGCCGTCGGCCGCAATCGGCGAGGCCGTGTACTTTCCCGTGAACCGCTTCTGCCAGACGCGTTCGCCCGTGTGCGCGTTGAGACAGGTGCCGATTCCCTGATCGTCGATGAGGTAGTAGAAGTCGCCCACGAGAATTGCCGACGGCACAAACGGCGCCCCGCGCGTGTTTCGCCAGACGACCCGCGACTCCGTCACGTTGCCACGTCCCCCCGGTTTGATGGCAAGCGTCGGCCCCTTGGGACCGCTGACCGCGTAAATCAATCCATGTGCATAAAGGGGTGTCGGAATGCACTCGCGGCTCATGCCGTCAACGGTCCACAGTTTGTTGCCGGTGTCGGGATCGAATGCTTCAAGCTGATGCGACCCACTGACAACCAGCTCAAACTTGTCGTTGCCCAACGGGACCAACAGCGGCGATGCCCACGACAGCCAGCGCTCGGGGCGTTCGACTTTCCACACGTTTTTGCCGGTCGCCTTATCGACCGCCAGCAGATACGAATCGCCGTAATGATCGCATTGCAACAACAGTTTATCTCGGTGCAGTAACGGCGAACTCGAGGCGGCAAAGCGGTTTTCGATCACCCCGTATTCGGCCGCTAACGAACGCTGCCAAACCAATGCGCCGGTTGCGAGTTCGATGCAAAACATGTCGCCCGTGCCGAAAAACGCGAAGACATGACGGCCATCGGTCACCGGTGCGGGACTGGCCATGCTGCTTTTGCTGCCGTGATGCCGCGTGGGCCGCGTTCCCCACAACCGCTGATGCCACACTTCCCGCCCGTCTTTGAGCGAAAGGCAGATCACATGCAGGTTCGACAGTTGGTAGCCGTCCGAAGCGGTGACGACCACGCGGTCGTTCCAGATGATGGGATTCGAGATGCCCATACCGGGCAACGGCGATTTCCACACCACGTTTTTATCGGCAGACCACTTGCCAACGATACCCGTCTCAGTGGTCACACCAGTTCCCAACGGCCCACGCCAACCGGGCCAGTTTTCGGCCGCGGCGTTATCGATGGTCAAACAGAACGCTGCCGCGATAACGGCCAGTGGGATGATTCGCGTTTTTCTCATGTTGGGCTCTCGGCTTTTCACTTCAACGCATTCGTAATACCAACGCCGGCGCCGTTGGTGTCGCAGAACCGCAGTTGCATCGACCAGTTATTCGGCACAGCGGGATTCTTGTGTTGCGGTCCCTGGCAGATTTTCAGTAGCAAAATGTTGTGGCCTTTTTTCAGCGTAACGGGAGCAGAGAAACGGTCGAGCCGAATCCCGTTGAGCCACTGCAGCCGGCTGAAGACCTTCTTGCCATTGAGCCAGACAGTGATGTTATCGTCGGCTCCGCAGCGCAGTTCGGCTTTCTGATCGCGGGGCGAATTGATATCCGAGTAGGCATAGCCAACCGCTTCTTTGACAGGCGCGATCGCGGTTGCCAGATTGACCTGCCCGAGCCGATCTGACGTTTGGTACCGCTTCCAACGGATTTGACCGCTAGCTTTGCCATCGTAGGCGGCGGTGAGGTCGATCAATTCTTCGGGCGGAAACGAGAGCTTGAAACCCGTCTTGCCCGGCGCATCGAACGGGCCGAGCAAATGCCAGTCGATAACGAATCCCATGTGCGAAATGATGTTGACCTCTTCGCCAACCGCCTTCAGTCTACCGGCGGCTGCAATGACCTGGCTGCTGTCGCGTGCGCCGCCAAACGCCGCATGGAATAACAACTTTGCCTGTTCATCGTCGCCCTGCTTTCTCGCAGCATCGCCCCGCTTCAGCGTTTCAGTCACCGCATCGCCGCGGAACTCGGGGTCGTCGAGCAATGTGAGAATCAGCTTCGAACGAAAGCCCGGATCGTGTCGATCGAGCAGGTCGAGTAACAGCCGCCGAACTTTTCCCTGCCGTTTCGGATCGCGTGCAAACGACTTGAAGATCGCTATCGGCAATTGCAACTGAGGCTTGGCTTCTTCGCGACGCACAATCTGCTCGAACGCCGTACGAAACCAGTTGGCAGCGACCGGGTTTTCGGTGTCCATGGCCGCCAGCAAACGGGGCAGCTGCTTGACGCCACCCTTGGCCAGTCGGTCCCGCGCAATGCGGGCATCCTTCGACCCGACGCCACCAGGACCGACCGTTAATACCGTCTTGATGTCGTCTTCAACGGAATTGGATTCCGCCAATAAAATGGAACCGGATGATGCGAACACCATCGAGGACAAGATAATCGCCAAAACTCGCATCACGGTGTACACCTCATTGACACAGATTGATGGCCAAGCATCGATCGTACAACCGTGCATCGACGGGGACAAGCAGGGAATGACATACCACACCAGCCCGAAGCGCAAGCAAGGGTCTTCGATCACGACTACCGTTGAAACTCTTGCTTGCGCGGTGGGCGAGTCATTGCCATCAATCTGACGGAATAGAATTTGACGCGACAGTTGCTGGAACAAATCGGCCGGGAACGCTAGCATCCAGCTTCGCCGTGCGAGAACGCACGAACGAGAGATTTGAGGATATCGCGAGCCTGTTTCGGGTATCCGAAATGGTCCGCAGGACGAGTGAAACGACGGAATTGTGATGGCAACACCCAAGGTTTGTGTGCTTCGGGCACCGGGTACGAATTGTGACGTGGAAACGGCGCACGCGTTCGACATGTGTGGCGCGAGTTCAGAACGGACCCACGTGTTTCGGCTACTCGAAGACCCGGCCATGCTGGCCGACTATCAAATCCTGTGCATACCCGGCGGCTTCAGCTACGGGGACGACATTGGCGCCGGCGTCATTTTTTCGCGGCAACTTAGCGGCCAACTCGGCGAAGCTCTTGGCGAGTTCCTGCAGGCGGACAAATTGCTGCTGGGAATTTGCAACGGTTTTCAGGTGTTACTGAAAGCGGGGATCCTGCCGGGCGGTGAATCGGAGTGGCCGCCCGCAACCGGGACCAAGCCGCAAGCGACCCTCACCTGGAACGACAACGGAAAATACACGGCCGTGTGGGTTCGTTTGCGGACCGGTTCGTCGTCTTCCGTGTTCCTGCGCGGTATCGACGAAATTGAGATGCCGGTGGCGCATGCCGAAGGAAAGCTCGTCGCCCGTGATGAGGCAGAGCTAAAGCGGTGGCAAAGCGAAGGCCAGGTTGCGATGACGTACTGCGCAACATCGGGCGAGTCGGCTAGCGGCGACGACCGTTCTGCTGTGTTACCGTTTCCCGACAATCCGAACGGGTCGGCGGGCAACGTTGCCGGGCTGAGCGATGGGACCGGTCGTGTGCTGGGACTGATGCCGCACCCAGAACGATTCATTCACGCCACCCAGCATCCACAATGGACGCGGCGCAACCTGACGGGCGAAGGCGACGGATTGAAGCTGTTCCGCAACGCCGTCGAGTATTTTTCGTAGCGCCTGTCTGGGCTGCGATTTAACGGTTCTCGACGCGGCCAGCCAGCTGGTCAATCGCACTGGCGACACGCCAGTGGCACCCGCGCGAGGGGAAGCGATCGAACCGCATGAATGCGGTCACGACGAACCCTGTTCAACCCGTTGCTCAAGCATCTACAGCAGGCCGGCTCCAAAGTCTTCACCGTCTCCCGATTTGTGCTGTTGGCTGCTTCCTGCGGCGGCCGTTTCGTTGTTTCGTTGGGGAGTACCCACCGAATGATGAGGTGCACCGGGTGTTTCGGCTGCCGGCTCGATTCGATGTTGATTGTCGTCGCTGTCGCTGATCACTCTGGTGGCAGCAACAGTGGTGGCGGCGACAGTTTCGGTTGGCTCTTCAGCCAATGTGGCGAATCGATCTTCGCCGTAATCGTCGTAGCTGCAGACGTAGCCGGGCCGTTTTGCGTTGACGAGTTCGGACTCAAACTCTTCGAGAACGCGATTCTGAATCATCTCACGGCAACCGGAGTTGATGGGATGGGCAATGTCGGC
>CAUZOL010000324.1:0-7990 GCA_963581435.1 Planctomycetota bacterium
CGGCGGTGGCAACGCCAGCCGTTCGATGCGGTCAAGGATCGCTTTGAACAAGTTCCGCGTGACAGCCACCTCCGCCAGTTGAAACGTCACGTACTTGGCGTTGTTGCGTTAGCTCTTCGACTTCCAACAGCAGCGAAGATTCCAACTCAGCGTGATCCAATTCACCGACAGCCAGCGTCAACATTCGTTCGAGCAGCGTGCGCGAGATGTGCGGTGTTGACTCCAGCCATGCATTGAAGTCGGCCTGGGACCAATCACTTTCGGCCGCAGCCATGACGACTTCGACCGGTTGGACGTCGGCCGATGAGAGCACGTGCCCCATTGCAACGAGGCTGCTTCCGTCGGTCGTCGGCAGTCGCAATGCGTATTGCAGCACTCCCGATTCAAGCTCGTCCACAGCAAACTGTTTTCCGGGCGCAATTAGTGGTTGCCCGGCAAGGGGAGGGACCGGCACACACGACAATTCTGGATGAGTGAGTACCTCACCAGTGGATGAGTCGCGGCAAAACATCGGCAGCCCGGTCAACGAGACCAGCGCAGCAAAATGCTGCTCCGCTACGGACTCCGCATCGAGCACACGACCGCTATAACCGGATGCGCGTTGATTCGAGGTCTGGACAGAGGGCTCGGTGCCGACAAGTTCTGCGGTTGATACTGACGTCATAACGTGGATCTCCAAGTAATCGAAACTGCATATGAAAAATAGCTCAAGAGCAGTCGGGAGATGGGTTTTGGAGATACGAACGGGCAAGTGATTCGGTCATCTCATAAATGATCCGGAATGTGTCAGTTGTCTGGGTCCGCGGATCAAAAAAAGCGAGGGATATTACTACCTTTTCCCTTTCGCGAATGGTGAAACGGCACGGCGGCGAGAACGATTCCGCATGGCATTCCGCGCCGCGTCGCATCGATCATCCCCGTCGTTACGGTTACGGGGATTATGCGTCACGGTTCGCGGTTGACGTAAACGTCGCGTGGCCGATCAGCGCTCATCAAATTAGAGCATGCCCGAGAGACGCTACTCAGGCGAGCGGTGGGCGTAAGCCCACTGGTGCGGAGCGATTGATCGACCGTGTGCTGAATTTGCGATCGACCGCCGGCATAAAGCCGGCGGCTCGCTTACGGATTATTCTTGGGTGTCGCGCGATTTGTTGAAATCGGCAATCGCCTTTTCGATCAATCGGGGAACGTAGCCTTTCATTCGGCCGGTCACCGATGGCACGGTCTTAGGTAGCTGTTGCACCGCCTCTCTGAGGGGTGCAGCCTTAGTTCCCAGCGAATCCATCGCGTTCAGAGCCAGCATCGAAATGAAGACACCATGCTTGCTCATGTCGGCGGCATCGGCAAGCACCGGCAACACCAGCCCAACATCGTCGGCATTGCCGTATCGCCCAAGTGCCTCGGCGGCGATGACACGCACACTGTACGACTCATCGGCGAGAGCAGTACGCAACGAGTCTCGCGACTTCGTGACCGCATCGCCGCCCCGCATCAACAGTCCCATCGCCGCCCAATATCTGACGGCACTGTCTTTGTCGCGCAGCCCAGCTGTTAGCCTCGGCGTCACATCGCTTTTCAACGACGAGGCGATGTCCGCCATCGCGAGGATGTTTTCCATCGCATACCGTTTCTCATCGTGTCCCATTTCATAGGGTGTCGATCCTTCAGCGCGGGAATGGACTTCGGCCTCCGGAAGGAAACCGACGTCGCGAATTTTTAGCGCGAGCGCCTGTTGTGCTTCTCTCAACCGCTGCAGGACATCGCTGTGTTTGGCCGAAGCGACGAGATTGTCGATTTCATCGGGATCGGATTCCAAATCGTACAATTCTTCCGGCGGCTTCGTCTTCCAGAAGACCGACTGGGCGGCGGTCAACTTGCCTTCATCGAAAAGACGCTTCCACACTTGGGTGGTCGGCGTTTGAAACATGTACGCGATGTACTGTCCGTAAACTTTGTGCGGCATGTAATTGCGAATGTAAATGTATCGCTTGTCGCGCACCACGCGGACCATGTCGAATCGCTCATCCATGCGGCCGCGGAATCCATAAATAAACGGCTGCTCGTCCGCCTCGTAGCGGCCCATGAAAGCGTGACCCTGAAAATGTGTGGGCGGCTTGATTCCCGCCAGACTGAGCAGCGTGGCAGGGAAATCGATGAAACCAACCAGACGATCGGTGCTGCCTGCTGGTTTGTAATCGCCGGGGGCAAGCTTTTGGAATTTCGGCGGGACGTAAATCACCAACGGAACGCGCAGTCCGGAGTTGTACGGCCAGCGTTTGCTGCGGGGCATGCCCGAACCGTGATCGCCGTAGTAGAAGATGATGGTGTCGTCGTCCAGGCCGGCTGCTTTCAATTCTTGCAGGTTCTTGCCGACCTTCGCGTCCATCTCTGTCAGCTTGTCATAATACTGCGCCCAATCCTGCCGGACTTCGGGGGTGTCGGGATGATAGGCAGGAATTCGCACCTTGGCGGGATCGTGCACCTGCGTGTGCGGCCGCGAGCGAATCTTGCTCTCGTGGCTGATGGTGTGATTGAAGATCGCAAAAAATGGTTGGCCATCTTTGCGGTTTTTCCAGTGCGCCTTGCGGCTCGATTCGTCCCACACCTTGCCGCGTTTCTGCAGGTTGTAATCTTCCTTGCTGTTGTTGGTGCAATAGTATCCCGCTTCGCGAAGATCCTGCGGGTACATGCGAAAGTTGTCCGGCAAACTCGTCATGCTCCGCATGTGTTCGGCACCCGTGCTGGGCGGATACAAGCCGGAGATCAACGTCGTGCGTGCCGGCGCACAAACCGGAGCGGTCGACCAGCAATTGAGGTAGATGGTGCCACGCGCCGCCAGCCCATCGATGTTCGGCGTGTCGGCATATTTATCGCCGTAGCACCCCAAATGCGGCCCGTTGTCTTCGCTGGTGATCCACAAAATGTTGGGACGCTCAGCAGCATCGGCCGCCGAAACGATCAGTAGCGCGAACAGGGGGAGAATGTATTTCATTGTGTTTCTTCCTGGCTGTCACATCTGTTGAGACTCAGGTTGTACGCAACACGCCCGCAATGCCCACGGGCTACGCCCCGTGGGAACGGAAGAGGACATCTGCGAATCCGGTCTTTCGATGATAACGCAACCGCTGCCTCAAAACACTGACCGGCCCTGTATGGCTCAAACATCGCAATGAGATTCCCAAAGCGGTATAAGGGATGTGCCGTGCGTCTGTTTGGCTATGAGAAAGAGCTTTCCCGGCCGGTAAGCACACGTGTTCGCTTCAATCCACTTCCTCGGTTCGTAGGATTCATCATGTCACATTCATTGCGAGTGAAGTCGGCGGTTGGATTGCTGTTTGCCGCGATGGCCGTTTCGGCTGTGGGTTGCCTTAGCGATGAGGCTGTTGACATTGAGGAAAGTCTGGGAGTCAGCGGCAGCGATCAATCGGCGCAGCCCGATGAAGTCGCGGCGACGGGCTCTGCGCCAAATGGAGAAACCCCGGCGAACCCGAACGACGAGAGCGCCACGTTGGCGCTTTTCAAGAAACGGATTCTTCCCATCATGCGATCCGACAAGCCATCCAGTTGTGCCGAGTGTCATCTGAGTGGCGTGGATTTGAAAGACTACATCCGTGCGGACCAGAAGCAGACATTTGCAGCGCTGCGCGAACGGGGCATGATCGACGTTGAGAACCCCGGTGACTCGAAGATCCTGCGGTTCATTGCCCGCGCACCGGAGAAATCCAGTTTGATTTCGGCCAAAGTCCGGCAGGAAGAGTTGGACGCATTTCGTGCGTGGATTGTGGCGGCGGCCAAAGATCCGGAACTGCTCGATGCGACCGCTGATGGTGATTTGATCGGCGCACAATTATCCAAAGAAGTTATCCGGCACGCGCGCAAGGATCGCGTTTTGCAGTCATTCATCGAAAATGTCTGGCTCGAAAGAGGACGCTGTGCCGCCTGTCACTCGCCCGACCGCAATAAGAAACACGTTCAGGAGCACGGCGAACAGGTCTCGTGGATCACGCTCGGCGATCCGCAAGCGACGCTCGATTACATCGTCGATGCCGAGTTGATCGATGTCGAGAATCCCGATCAAAGTTTGCTGCTGCTGAAACCGACTTTGCAGGTGGAGCACGGCGGCGGGCAAAAGATGGTGATTGGCGACCGTACCTACAAGCAATTCCGCCGGTTTATCGACGACTACGCAGCTGTGGTCAACGGGCGATATCAATCGGCCGCCGAGTTACCCGAACCTGTTGCTGAGATTTCGGTCGCTGCCGAAATGTGGCTGAAGTTTACCAATGTGCCGGAGACGTTTGACAAACAACTGCTGCAGGTTGATTTGTACCGCGAAACGGACGCCGGCTGGTCGAAGGATCGGTGGGCGTCGGCCGACCGGCTTATATTCGGCAAGGGTATGCTGTGGCAGCAGCAATTGAGTCTGACTGCGCCGCGCTCATCAAAACGTGCCGACGAAATTCGCGAACGTCTCGCGTTGCCGCCCGGCCGGTATCTCGCGCGGGTCTACATCGACCGAGAAGGCAGACTGCAGAAAAATCCCACCGCGTTCCTGGGCGACGAAAACTTCGTTGGTCAAGCCGTCATCGACAGCCGCTGGCCCACCGGCTATGGCAGGATGACGACGGTTGATTTTCGGACGCTGAAATCGCCGACGAGCGATCGGCCGTAGAAAATCGTTGAGCGAGCGATGGCGCTACGCGCTCATTTCTCCAGTGGCTGCAGCATAGCGAATGCGGCGCCGGTGGGATCGGCATGGACGCTGAAACGGCCGACGCCCTCGATGTTCTGCGGTTCGACATAGGTTTGTCCGCCGTTATTCGCTGCGCACGCCGCACTCGCATCAGCATCGTCAACTGTCAGGTAGGGTAGCCAGTTCGAAGGGGCCTCTGTGCCGGGCGGCAATGCCATCGCACCGGCGACGTCGATTCCGTCCTTCTTGAACAGCGTGTACTTGCCGAGGCCGGGGACTTCTTCATCGGCCGATTCCCAACCAAACAGTTCGGAATATATGGTGCGCGCCGCTTCGATGTCGGTCGTCAACAATTCATCCCAACAGAACTGACCAACCGCCGGGCGTTCGGGAAGAGCCGTTGGGATTTCCATTTGAAAGAACTTGAAGTGCGCACCCTGGGCATCGTGAACGATGGCAAACTTGCCGATCGATGCGATCTCCATCGTCGGCAGCACGCATGTGCCGCCGAGTTGCTCCACTTTTGCAACGGCTGCGTCACAATCTTCGACGGCCACGTAGCTGATCCAATGCGACGGAAATCCCAACGCCTCATCGAGCAACAAAATTCCGCCCACATTTTCGCCGGCGGTGCCAATCATGTGGTAGTCGAAGCCGCCTTCCATTGGCACCGTGTTGATCCGCCATTCGGGAAACAGCGCCATGTAAAACGATGTGGCCGCTTCCACGTCGGTCGTCATCAAATCGTGCCAGACAAAACGGCCCAGCGTATCGGCGACGGAACTCATGAAGTCGAATCCTGATCAAGAGAAAACCGGCGATGAAGTTGCATGCCGGGAATATGAAAACGGAACGTGGCGGAAAACTTTTCGCAACTCCCTCTCCCTCTGGGAGAGGGCTGGGGTGAGGGTTGTTTTTGCGAACATTCGCCGCCCTCACCCTGCTTCATTCGCCTTCGGCTCTGAAGCTGTCCCTCTCCCCCGGGGAGAGGGTTTTCAAACTACCTCTACGATGGTTGCTCTTCATCATCGACACCGATTGAATCGATTTCCCGACAGCCCTTGGCACGGCACACGGCACCAATCGCAATCAAGACAATACAGAACACGAAATTCAACACGACTCCAAGAGGCTCAAGTTCAATCGTTAGACTTGAATCAAAAATGCCAAGTTGTGGTGAGTCAGGAAACTTGACTGGTGAGTAGGTAGACATGACCAGTATGAAACTGTTCATCGCAAGCAGAACGAATGCAACAACGAAAATGATATTGCTACACAATTTCCATTTGTTCAAAACACAGCACTCCATCGCAGGCAGGACAACGGCTACTACCCTTCGGCGGCGCATTGCGCTTCGTATGCTGCGCGGTCGAGCAACGCGTCGGTTTCCGATACGTCGTTGATTTTGAGTTTGATCATCCAGCCCTGGCCGAACGGGTCTTCCGACAGCATTGCCAGTTCGTCGGCCAACGCCCCATTCACCTCGATGACTTCTCCCGAGGCGGGCGCGTAGAGGTCGCTGACCGCCTTGACGCTTTCCACTTCGCCAAACCCTTCACCGGCACTCAACGTCCGGCCGACTTCGGGCAACTCGATGAAGACGAGATCGGTCAGGTGCTTGACAGCGAAGTCGCTGATGCCGACCGTTGCGGTGTCTCCCTCGACGTGGATCCACTCGTGTGTTTTTGCGTATTTCAGTGCTGCCGGGTCCATCAACAATTCTCCCTACCGTCTGTCTTGTCATTGTCGGCCGAGACCTACACCGTCGATGGCCGGACTGAGTTATTCTCTGGAGTGTTTGATTTCGGGTTGCGTTCAGGAGCTGAATGGGGGTTGCCCGCCATCCTCCCTTATTCTTGCTTCATAAAACGCGATTCAATTTCTGTGATCTTTTCGACACGGCGTGCGTGTCGGCCCCCTTCGAATGTGGTGTTCAACCAAACTTCGACCATCCGATCGACGAGCCGGTCGCCCAGCAGATCGCCCGACAGGCAGAGAACGTTGGCATCGTTGTGCAGCCGGCTCATCTGGGTGGTCAACTCGTCGTGACACGATGCAGCACGCACGCCGGGAAACTTGTTGGCCGTTATACACATACCGGTGGCGGTGCCGCAGATGAGAATGCCGCTATCGACTTTGCCGTTGCAGACAGCGTCGGCGACGATTTCTGCGAAGTCGGGATAATCGACGCTATCGGAGTTCTCCGGGCCGAAGTCGACGCCCTCGTGGCCGAGGTTTTCGAGCAGTGAAACGACTTTGACTTTCATCGGAAAGCCACGATGATCACTGGCGACAGCGATTTTCATAATGAGCCAACTTTACAATTCAGGACGAAATTTCGACGTGCCGCAGACCGGCAATACGGCATTGTATTGAATCGGCGACCAATTCGCAGCCCTGCGTTCTGGCCCGATTTCGCGAAATCATGGGGATGGGAGTTGATCAACAATCAATCTGACCGACTCTTTGATCTTCATTTCACAGTTTTTGTATTCATCGAGACCGAAACCAATCGGATCGGGGACGTCGCCGCCATCGGATGAGAGGACGCTGACAGTATCGGCCAGGTCGGGACGAATGGAGAGTATCGAATTTCGATGTCCCCGGGTCATCGTATAAATGTGATCGGCCTGATTGAGCATCTGGTCGGTCAGCGGCCGGCTCTCGTGTGCGTGCAGATCGATATCGTGTTCCGCAGCCACCGAAACGGATTCCGGACTTGCCGGCGACCCAAACGCCGCCGCCAGCCCTGCGGAGGTGACGAGGTAACCGTGATCGACCAGATCGTCTTCGTTGCAATTGAGCCGTTGCGATAACAATTTGCGAAACCAACCCTCGGCCATCGGGCTGCGGCAGGTGTTTCCTGTGCAGACAAACAGATACACTTCGCTCGCCAGCCGGCCTAGTGTCGTTTCATTCACCACGCCGGGGCGAATGCATTTCCACCGTTCGTTTTCGATTTCCACGATCGGTGCAGGTTGATCGTATCGGCTGGGGCCGCTATCGACGACCAGCGCCACGTCGTCACCATACAGATCGTCAATGTCGCTCGCCTGTCGAACCATAGTCGTTGACGAATCGGACTGGTGTTCGGTTGCCACGACCAGCGGTGCCTGACTCAGCTGCAGCACTTCACGGAAGACGTCGTCGGCAGGGACGCGAAAGCCGCAACGGCCGGCATCGATCAGGGCGGAGCGTGACTCGGATGAGACGGCCTCGAAAAGCCCTTGTTCCTGCTCAACTCGCAGCACAAGCGCAACCGGTCCCGGCCAGTACCGACGCGTCAGCTTTGTTCCA
>CAUZOL010000325.1:0-7930 GCA_963581435.1 Planctomycetota bacterium
GGGGAAAGTTCAGAGACATTCGGCAAACATTCGACCATCTGGTAAACTCCTTACCAGACGCTCCTACCGAAATCACCAAATCCAGTCCATACCAATCGCCGGTGAGTAGTAACCATTTTCATAACACAACAATTGACAATAGCTCCGGTGGGTCGAAATACGGGAAAGTCGTCGGTGCAGCAGAAAGAAAATCTGCGCTCAAAGTCTGTCTGCTCTTGCCGCCGCGTTATACTCAAGTACAGAGGCATCAGGCATGTCGCTGTTGTCATCATTCGCGATTGGATCTGGACAGATGGTTTCGCCTCGGCAGTCCTACAGTGGAGAGCCAACCATGTATTGTCGAATTGCTCTGTACGTTGCCATTTGTGGTCTTGGCGTCTTGTGTGGACCGGCGAGCCTCGAAGCCGGTGCTGAGCCATCGCGCGCTGAGGTGGCGGCAGCGCTTCGCAAGGGGGTTGGCTTTTACCGTGGTAACGTCTCAATCAACGGCGGCTATCTGTGGCGATACAGTGCCGATCTCTCCATCCGCGAGGGCGAAGGCAAAGCGGGGGCCGAGACCGCATGGGTCCAACCGCCCGGCACGCCAACGGTGGGTGAAGCCTATCTTCGCGCGTACCGGTTGACCGGTGACGAATACTACCTCGATGCCGCCCGCGAGACGGCGCTGGCGCTGGTGGCCGGTCAGTTGCGATCGGGCGGGTGGGATTACCGTATCGAGTTCAACCCCCGCCAGCGAAGCCGGTACGCGTATCGCATCGACGACAAGTCAAACGGAAGTCGGAATGTGACCACACTCGACGACAACACCACACAGTCGGCACTGCGATATTTGATGCAGTTCGATCGGGCGACCGACTTCAAAGACGAGACGATCCACGCGGCGGTCAAGTTCGCGCTCGCGTCGTTGCTCAAAGCACAATATCCGAATGGCGCGTGGCCACAGCGTTTCAGCGAGTTTCCCAACCCCGAAGATTTCCCCGTGCTGAAGGCGAGTTTTCAGAAAACGTGGTCTCGGAAGTATGAGAAACGGGACTATCGCGGACATTACACCTTCAACGACAACAGCATCGCCGACACGATCGACGTGATGTTTCTCGCCCGCGATATTTATGGCGAGAAACGCTACCAGTCGGCTGCAGAGAATGCGGGGAATTTCATTCTGCTCTCACAACTGCCCGAACCGCAGCCAGGCTGGGCGCAGCAATACGACCGCGACATGCACCCCGCTTGGGCGCGCCGATTCGAGCCACCTGCAGTCACCGGTGGCGAATCACAGGGAATCATGCGAACGCTGTTGACGCTCTACCGCCAGACAGGCAAGCAGAAATATCTCGAACCGATTCCGCGGGCGCTGGCGTATTACAAGAGATCGACACTGCCGGACGGACGGCTGGCCCGATTCTACGAAATCAAAACCAACCGCCCGCTCTACTTCGTGAAGGATACCTACGAACTGACCTACAGCAGCGAGAACATGCCAACACATTACGGCTTCATCGTCGGCTCGCGCCTCGATTTGATCGAGCGGGAATACAAAAAACTGCTCAAGACAAATCCGGCGAAATTGAATCGGCCGGTCAAGCAACCGGTCTATCGCATGTCGGCCGCACTGGCAGCGCGGGCGAAATCGGTGATCGAGGCGATGGACTCTCGCGGCGCTTGGGTCGAAGCGGGCAGTCTGAAATACGCCGGCAAGACCGAGACGATGATCGACTCCCGCACGTTCACAAAAAACGTTGAAGTGTTGGCGCAGTTTCTCGCAGCGTCGAAATGATTTCGTTCGCGTTACGCTTCCGCTGCTGCGCGCATCTTTTCCAAGCCCTCGCGGGCAACTTCTGCCGCGTTCATCGCCCAGTAGCTGCGATTGAACAGTTCCAGCGACAGCCAGCGGTTGTACCCCGTTTGACGCAGCAGATCGCAGAACCGTTTCAAATCGACAATACCGTCGCCCGGCATCACGCGGTCACAGTCCTGCTGCATTTCGCGCGGCGGAAGGCCGGGTGAATCGTTGAAGTGCGAAATCGCAATCTGACCGGACGTGAGTTGTGCAATCGATTCGATGGAGCCGCCGCCACGGAAACAGTGGAACGGATCGAGGACGGTTGTGGCATCGGGATGCCCCGATCCCTGCATGACGCGCAACGCTGCTTCGATGCTGTTGACTTCTTCGGAGAATCCCAGGTACTCCATCACCGGCTTGACGCCGAACTCCTGGCCCAATTCGAGCAGACGGCGATAATTCTTCGCACCAACCTCAAAATCGACCGGCCCCAACGGCGGGCCGCCAATCGCATACGTCGCGCCAACCTCCCGGGCCTGCTCCAGCCGTCGTTTGGTCTCGTCCTCCGCACGTTCGTAAACCGCACCGACTGTATCCCACCAGCCTTTGAGGAAAATCGTCGTCGGGACTTCCAGTCCGTTATCCGCCACCGCGTTTTTTACGTCGGCCACCGAGCCGCCCGTCGCCAGATGCGCGTCGATATCGCTGTGCCACAGTTCGATCGCCGCGTAGCCGGCCTGTCCTGCGATTTGGATCTTCTCCAGAATCGGCGTCGGCATGATCGTGCTGGAATTCAGACAGTAGATAAAGTCGGCCATTGGCGGCGCTCCGTTTAGCGGTCGAGAGACAAGGGTCTAGAGTCTAGAGCCGGAAGCGAGAAAGGTCGAGCGTTGACTGCCAGCTCTTAGCTCTTGTCTCTCGACTCTTGTCTCGATCGTGTATAATCGCGGCATGGGAAACTCTGCCCCCACCTGCAATTCGATTTTGCGATCGGCGCTTTCTCGGCTGGTAGTTGCCGGTGTGATTGGAGCGGTTGTTGGCGGATGCGGCCAAGACGATGGTGCACCGGCGCAATCGCCAGGAGAAACCGTTCCTCTGAAGAGTGATGGAACAACGCCGCAGTCCGACGCGTCATCGTCGCCGTTTGAGCCGGTGACCGCCGATGAGACTCAGCCAGTGGAACCGACTACGGAAACAGACACCGTCAACCAACAGCCAGTTAAGCCGAGTCCTGCTCCGCAGCCCATCTTTCGTAAGTCCGATGTGCGTCCACGGCGCGATGATGCGAAGTTGGCACAGCTCGGCATACGTGCTTTCGAGTCAAAACGGCTGAAACTTTATACCGATATCGATCCCAAACTTGCCGCCAAACTCCCGCCGCTCATCGATGCCGCCTACGTCGCATATGAAGCATACTTCGGCAAGCTGCCTCCCAATCGCGAGCGAACCGATTTTCAGGTGACCGGTTACCTGATGGCCGACAAGGGGCGGTTTCGCGATGCCGGCCTCATCCCCGGCAACCTGCGTCCCTTTGTGAATGGCCGGCATCGTGGGGCGGAATTCTGGATGAACGAACAGAAGTACGACTATTACCGCAGCCACCTCGTCATTCACGAATCGACGCACTGCTTCATGGAAGCAATTGCCGGCGAACGGTATTACGAAGGACTGCCCGCCTGGTATTGGGAGGGCATGGCTGAACTGTTCGGCACCCACCAAACCGACAAGCAAGGGAAAGTTCACTTCCGCGTGATGCCCGACGACCGCGAAAAATTCGCCGGCCTCGGCCGTGTGACCCTCGTTCGTGAGGCGGTCGAAGCGGGCAAACGAAAGTCGATCGGCGGTGTCTCACAACTGCGGGGCGGCGATTTCATCGGCAACGACGCCTACGCTTGGTCGTGGGCCTTGTGCAAATTCCTCGACACGCATCCGGCGTACCAGAAACGGTTCCGTGAATTCGGCCGCCTGCTGACGGGATCGCGATTCAAGCAGGCATGGAGGAAATTCGGCATCGATTTGCAAGGGCCATTGATGGCCGAGTGGACGTTGTTTGTCAACGATTTACAATATGGATACGACATTGAACGGGCCGCCATCGATTTCCATGTCGGCAAGCCGATTGCGGGTGATGCTGCGCAGAACAAGGCGAACATCCGCGCCGACCGTGGTTGGCAATCGGCAACACTTCGAGTTGAAAAGGGAACACAATACGTCATTACCGCCAGTGGACAATTCACGTTGGCTCAGCAACCCAAACCGTGGGTCAGCGAAGCAAACGGCATCAGTTTCGACTACTTCGGCGGTCGTCCGCTGGGATTACTGTTGGCAGCCATTCATCCCGACGGACAAGAGATGCTGCCGGAATTCGCCGTGGGTCGCCAATACGAATTCGTCGCCCCGGCCAGCGGCACATTGTACTTCCGCGTGAACGATTCCTGGAGCCGCCTCGCCGACAACACGGGGATGGTCACCGTCGGTATTCAGCTTGGGAACCAGTGAAACGGCAATCGCACATCATCCATCACTGTCAACGCACGGAAATCCAACTATGAACTTCACCCGCCGCACGTTTCTGCAATCGACCGCCGTTGTCGCTACCAGCACGATCACTTTGCCGCGCTGTCTGGCTGGCGAGAAATCGAAGCCGGCCGACAAGAACCCGCTTGCCGGTGAAGTTGGAATAACGACGTCGTCGCTGTCGGGACACGTTGTGTCTCGGCCGACCAAGTCCAAATTTACGTTGCTGGAATTGCCGCGGATTTTGCGCGACGAACTCGACATGCGGGTGATTGATCTGAACACGTCGACGCTTGCCTCGGAAGAACCGGCCTATCTCGACAAGGTCCGTGCCGCCGCCGACAAGGCGGGCTGCATTCTCACGAATTTGAAATTGAACCAGCGCGGCCTCGACATGAACAGCCGCGACAAAGATGTTCGCAACAAAGCGCTCACCATCTATAAAAAGTCGATCGATGCGGCCGCGCGACTCGGATTGAAATGGGCGCTGCCGCTGAAACCGAAACCCGACATGGCGATTCACGTTGCCAGCTATCGCGAACTGGCCGATTACGCCGCCCAGCGAAATATCCAGATGCTCATCGAGAATTACGGCTGGATGGAATCGGACCCCGAATCGGTGCCGAAACTGGTCAAAGCCATCGACCGCAACGTCGCCGTCTCACCCGACACGGGCAACTGGAAAGACACTTCCGTTCGCTACAAGGGTCTCGCCGCCGCCTTTCCGCTGGCAGTCTCCTGCGACTTCAAAGCCCGCAAGCTGGGACCCAAGGGAGAACACGAACTCTACGACCTGAAGCGATGTTTCGAGGTCGGCTGGAAAACCGGTTTCCACGGCCCCTGGTGCCTGGAACACGCTAATGCAAATCGTGAAGTTCTCTTCCGCGAACTGGCCCTGCTCCGCGATATGTTGCGCGGGTGGATGAAGGATTCAAGAAAGTCATAACGGCAATCCAAACCCGCTTACGATTTAGCGGGCCACCACCAAATCGCTCCTCTTCCTCAAAATAGACTTTACTTACCCTAGCCGAAACACCACATGACAACACCCACGCTCGACAAACTATTATCCGGCCCAGCATCCGCCTTCGATGACATTCAAACCGAAGGTGCCGGGCCAGCTGGGCAGTTGCCTCTTACCGATGAGATGCTGCGCGATCGGCCCAGTGGTGATTTGTTTGGGATGACGCAGAATGCCGGTATGGGGTGGAATCCGCGGCAGTTGTTGCGAGATCAGTATCTCATTCTCAGCACGCAGGGCGGCATCCGTGGTGAAAACGGGCAGCCGATTGCACTCGGGTATCACACGGGGCATTGGGAGGTCGGCCTGTTAATGCGGGCCGCTGCGGAGGAACTTGATCGCCGGGAGAAGCTGCCGTTTGCTGCGTTTGTCAGCGACCCTTGTGATGGGCGTTCGCAGGGAACGACGGCGATGATGGACAGCCTGGCCTACCGCAACGATGCGGCGATCGTGTTGGGGAGATTGATTCGCTCGCTGCCGACGCGCAAAGGTGTCATCGGGGTAGCGACTTGTGACAAGGGTTTGCCGGCGATGATGTTGGCGTTGGCGGCTGCCGGTAATCTGCCGTCGGTCATTGTCCCCGGAGGTGTCACGCTGCCCGCGAAAGCTGCCGAAGATGCTGGCAAGGTGCAGTCGATTGGTGCGCGGTTTGCGCACGGGGAAATCACACGCGAATATGCGGCCGACATGGGTTGCCGCGCCTGTGGCACGCCGGGCGGCGGTTGTCAGTTTCTGGGGACGGCGGCCACTTCACAAGTTGTTGCTGAAGCGCTCGGAATGGCACTTCCGCACACGGCGCTCGCGCCATCGGGACAGCCAATCTGGCGAGAAATCGGCACGCAGGCGGCGGCGGCTGTCACTGCGATGCAGGAGCAGGGGACCACGCTGAGTGACATCCTTACCGACGATGCCGTGCACAACGCAATGACAGTCCATGCAGCCGTCGGCGGTTCGACCAATCTGCTGCTGCACGTACCCGCCATCGCGTTTGCCGCCGGGTTGAAACGGCCGACGGTCGATGACTGGAATCGCATCAACCGGCGAACACCGCGACTGGTTGATGTATTACCGAACGGTCCGGTGGGGCATCCCACGGTACGACTGTTTCTGGCCGGTGGCGTGCCGGAACTCATGCTGCACCTGCGATCGCTGGGCCTGTTACGACTCGACGCGCTGACTGCCGCCGGTCGGTCGTTGGGCGATGTACTGGATTGGTGGGAAAGCTGCGACCGCCGTCTGCGTTTGCGCGAAAAACTAACCGAACGCGACGGCATCGATCCCACAGACGTGATAATGTCGCCCGACTGCGCATCGGATCGCGGATTGACCAGCACGGTGACGTTTCCAGTGGGCAATATCGCGCCGGAAGGATCGGTGATTAAGAGTACGGCCATCGATCCATCGGTCGTCGATGACGACGGCGTGTTTCGCCACACGGGACCGGCCCGAGTTTTTACGTCGGAGCGCGACGCCATCGCGGCTATCAAAGGACGAACGGAACGAGACATCGAGGCGGGCGATGTGATTGTGCTGATTTGTCGCGGCCCGTTGGGGGCCGGCATGGAAGAGACGTATCAAATCACCTCGGCGCTACGATATCTCAAGTTTGGCAAGCACGTCGCCGTCATTACTGATGCCCGTTTTTCCGGCGTTTCAACGGGTGCCTGCATCGGACATGTTGGCCCGGAAGCGCTTGCCGACGGACCGGTGGGCAAGCTACGTGATGGAGATACGATCGAGATCATCGTTGATCGCAACAACCTCACCGGCAGTATTAATTTCATTGGCGAAGGCGACCGTCGGTTTTCGTCCGATGACGGCGCACAGATTCTCGAAGAGCGCGAGCAGACCGTTCCGCTCGCGGCCGATCCCGACTTGCCGGACGAGACCCGCTTGTGGGCGATTCTGCAGCAGGCCGGCGGAGGCACCTGGGGCGGTTGCGTGTACGATGTCGATGCGATTGAACGACTTATCAATGCGGGACGAGATGTGCTCGATCGGTAGTTTAGCCGCGCATTGAGAAACCCGGTTTCTCGAAGAAACCGGGTTTCTGGTTTGAGTGCCTCAACGCTTGGGCGGAGCGGCTTCGCGGACGATGGCGCCGTGTTCGTCGCTCATAATCAGCAGCGAAAACCGTTGGACGGAATTCAGCTCGTCGGTGTTCAGTGAAGTGAAGTCGAAGCGGCCGCGGAGATCGGTGTAGCCGTCTTTGTAAAACCGCAGTTGGCCGTCGTTCATGCGGGCGTACACTTTCACGTAGGTCGTCGGCACCGGTTTGCCGGTTTCGGAGTGGGCGACGCGCACGTGTCCGTAGTTTTCAATCACCTGCAGGTTGAGCGAATTTGAATAGTAGGCCTGCGACTGCGTCTGTCCGCCGCCGACAATTTCCACGAGCACGTTGCTGCTGTGTAACTGTTCGGGCAGGTCGAGCGTGGCGGTTGCTTTCCCTTTGGGCAACTCAACAGTTTGAGTGGCGTTGGGTCGGATGGTTCTTCGCGCATTTTAGTGGGTGCTGCTTGATTTGACGTGTGGAATCGATCTCGGGATCATGGGGGATTTCCGAGGTCGAGACGATGGAATCTCTGAATGCGCATTACCGACTTCTTCTGGGC
>CAUZOL010000326.1:0-7919 GCA_963581435.1 Planctomycetota bacterium
TCAGCCTGGCGACGTCGGCACCAACTCATCGCAAAGCTCAGCCACTACCGACGAAGAGGCCACGACCCACCAAAACAATGAAGTCCAACTGTAGTACTAGGGTATTGGGTCGCCGCTTTTTCGTCGCGTGCGAGTGGGGAATCCGCGTGGCTGTATCTGGGACTGACAGGCCTGGGGGCGATGGTTGGATTGCGCGGGATGTGGGTTGTCGTTGGAGAATGCCTGGGAGTCGCAGTCGCCTGGTTTTGCATGGCGGTTCCGTTCAAGCGCGCCACCGACAAGTACGACTCGATAACCATTCCGGATTATCTGGTGAGCCGATTCATCACTCCCGATCAGTCACCTCGCCTGGCGCACCTTCTGCGTCTCACGGCCGCAGGTGCGCTCTCACTGTTTGTCACGATTTACGTCAGTGCGCAGATCGACGCGACGGGAACGGCGTTTGAGAACTTTCTCGGCTGGAATTACTTCGCCGGGGCCGTCTGCGGCTTTCTCATCGTCTTGCTTTACACCCTGTGGGGTGGCTTCGTGGCCGTGGCGTGGTCGGATCTCTTTCAGGGGTTGCTGATGTTGGTCGGGCTTGTTGTGTTGCCGGTTGCCGCATTTGTCAGCCTCAACAACAGCCCTGACATCGGGAGCAGACTCGAGTCATTGCAGACCGGCCTCACCAGCCTGTGGGGGCCGGGTGGTGCAAGTATTGAAAACGTGTTTATCATCGTCGGTTATCTGGCGATCGGGTTGGGGTTTCTTGGTTCGCCTCAGGTCTTCGTGCGTTTGATTTCGATTCGCGATGAGGGACAAATCCGTAACGGTCGCTGGGTGGCGATTGTATTCACGCTGTTGACCGACTCCGGAGCCGTGCTGGCAGGCTTGTTTGGGCGCGCTTTGGTCGCACCGGACGTTGATGCGGCGACACTTTTCGGCTCGGGTTCGCTGCTGGGCCCCGGAGGACAGAACATCCTGCCGCTGACAGTGGAGTATCTCTTCCCACCGATTTTGGTTGGGATCTACATCGCGGCAGTTCTGGCAGCGACGATGTCGACAATCGACTCCCTGCTGGTCGTCGCATCGAGTGCTGTGACACGCGACGTCTATCAGCAGAGTTTTTACCCTGACAGTGACACGAAACAACTCACTCAACTTTCTCGCTGGGCGACGTTGGCCCTGTCTATTGTGGCGCTGGCGGTTGCTCTGACGGTTGCCTGGCTAGTTCCCGGCCGTTCAATTTTCTGGTTTGTCATCTTTGGCTGGTCTGGAATTGCCGCCACATTCTGTCCGGTGATTGTGCTGTCTCTCCTCTGGCAGCGCTACAACGTGTATGGTGCGCTAACATCAATGCTCACCGGATTCATCTGCGTGCCCTTGTTCAAATTCGGTGTTCCGCTGATTCCCCATTGGGGACCCCAGTTGTCGAAGATCGAAGAATTGGCTCCCTCATTCCTGCTGGCAATGGTGACGGGCGTTGTCGTCACTCTCATGACGAGTCGGAGGGGCGACCGGACTGCCGACGCGCCACACGTTTCAGGGCAAGACTCATCTCACATGGGAAACACATCATGATCAACCTGCCACTCCCTCGCATCGTCACACTTCTGTTGACGGTCTTCTTGAGTTGTGCCGGAATCAGTGCCATGACTGCATCAACAATCGCGGCTGAACCAAAACCGCGAGCACGCGACCTGGGGATTCCCTTTGATGGAACACCCGGACCGCTGAACGCCATTACCGATGTCAAGGGTGTCGAAGTTGGTCACACAACTTTGATACAGGGCGAAGGAAAACTGGTCGTCGGAAAGGGGCCCGTGCGAACCGGCGTGACTGCGATCCTGCCGCGTGGAAAGGGTTCACTCGCTCCGGTCTTTGCTGGCTGGTTTTCTCTAAACGGCAACGGAGAAATGACGGGAACAACTTGGATCGAGGAATCGGGCATGCTGGAGGGCCCCGTGATGATTACCAACACGCACAGCGTCGGTGTTGTGCGCGATGCGGTTGTGGAGTGGCTCGTGAAGCGGGACTCGACCATTTCATGGTCGCTTCCGGTGGTCGCCGAAACATGGGACGGGTACCTGAACGATCTGAATGGATTCCATGTCAGGAAGGAACACGCCTTCGCCGCGTTACAGAATGCGAAAGATGGAGCGGTTCCCGAAGGGAACGTGGGTGGCGGGACGGGGATGAGGGTACATCGATTCAAGGGAGGCATCGGGACCTCTTCACGACGACTCGCCAAAGACGACGGTGGATACGTTGTCGGTGTTCTGGTTCAGGCCAACTATGGAACGCGCGAACAACTGCGCATCGCGGGCGTTCCTGTGGGCAAGGAAATCACCGATCTGATGCCGACTCGCGGGGCAGCTCACAAGACAGACGCTGATGGTGGCGATGGCTCGATCATCATCGTGGTTGCGACCGATGCACCTCTTCTGCCGTTCCAACTCAAACGAGTCGCCAAACGCGCGGCAATGGGACTGGCACGCAACGGAGGAGTAGCAGAGAACACGTCGGGCGACATCTTCCTCGCGTTCTCGACAGCCAATCTTCTGGCTGCGAAATCCAAGACTGCGGTCAATGTCAAGATGCTACCAAACGATCGCATCACACCACTGTTTTCCGCGACAGTTCAAGCCACTGAAGAAGCGATCATCAACGCCATGGTGGCTGCTGAAGATATGACGGGAATCAATGGAAACAAAGTCTATGCCATTCCGCACGATCGCCTTCGGCAGGTATTGAAGAAGTACAATCGTCTGATCGACAAATAGGCTTCATTGAGAATGGTTGAATTCGATTTGCCAGGGTTCGCCGTCGTATGCAACTCCAGATTGAAAAGCCCATGCTGATTGTCGATGGACACCTGGACCTGAGCCTCAACGCGACGCTATGGGAGCGGGATTTGACACGGCCAGCCAGCGAGATTCGCGCGGCCGAGCAGCGATTGAACGACTTCCCGTTTCGTGGCAGGGGAACGGTCTCTTTGCCAGAACTGCGATCTGGTGGTGTCGGGCTGTGTGTGGCAACGCTGTTTGCCCGGTGTGCAGCGCCGGGTGACGACGCCGGAAAGCTGGTGACCTACGACAGCCCGTTACACGCTTGGGAAGAGACGCAACGTCAATTGGCCTGGTATCGTGAAATGGAATCCAGGGGTTGGATGGTCCAAATCGTTGATCGGACGAGCCTCGACAGACACATCCGCAGTTGTCAGAACGGCGGACTGAAGGAGGGGCCGATCGGATACGTTCTTAGCTTGGAAGGTGCCGACTCGATCATCACGCCCGGGCACCTGAAGCGATCGTATGATCAGGGTCTGCGAGCCATTGGGCCGGGGCACTACGGGAAGGGACGCTACGCCGGCGGCACAGCCGATGACACCGGCCTGACGACGGCAGGGCGGGAACTGCTCGCTGAAATGCAACGGCTGGGGATCATCCTCGACGCGACTCATCTGAGCGAGGCAAGTTTTTGGGAGGCGCTGGACGTGTTCGACGGCTCGGTGTGGGCCAGTCATAACAACGTCCGCGAACTCGTCCCAGGCGATCGGCAGTTCAGCGACGAGCAGCTTGTTGCACTCATCGGTCGTGGGGCAGTGATCGGCGCAGTCTTCGATGCGTGGATGCTCACACCCCATTGGAAGAAGGGAGTGTCATGCCCAAAGGAGTCGGGGGTCACTCTCGAAAGTGTTGCCGATCACATCGACCATATCTGTCAGATCGCCGGCAATGCCAGGCATGCCGCATTGGGAACGGACCTTGATGGTGGTTTCGGGTGCGAGCAGTGCCCTGCCGATGTGGACACCATCGCCGACCTGCAACGCCTGCCTGAGATATTGGTCGGCCGCGGATACGCCGAGGCTGACATCCGGGGAATTATGCACGGCAACTGGGTGAGGTTCCTTCAGGATGCGTGGTCGTAACACTCGCTACAATGACTTCGGTCGGGTTGTCGTGCGACCTGTCTGCAGTCGATACGGTGCGACAACGTGCTCAGGACGATGCCCCTGGCCCGCTTCGATGGCTTCGAGCAACAGTCTCATGGCCTGACGGCCCAGGTCATACCAGTTGAGTTGGACACATGTCAGACCGACCACGTCGCCTCCACCTCCGCCGATCACGCTCAGGTCTTCAGGGACTCGTAGGCCCCGTTCGTGCGCAGCGTCGATCACAAAGCTGGCCAGCGCGTTACTGAAGCAGATCACGGCAGTTGGCTGTGGTGAGGTCTGCAGGATCGTGTTGACGACTTTGGCGGCTCCGTCGCGTGTGATGCGCACGAATACTTCCCACGTACGGCGACAACGCAAGCCCACCTCGCGCATTCCCTCCCGGTAACCGCGTACTCGCCAGGGGTTCAAGTCATCCTGATGCCATTGAGCTAACGCTATTCGCCGATGGCCCAATTCGGCCAGATGAGAAACCGCCAGCTTCGCACTGTCAGCTGAGTCCGGTCGAATCGAACTCAGCTTCCCCAAGTGCAGATCGTGGTCCAGCAACACAACCGGCATGTGCAATCCGCTGAGTTGCCGCAGGAGTTTTTCTTCAGCAATTGAGGCAAAGATCATCCCTCGCAGACGGACCTGGGAACTCAGTTCGTCGAACGCCGTGCGCAGGTTCAGAATCCGGGCGCTGCGTGCCACCAATTGATACCCTGCGTTCCCCGCTTCCACCAGCGCACCGTCGAACATGTAGCTGCTGGTGGCGCGTGTGATCACCTCGGGCTCGCCTTGCTCCTGGCTGTAGTCCGCCTGAAGATAACCGAGGATCTTGGACGTCGGCTCAAGCCGTGTTGGCAGGCTCGGCGGGTTGATCAACGTGCCGCGGCGACGGTGCTTGACGACGAGTCCGTCGTCCTGCATCGACTCAAGTGCCAAACGGACAGTCTCACGGCTGACGCCGAACTGCTCAGCGAGTTCAACGGAGGACGGCAATCTCCCACTAAAAAACACTCCATCGATGACAGCACGCCGCAGCGTCTTCTCGACCTGCGCGACGAGCGTCAGTGGTCGCTCGATCCGGTCGATCTGGTCCGTGGGTTGCCGGCGCTTTCGAGTGGATTTCTTGCGTTTTTTAGCCATGTTTTGAAAACGACTCTCCGGTTCTGTCCGGCAATCTGAGTGGACTTATTTAACACACAAAACTAACCGAGTTACGACATTGTAATCCCGTTGGCTGTCCATGAAAATTGTGGTTAACATTTGGTGCTCACAGGCCAACCGTTGAATGAGTTGTTTGGTTAAACTTGCATGATCCGTTCCCGT
The DNA here is from genome assembly GCA_963581435.1 of Planctomycetota bacterium. Lineage (GTDB taxonomy): Bacteria > Planctomycetota > Planctomycetia > Planctomycetales > Planctomycetaceae > JABISG01. The sequence continues at coordinate 5,249 of CAUZOL010000326.1, forward strand.
GTCGACGAGAGCATATTCTCACGCCGCGACGCGCTCGAATGACTTGATCAGCCCACCGAGACACTCATGGCAGACGATCTTTGTGAGATCGATCGTCTCGTTCTCTTCTGGCGAATCCTGTCGCAATGGCGGAAGGTGATCGTGGCATGAATGCGAACGCGCGGAGTTGTAGTAGTCAACGTACTCACGAACCAGATAGTCCAGGTGGCTGCAGCCGAAAACCAGGAAGTAGCCCAGGCACTCTTGCTGGATCATCTGAATCACGCATTCGCACCTGGCATTCAGGTTCGGTGAGCGATATGGCAGCCGCTTCGGCGTCACACCACTCGTCTTGAGAATCTCGTCGAAACTGTCGCGTGAACTTGGAGTCGCGATCGCGTAGCAAGTAGCCGGGCTGATCATCTCGGTCGGCGACGTGCGACAGGAAGTTCCGGGCCTGTTGAGCCACCCACGTTGAGTTCGGTTTGGCCGTGGACCCGGTAACGAAGATGTCCCGAGTGTCGATCTGGATGAAGACCAGCACGTACAGGTCGACGAAGCCACGCGTCGGAAAGAAGTCGCAGGCCCAGAAGTGCGGCGTTTAGAGTCTCTTGAGAAGACGAGTCCCGCAGCGATTCAACGAATGTCGTCCGTCAATTCACATCGAACCAGCGTCACATTACACAAAAACAAACGCTTTGCGAATCTGTCGAGACAAAGACGGGCGGGGGGCTCTTTGGTAGAGTGGAACCGACGCATTCCTTCGACCGCATACGGAGTAGGAGTAATAGACGATGATGTCACCAATCTCTAGTTGCTGTTGGCCAACCTCTGTCCGCGTGTTGGGTCTTCTCTTGATCTTCACGGGCATCACGCATGCCGACGAAGAATTGCGAGTCCTACCAACCGAAGGTGATGGCGGGCCAACAAAGCAGCAGCTTTCGCGGTCTCTCAAACAACAGGCTTACATAGCGCTGGATCGCCGGCGCGATCAGTACGAGAAGATCAAGACCCGCGAGCAGGCCGAAGCCTATCAGCATAAAATGCGGGCCACTTTCATTGAACATCTGGGCGGCTTCCCGAAACGCACGCCCCTGAATGCACGGACCGTGGGCACAGTCGACGGCGACGGATACCGCATCGAGAAGGTGATCTACGAAAGCCAGCCACAGCATTATGTCACCGCGATTCTGTTCTTGCCGGCCCCTCTTACATCTTCCCTTGGCAAGGGGAGACGGAGTGGAGTTCCCGGCGTCGTCGTACCGTGTGGTCATAGCCGCAGCGGTAAAGCGGCTCAACAGCGAATGTGTATTCTCTTGGCGAAAAACGGAATCGCCGCGCTTTCGTACGACCCGATCGGTCAGGGAGAGCGGAATCAGCTTCTGGATGCGGACGGGAAACAACGGTTCAAAGCGACATCAGAGCACAACGTAATCGGAATTGGATCGACTCCGTTAGGACGCGGCACTGCGACGTTTCGCATTTGGGACGGAATTCGGTCGATCGACTACCTGGCCAGCCGCAAGGAGATCGACGCGAGCAAGATCGGCGTGACCGGCTGCAGCGGTGGCGGAACGCTGACCAGTTACCTGATGGCCTTGGACAAACGTGTCGCTTGCGCCGCGCCGAGTTGCTACATCACCAGCTTTCGGAGATTGATCGACACGATCGGCCCGCAGGACGCCGAACAGAATATCCACGGGCAACTTGCGTTCGGGATGGATCACGCCGATTACCTGATGATGCGCGCCCCGAAGCCGACATTGATCCTTGCCTCAACGCACGATTTCTTCGACATCGACGGCACATGGGACTCGTTCCGTCAGGCCAAACGCTTCTACACGCGGCTGGGGTTTGCGGAGCGGGTCAACCTTGTCGAAACCGACGCCAAGCACGGCTATCCAAAACAGCAACGAGAAGCCATGGTCCGCTGGATGCGTCGCTTTCTGCTGGGAATCGATGAGCCGATCACCGAACGCGAATTCACGACGCATTCATCCAGCGAACTGCAATGCACGCCAAACGGGCAAGTCTTGCAAATGGACGGCGCGCGATCGGTCGTTGACTTGAACGTCGAATTCAACAACCAGCTGGCAAAGCAACGTCGCGAACTCTGGAAACCGGAAAACCGATTGCGAACGCTCGACCAAGTGCGCCGTATCGCGGGAATTCGAAAACTCAACGAGCTGCCGCAGGCCAAAGTAACGCGTCACGGAAAGATTCAAAAACCGAACCATCGAATCGAAAAATTGGCAATTGAGTCCGAGACCGGCATTCAACTGCCAGGATTGTTATTCGTCCCGCAGAAGCCAAGTGGTCAACGGTATCTCTACTTGCACGGCGACGGCAAACATGTCGATGCGTCACCGGATGGTCCCATTGAAAAGCTCGTTCGTCAGGGCAACTTGGTTCTGGCCGTTGATCTGCGCGGCATCGGCGAATCGAATACGACAGGCGACGACGTGATGATTGCCTACCTGTTGGGCAAGTCGTTGGTCAGCATGCGCGCCGAAGACGTGCTGATCACGGCACGCGTTCTGTCGCAGTGGGAAACGAAAGATGAGCCATGCCAAGTCCACGTGATCGCCACTGGAGTCGCTAAACTACCGGCCATTCACGCCGCAGCCCTTGAGAGCAAGTTGTTCGCATCGATGAAACTCAGCGGCGACACTCCGTCGTGGTCTGACGTCGT
>CAUZOL010000327.1:0-7875 GCA_963581435.1 Planctomycetota bacterium
GATCGACTTCGATGGGTGCCACTGGCGTGTCGCCAGTGCCTACCGCATTGCACTGGCGACACGCCAGTGGCACCCAAACCCGCATCCCGTGCAAACTATTCAACTTCCCTGCGGTGGCACGGGCCAGTGACGGCCGCGTTGTAGCGAGAGATGGCGGCTGGGCGGATCGGCTCCGCTGTTCTCCGGCAACCCCACCAATTGACCATCCTGCAGCAATTGCAGGTCACTACCGTAGAACTCAGCGATCAGCGCTGCAGTCAGCCGCTCGCGGATTGGCTGGTGAGCCGCCGAATCGATCAGATCGTGCAGTTCGCGCGGGTCGTCTTCCAGATCGAACAGTTGCAACCGGTTGCCCTGGGCGAAGTAGATCAGCTTGTACCGTCCGTCGTGCAGCATTCGTGTTGCCTCTGCTTCCTCGCCGTACTCGCCGTAGAGGTGCCCGCGTTGCTCGTCGCCCACCATCGATATCCCATCGACCGAATCGGGTATCTCGATGCCGGCCAGATCGAGCAGTGTCGGCATCACATCTTGCAGGGCAACCAGACGGTTGTCTTCGCGGTCGAAGCCGACGCGCTCGCATCCCATTGCTCCGACGAGAAGCATCGGCACGCAGGCGGAACCTTCGTAATACAGCCGCTTTGCCCACAGGCCGTGATTGCCGAGCATGTCGCCATGATCGGCCAGAAACATGATGATCGTATTGTCGAGCAGTCCCTCTTCGCGCAGCGTGCCGATGACGATTCGTAATTGATGATCGATGTGCGTGCACAGCGCGTAGAACGCGCGGCGGGCGGTGCGAATCAATGTGTCGTCGTACTTGCGGCTGTCGATGAGCCGATTGTTCATTCGCTCCGGCATTGTCTCGGGACTGCGCGGCCAGTCGCCGAAAAACGGCATGTCCACATCGACGTTCTGGTACATGTCCCAATAAACCTGCGGCGGCACCAGCGGCGGATGCGGGTGCGTGTACGACAGGTACCAGAAGCCGGGCCGTGTAGGATCGCGGCGCTGAATCATCCGCGCCATTTCGCGCGAGGTCCAATTGGTGACGTGATGTTCTTCGGCCAGATGCCACGGCCGGCAAACGTAATCGTTGTTGCTCATGCCGTGCAAAAACTGTTGCCCGGCGAGTCCTTGTTCACCCAGATAAATTTCGTAATCGTCGGTCGGCCCCATTTGCGGGCGACCTTCTTCGGAAAGCTGTACGTCATCAAACCCGGCACGCGAACGCGGCGGATAGACGTGCAACTTTCCTGCACCATACGCCTGATAACCCGCATCGCGAAATGTCTGCGCGATGGTCGCCACCGGCGGCAACGGCATCTCGACCGCAAACGTGCGATCGCCATGCGTGCGCGGTGATGTTCCTGTTAACAACGTGCGCCGGGCAGGAATACAAACCGGGCATTCGGTGTAGGCCCGCTTGAACCGCACGCCGCATCGTGCCAGTTGATCGAGCGTTGGTGTTTGAATCACCGGATGACCAGCAGCGCCCAACAGCGAACCGGGCCAATGATCGGCGGTGACGAGCAGGACGTGGGGACGATCCCTATTCACGCCAACAGTCCGTCGATCACATTGCCGTCAACAATCGGCGTGGGTCGCGTGATCCGGGGGAAATGTGTCCCAAACGGGTCGATGCCCATCGCGCGGTAAATCGAGGCGGCCACGTCTTCCGGCCCCCATGGTCGCGTTGCCGGTACTGCGCCGTTGCGATCTGTCGCGCCGATTACCGCACCACGATTGATGCCCGCACCGGCCATCAACACGCTGCCCGCATTCGGGTAATGATCGCGGCCCGCATTTTTGTTGATGCGCGGCGTGCGGCCGAACTCGCCCATTGCCACCACTAACGTGGTGTCGAGCAACCCGCGTTCTTCGAGATCGTCCAACAGGATCGACAGCGACATATCCAACTGCGGCAGATTGCCGGGACCGTCGTAGCTGTGCCATTTGTATCCGCTGGGTGCATTCGGCGGCGACTTCTTGAAGGACATCATCGATTCGTACAGCAGATGGTGGTTGTCCCACGTGCCGTTGGTTTTGCCGTTGCCGAACAGTCCACCTTGAACCGCCTGATTGATGGTCACGAATCTCGCACCGGCTTCGACCAATCGACGCGCCAACAGCACACGCTGCCCGTAAATGTTGGCACCGTATCGCTCGCGCAGTTTGTCCGGTTCTTCGTCGAGGTTCATCGCCTTCTGCATTGCGCCGCTGGTTAATAGTTCGATGGCTTCTTCGGAGAATTTGTCGTGAGCCGTCAGCGATCCATCGTCTTCCGTGCCGAGCCGGCTGAGGTTGTCGAGTTGCGTCAGCATCGAGCGTCGCTCTTCAAAACGGACGGGCGACAGCCGCAGTTTGTTCAATTCCAACTGCGGTGAACGCGGATCGCCTTTGATGTTGAAGGCGTCGTATGCCGGCCCCAGGTAACCCTGCGGCTTGGTGTAGCGTGCGGCCACCGGCAGGCCGAAGTGCGCCGGCATTCCCGGCACCTTGTTGCCGTAAAGCGCCGAAACCAGACAACCGAAGTTTGGAAAATGCTGCCCACCCTGCGGAGGAAAGAACCCGCTGGCAACGTGCTGCGATCCGGTTGAGTGCGAGCCGCTTCTTCCCTGCCACGAGCGAACGATGGCCACCTTGTCCATCCGCTGTGCCATCAACGGCATCTTCTCGCAGATGAACGTCCCCGGCACATTCGTTCGCGTCGGATTCCACAAGCCGCGAATTTCCGAGGGCGCGTGCGGCTTGGGATCGAACGTTTCAAAGTGGCTCGGTCCGCCGGCCAGGAAAATGAAGATGCAGGAAATTTCCGGCGTCCCGCCACGATTCGATTGGGCAGCACGCAACAGGTTCGGCAAATTCAGCCCGAACATGCCGACGCCAATCTGCAACGCTTCGCGGCGTTTCATGCCAAAAGCAGTCGCCGCGCCAGAACAAGCCATGCTGCACTCCCCACGAATGGACAATTCCAACCGGTGCATCAGACACCGTTTATATCAAATTCCATCGGCGTCCGCCAACGTCGAACTTGCAGCGTTCTTTGATTTCGTTACCCGCGACGACTTCAGTTTCTACCACAAAGTATCGCAATGACGGGTGCCGAGCGGTTATCCTGTGAATTTCCACCGCCGAAGACCGGCGGCACGTTTGCGGATTCAATTCGCACAAACTGTCTGGTAACGGGAGCAGCGGCCATGTCCTTTCGCGTACGAATTTTCGGCTGTGGCATCTGTACCGTAGCGCTGGTGGCCGCCATCGCCGTCATTCAAAACCGCGCAGTTGATGCAAACAACCCGCAGCCGGCGGCTCCGGAAACTGCGGCAGACAAGACGACCGCAATACCGGACGCCAACGACACCGTCTATTTCGATCTTGCCGCCCCACTGAAAGCGGCACAAGAAACCGAAAACGCAATCCGCAAAGCGCTCGAGAAGCCCATCGCCGTTAAGTTCAACGAAACGCCATTGAATGAGGCCATTGCTCACATCGGAAAACTGTGTGGCGTTCAGATCGATATCAACGCGACCGCACTCAATGAGGAAGGAATCACATTGGATCAACCGATCACATTCACTCGCGAACAGCCATTGCCTGCGAAAACTGTCCTCGCGTCGATGCTCGAACCACTCGGGTTGGCCGCCGCAGTTGAAAATGAATTGTTGACGATCATGACGGTCGTCGATGTCGAAGAGACACTGCATACGTGCCTTTACGATGCCAGCTCACTCGCTTTGGCCGACTTCACCACCGACTCCATCGCGGACCTGATTCTATCCGAAACATCGGGGCCGTGGATGGAAATCGACGGCACGGGTGGGACGGTCAGTGTGTTCGAACACCTGTTGGTCATCCGCACGACCGAGAAAGTGCATTCCGAGACCAGAGGGACCCTTGACGTCCTCAAGACGATTAGCACCAGTCCTAATAAGAACGGAACGGCTCCGTTATTCATGTCCGCGGACGAGCGCAAGGTTTACCGGGTACTATCACGCAAAGTCAGCGGCGACTTTCGCGAAACTCCGCTGAAGGACGTCGCCGCATTTCTGGCGAAACTGACAGGTGTCCAAGTCAAATTGAACGAAACCGCGCTGACCGAAGAAGGAATCGATCCCAATGAGCCGGTCACCATAAAGATCAAGGACGTCACACTCAGATCGGCTCTCAGGCGGATTTCCGAACCACTCGGCCTGACGCATATCATCGAAGATGGTGTGCTGAAGATCACGACGGAGATCGACGCGGAAGAGATCATGACGACGTTCGCCTTCAACGTCCGCGATTTCGCCGCCGCCAATTACTCAATGGAGACCCTGATTGAGCACATCCAGCAGGAGTCGTCCGGTCCCTGGTTTGAGACCGACGGAACCGGCGGCAGCATCAACGACACGCTCCCAGGGTTTCTGATCATACAGCAGACGTGGAAGAACCAGGAAGAGGCAGCAATGCTCCTCGATGAGTTACGTGCATTACTCAAGAAAAGCTCGCCCGATGGCAAGCTGCCAAAGGTGACCCGTGACCCCAAGGCGGACGGCCTCACGCTCAAACAATATCACATCACCAGCTTACCCATCGAAGACGTCCGCGATGCGATTACCAAATTCGTCGAACCCAATTCGTGGAGGTCGGCCGGCGGCAAGGGCAAGGGGGATCTCGCCATTATCGAAACGAAAATCGTCATCCGCCAAAGCCGCGACGTGCATAAGAAGATCGACAAGTTCCTGTACGACATCGGCGAAGGATTCGGAGGCGGACTCGATCTCGGAAGCGGCGGCTTCGGGTCAGGCGGCAGTTTCTTCAGCATTGACTGACACACGTTTCGACAAATCGGTCCTCGCAAGATTTGCTGCGCCTCGAATTCGCCGTTTTCACCCGTCAGACGATTTACTGCCAGCCCTGCGGCCGCTAAGATTGCCAACCGCTGCAGATGGCGAAGTAACCAACTGACAACACGTTGCACCCGTAGCTCAATTGGATAGAGCATCGGTCTTCGGAACCGAATGTTGGGGGTTCGAGTCCCTCCGGGTGTACTTTCAAGCCGTCTTCGGACGGCTTTTTTCGTGTCTTGAAATAACATAACCCATTCCCTATTAGTTGTTTGCGTAATTCTGTGTGTATTGAAGCCTTAGTGTCAAGATTTTATTTGGGCAAAAATGGGGCGGGTTACTGGTCGGTTTGGGTCTGATTGTGTAGGATTTGAGGCATCCAATTCCTCATCTTAGCCAGACTTATCCAAATGCCCCGCACGCACCGCCATAAGCTGCCACAACCTGATCGCCGAGGTCGCATTCGTTCCGAAGTTGGAAATTCACCGGATGGAACCCGTGCCAAGATTCAGGTCGGAGACAGAAACACCAGCCCGTCCGAAGCTGCTCGCCGGTTGGATTGCATTCGATCCGTCTATGAACGAGTCACGAATCGCACCGGCTCGGATCGTTGGCCCCTGTGGGCGTTGCGAATCGCACAGAGAATCGGAAATGGATGCTCAATTACTGAGGAGCAGATCATTAGCGACCACGGGGAAGCCGGGGCAGCAGGTGTCGTCGCTCTCCTTCAATCCTGGAGCATTCCTGTCACGACCGGCAAAGGCTACCTCGACGGTTTGGATATTCAGCGAGAACAAATCGAGGGAATGGTGGCAAATGCCGTCCAGCGACAGGTTGCGGAACTTCGAGAAATCCGTGGACCCATTGTCGATCAGATCAGGCTTCCCGCTAATCCCATGACCATGACGGAATCGGCAACTTTCCATGAAGCAATTGATGCCTTCATGGATCATTTGCGACTCACTGCGGATAAGGATGAGGATGGCAACTTAACGAATAGCACAGAGACTACCCTAAACAATCTCCTGCGAATTAAGGAACGAAATCTCGATTTCCCTCTTCGCCTTCTCGACACACCGAAATGGGATCAGGTGATTGCAGTATGGCGAAACAGGCCGAAAACGAGGAAAGGGACCAGGGGAAAACCGTCGTGGTGCGGTGACATTATCAAGCTGCTTTACCGGGTTGCCGGTTGGATTGACCGCAATCCGCAGTTTCATTGGGATAAGCCCCGTGGTTTCGATGATGTGGATCGCAAGATCATACCGTTGCCGGAAGACAACAATGGCGGGCCATTTCAGACGATCACAACGGAAACCTACACCCCGGAGGAACTGGCGATCATTTTGGAATACTGTAATCCACTCTGGAGGGCGATGATCGGTCTATGCGTGAATTGTGGATGGGGGCAGAGTGAGGTTGGACAATGGCCGACCGCAAACATTGTTCTCCACACCCCGCATCCTCACATCGAAAAGATTAATTGGAGGTTTTCGGAAACGGATAGTTGGGCCACCGGGCCAAGGCCCAAAACCGGCTGCTACGGCGAACACCTGCTCTGGCCGGAGATCGCCGCCACGGTTCGCCCGTTCCTAGATGATAGACTTGTCATTCCGATCAGCAAACACGGGACACCGTTTTGGAAAAAGCACAGCAAAAGGCCGCAAGGAGGAATTGACAATCGCTGGCTGAAAATCCGAAAGCGGATCATTAAGGATCACCCGGATTTTCCAAAGTTACCATTCGGCACATTCCGAGATACGCTGCCAAACATCCTTCGACAACGATACTCCGATGACGTTGCTAGTCTCTGCCTTCAACACCAGACTCCGGGGCCAGACAAACTGCTGGAATGCTACGCCAATCTTCCATTCGCCAAGTTCTTCCAAGCCACCGAAGAATTGCGAGAATACTATGCCCCGATGCTGAATGTTTTGTCACCGCACCCTCCTGTGACTTGATTTGGCTGCGGTGAGAAAAAAGTAATTCACGAATTCAATCCAAATCTCTCAGTAATCAAGTTCACAACACCCCCCAACACGCCAATCACCGACCTCAAGAACCTTGGCCCCGCCTCAGCACAATGGCTGGAGGCGGTCGGCATCTGCACTAAGGCCGACCTGATGCTTGTCGGTCCCGTGGTCGCTTTCCGAATGGTTGAACAGGCCGGATTCAAACCGGGCTTGAACCTGCTCTGTGCAATGGACGGGGCGATCACTGGCGTCAAATGGACCGACGTGCCAGCGGAGCGGAAGGAAGAAATGAAGCGGGCCGTTCATGCCGACTTCTCGGACTGACGAACAACCGCCGTTATAATCGACGGCGGTTCTCGCCTTGAAACGCAGGTGCCGTTTCTCTGTGACCAAGGAACTCCAAGATGGGAAGCCCAGGTGCGATCATTTTCATTGGGGCAATCGTGGCCCTCGCCGTGGTCGTGTGGGGAGCGTTCCGGTCACGACGCTCCATCGCTATCGCCGTCGTAGCGGTCTTCGTCGCCGTGCTGGCTGCGGGATGTGGTTGGTATGCGTTCGCCGAAAGTCAGTCGTTACCTTGGACGATTGGGTACGGCGTTGTTGCCCTGCTGTCTGTGGGCGTTGGCGTGAAGCACATGATCGGCGGTCGGGGTAGTATCGAGAGTTCTTCGCACGATTGACAACTCCCTTTTGGAGCAGCGACATGCAAAACAAATCCAATTCAATCGTCGCCCTGGCATTCGCCTTTGGATTGTTCGTGCCGATTCAGGCGAAAGCCGACGTGCCACCGGAAATGAAAGTGCTGGAGCGGTTCGTCGGCACTTGGAAAGTGGAGCAGAAGCGGAAGAACGCAGATGGCCCTGAGATTTGGGGATTCGGACGTGCAACGTCGAAGATCGTATTGGGCGGTCGCTTCCTCGCATATACGGCCATCACTGGAAAACAGGAATCCTACTCGCTCTTCACCTACGACGAGTCGAAAAAGAAATACCGTTCGTGGTTCTTCGATTCCAAAGGATCACACAGCGAGTGGTTAGGAACTTGGGACGAGGCCACGAAGACGCTGACCAGGACCG
>CAUZOL010000328.1:0-7845 GCA_963581435.1 Planctomycetota bacterium
TCCTTCTTAGCATCACCCATCGGGTTCCCTGGTTCGCATGGCATGAATTGGCAGAATACCCTTGTTTTGCAGGGGCACTGCGCAAATCTTGTGCCAAAGCTAAGGAAGTCATCTGGGGAATGCGGGTGTACTTCACTCCGACTACGGTTGTCGCCTGCAGAACGATGCTTTGGGGGCACTGTCTAATTCCGCACCGCAAGGGCGCATTGACGGGTTGAAAACGATACCATAATCGACAATCGTGCAGTTTGGATATGACTTCGCTCGCACAATTTCGCAGGACAGGAATCATGCCGTCTCCGCTTCCGTTGTTCCCGACGACTGTTATCGGCAGTATGCCGCGACCGCAATACGTCAAGGATTTATTGGCGGCTCGCGCTCACGCAGGAAACGATGACGACTCCGACTGGAAACGCCGCACCGATGATGCCGTTCGCTGCATCATCGGACTGCAGGAACAGGCTGGCATCGATATCATCTCCGATGGCGAATGGCGGCGGGAGACCTACGTCGATGTGATCGGCGACATCCTGGACGGATTCGAATGGATCGAGCGCGATCTGTTTGGTTATCACCAGGTGGTGACGCGAAAATTGACTCCGAAGCGATCGGGTGTTGCCGCCGAAGAAGCCCGGTTTCTGCGTGAACATACTGATCGCGGCGTGAAGGTGTGTTTGCCATCGCCGTACCTTATCGGTCAGCGAATGTGGGTGTCCGAACATTCTCGCGACGCCTACCCCACGCGCGATGCATTTTGTGAAGCGCTGGTCCCCGTGCTGCGCGATGAGCTGCTGGCGATTCGCGAAGTCGGCGTCGATGTGATCCAGCTCGATGAACCACATTTGTGCGTTTTGGTCGATCCCAAAGTGCGGGCGACGTTTGCCGACCCTGAGGCCGAAATGAGCAAGGCGGTTTCCTGGATCAATCAGATTGTGGAGGGAATTGACGATGTTGCTTTGTCCGTCCATCTCTGCCGCCGCAACTGGGGACGACGTGGTTGGGGAGCGGCCGGCGGCTACGAATCGATTCTGGAGCATCTTAAGAAGCTAAACGTCGGCCAATTGATGATGGAATTCAGCATTCCCGTGGCCGGCGATGTGGCAGTCCTCGATGATCTGCCCGAGCATTTTCAGATCGGCCTGGGTTGTGTCGATGTTCGTTTCCCGGAAATCGATGAGCCGAGCGATATCGTCGAGCGCGTGGAGAAGGCGCTCGAGCATGTTGCCCCCGAGCGGCTGACTTTGAACCCCGATTGTGGCTTTTCCCCCGGCAAAGACCACGGTATTCCGCTGGACGAGGCGTACGTCAAACTGACAAGCCTCGCGGCCGGTGCACAGTTGCTGCGCGAGCGGTACGCCCAGTGAATGATAGCCATTCAACCCCTTTTCGGAAAATCAAAACACGTCGGCGTGATAAATCGTCACGGTCGGCGCCTCAATGGATGGTGACATCGGTATGCCGGTGTTGCAGTTTTGTTTGCATGAAGGATCATCATGGAACGCGATCGTCTGACGCACAGCTACCAAGATGATGTGGCTGAACACCACAAGCCAGGTTTGCGAAACCTGCTGCGAACGATTGGGCTGGATATTGATTACGAGCGGGCGGCACCCGGCATCCAGCACGCGTCCGTTGATCGAATCGGCGGAATCAACGAACTGTTGGCGCGGTTTATAGATTTCCCAGGGAGGTACCGATTCATACGCCGCCGAAAAACGCTGCTTCGGCGGAAGTTTGTCAGCCATTTTGTGATTCCATTTCGCCAGTGGACGTGTCCGATGCGGTTATTCGAGTTACTCGATCCCAATCGTCTGCTTGAAGGCTGCAAACTGCGGGTCGTTGGTCGCCTGCATATGCAGCAATAGTTCGGCGGTCAACGAGTAGACATGAAGCTTCATTTCCGGATCTGCGATCAGGTTGTGCAGGGCGTCGGGGTCCTGCTGGTAATCGTAGAATTCCAACGGTACGCGGTAGGCGAAGTGTTTCACGCGGGCGGCGATCTTGGGATCGGTCTTCGCCGCCGCCACCATTGCCCGCCATGTCAGGCCAGCCTGTGACTCGTTCTTAAACGTTGTCTTACCGTCCGACCAGCCGTTCCAGATCAAGCCATAACGAGCCGTCTGCACCGAACGCATGGGGTAGGATCGCTTCGAAGCGATCGTGTTAATGTGAGTGAAGACGTATTCGCGACCCGCTTGTGTTTGTCCCTTGAGAACCGGCAGGAAGCTGTGCCCGTCCATGCCATTCATCGGTGCGATGTGAAGGGCATCAAGAATTGTGGGGGCAAAATCAACGCCGGCAATCAGGTGTTTCGTATCGTGCGACTCTGGTTTCACAACGCCCGGACAGCGGACGATCCACGGCGTACGTGTCGAGTTCCGCCACACGTTTGTCTTCGCGAAGGGGACGGCGATGCCGTGATCGGACTTGCACATCACAATCGTGTTGTCGGCAAAGCCCGCCGTCTTCAAGCTGGCAAGGATAACGCCGACAACATCATCGGCCCGCCGAACTGAACTGTAATACTGCGCGAGTTCTTCGCGAATAGGAGGCAGATCCGGCAGGAATGCCGGCACAACGATTTCATCCGGCTGGTAGATTCTTGAAGGCGCCGGATAAGGGCCGCCACGTCGTTTCTTGCGGTTGTTCTTCGCCCGTTTCTTGTCTCCGTCTTGGGGCGCGACGTTGCGTTTGTCGGCCGGCTTGCGGTTATCGAACGGCCGGTGGGGATCGTGGGCGTTGACCATGAAGAAGAACGGCTGCCTGGATTCTTTCGCCTTCTGGAAAAACTCCCCGGCAAACTTGCGGTACAAAACGGCGCTGCGACCGTTCTTCATTTCGTTTCGGCCGCGTTTGTAGTCGAAGGCCTGCTTGCGTGAGGGAACAACATGCTCGGTCTTGCCCAGAATACCGGTGAGGTAGCCGTTGGCTTTCAACGTTTCCGGCAATGTGGGAACGCCTCGATTGATGGTGTTGAAACCCAAGGCCCCGCTGTTGTGCGGATAGCGGCCGGTCATCCAGACGGCACGCGTCGGCTGGCAGATGGCAATGGTCACGTGGGCATGCTCGAACCGCATGCCTTCGCTCGCCAGTCGATCAATGTTTGGCGTCGCCCCGGGTACCTTCGCACCGAATGCCCCCACCGAATCCCAGTTCATATCATCGAGTGTAATGAACAGCACATTGAGTCGTTCGGCGGCCATGCTCGAGGTGGCCATGAAGCACAACCCGGCCGCGAGAATTCCGATCCACATTCGCATCATGGGAGACTTGTCCTTGCTTGTTATTGGCATCGCACGGGTTCAAACAGTAAGTTTGCGTTTGATTTCTACTATACTCGAATTGAAATCCGTCATCAGCCAAAAAAAATTGCCAAACGTGCTTCCGGTGATTAAACTGAATCGGCAGAAGGTTTCGGGCGGAGGGGAATGCCCGCTTTTGAACAGAGGAGTGTGAAATGGCAGATCGGGACGAAGAAGAACAGGTCGTTGAATTGGTGACTACCGTTCTCGATGAATTGGACCGTCACACGGTTGCCCAGCAGTCGGCCGAGAAACTCCGCATCGATAGCAGTACGACTGACTCCGGCCAGCACCCCCGGCTTTCGCCCGTCGAGCGGGAAAAGATGCTGCGCCAGCTTTCGGTGGAATAAACCCCTCGAAGGCCGCTAACGTGGCGACTCTTGCAGTGCCACAGTGTAAACCTGCCCCACGACGAACAGTCGTCGGCCATTCACTTCAGGTAACAGCTTCACACCCCATTTTGCGAGTTCCCTTTGTTCCTTTTTGGGGAAATCAGCGCGGACGTTGTAAATCAGCAGCTGTTCGCCGCTGGGTAAAGCAATTTGACGTGGTTGAAACTTCTCTTGTTGAGGGGAATCAGTCAACGATAATTCAACGGCCAACGTCGTTGGCGGGTTGAGGATGCCACGCTCGACGAGAGTGGAAAAACGCTCGGGGGTTACAAAATTCGTGTATCCGTAGGTGGTGCGGTACCGGTGAATCTCCTGCCAGTTGACGAACAGGTGCGTGATTTTCTCATTGCGAAATCGGCGGCGAATGTCGGCAGCAGACCATTGTTCAAAAATCGAATGGTCGAATACCGTGTTATACACCAATGGAAAGTCGGCATCGAACACTTGGGCTTCACCTACCATCAGCACGCGCGAATTGGACGGCAATTCGTTGTTCAAGAAGGCGATTCCCGGCGGAGCCTGTTGTGCGTTCTTGAGGTCGGCCAGAAATGCGTTGTTGCCCGCCGCACCGGAAACTATGAATGCCAGGTTGAACAGCACGGCCCCCGCAATTCCGCAGCCGGAAACAATCTGCCACGACTTGCCGCGAATCGATGCCGCCCCCATGCCTGCCAGCACGGCGATGACCGGCGTCATTGGCACCCAAAAACGATCGATGCGATGTGTCAACACCCACCAGGTGGCAAATAGCCACAACACGTAAACCCAGAGGTAGCCATCGATCTGTCGGCGACGAAACAGTAACAGCGACAGCGGTGCCAACCCGAACAATAGCGGTGTTAACCAGTCGTTTCCGGCAATCACTTCGAGTATGCGTTGCGGCAGATCGGTGTAGTTGGTCGGCGAATGTCCGGCACGCCATTTGGCGTTCAGTGTCGCGTCCCAATCGAGGCCGCCGAACAGCGTGTACATCAGCGGATACACGGGGTTTCGCGTTTCCACCAGATTCTTGACGAGCCAGGGGCCGATGGTCACAGTCGTTCCCACCAGGAATAAAGCCGCGATCCGCACGGCAGTTCGCCGTCGCAGTTCTTCCGACAAACGCAGTACGAATGGCGCGGCACAGGTTGCAGCAAACAATGGCACGACGACCGAGACCACGCCGGTGTACTTGCAAGCCATTGCGCAGCCGGATAGCAAACCGCACAAGAAAAATAGCCGGCTGGCAAGTGATGGTTCGTCGCGCAGTTTTTCAACGGCGATCGCAAATGCCATCACCGAGACGAACAGGAAAAACGTCAATCCGCCTTCAGCGTAGGCAATGGTTGAGATGCGAAACGTCCACGGCATAGTGAGGTACACCAACGCGGCCAGCCATCCCGCTTTCGGGCTGAACCACCGTCGTCCCGCCGCATAAACAGCCAATCCGGTCAACGGTCCAAAACACATCAACACCGTCTTTCCCACCAACGCGCCGCGGAACCAGTTGCCGCGCATCGTCATCGACAGCAGACTGAGCATTTCGGTGAAAAAGGGGAAACTTGTATAAACATTGTGAGGCAGGAAGGAGATTTGCCCGGCTTGGTAATACTCCTTCGGGCCTTGCAGATGGTATTCCCGCACGTCGAAATCGGATGACGGAAGCATCGCGCCCAGCAACATCGCCAACAGGAACGGCGCGATGGGTATAATGCTCAGACAGAGCGTCACCATGTGGGCGGAAAGCGGTTTGGAAATCACCGCTGGTGGGCCTTCTTCAATCCGGATCGGTTGAATGTTTCTCCATGTTTGAAACCGCAGCCACGATTCCACGGCAACGGCACCGAGAATGACAGCCGCAAAGAACTCGACCCGCAACCATCCTGCCAATCCGCAAATTAAAGTCAGCAGCGATAAAGTCGCCAGCCCCAAGGCGAATGCGAACACAGTGCGTTCGGCACACCGTGATTGCAGCGGGATTCGCAGCAGTCGCAAACTGAAATGCCCGATTCCCCAAGCGCCGGCGAGAATGATCGCCGCCGTCAGCATCAGATCGAACCGCTGTGGGAAGAACGACCAACCGGACGGCGGAGCGGCGGCATCCGCCGGGGGATCGACCAGGTCGAGCAGGCGAAACGGCACCTCTGGCCAGAACTCGAAGCGGCGATACGTCGGATTGTTCGGCGGTGTCTGGCAATAGAAGAATGCCAGGAATCCGATCAGCCAGACAATGGCAATCGTCGAATGCCATTTGGCGAAGCGGTGATCCGCATGCGGCGCGCCAATTGCTGTCTCTTCCTCAACGCTCACTCGACGCTCCCTGTCGGTCGGGCCAATCGAAGGCGATGTCGAGCGCCGGGGCTGAATGTGTCAAGCCACCAATGCTGATTCGATCGACACCGGTGTGCGCAATATCGGCAACCGTTTCCAGCGAAATTCCGCCCGACGCTTCCAGCAGAACGGCGGAAGCCGCCGTATTGCGTAACGCCACCGCTTCCCGCAACGCGTTGCAATCCATGTTGTCCAGCAACACGATGTCGGGCGATCCTTCGAGTGCGTCGGCCAATTGTTCCAGTGTGTCAACTTCGACTTCGATCGACAGCCCGTCCGGTGCATCGTTTCGGGCGTGTGTCACTGCTTCGGCAATCGATCGGTCGTCGTCAGAGCCGCACCAGGATGCCAGATGGTTATCCTTGATCAACACACCGTCATAAAGTCCCAGCCGATGGTTTGTTCCGCCACCGGCCCGGACGGCGTATTTCTGTAGCGTCCGGTAGCCGGGCAGTGTCTTGCGTGTGTCGAGAAGTTTCGCCTTCGTACCGGCCACTGCATCAACGAAACTCTGGGTCAGCGTGGCGATGCCGCTCAGGTGGGTCAAAAAATTGAGCGCAGTGCGTTCACCGGTCAACAACGATCGCAGCGATCCGGAAACGACGGCAATGACCGAGCCCGCTGCGAGCGGCGAACCATCGGGAATCTGAGATTCCCACGTCACAGCTGGATCGAGTAGATCAAAAACCATCTGCGCGACCGGTTCGCCCGCAAGAACGCCCGCCGTTCGCGCGACGACATGCACGCTGCCCGTCTCACCATCGTCGATCAGCGCACGGCAGGTCAAATCGCCGGTGTCCTGCAGATCCTCATCGAGCGCAAGCTCGATTAACGGCAGGGCGGCAGCGAGTTCGGGTTCGTCGAAGGTGGGTCGCAAAGTCGAAACTCCGTATCAGTTCCCCCCAGGACGCGGCCTGCGGGCTTTGAGGGGCATCATTCATTGTTGCATGTTTCGACCCCCTCTGCTGAAAAAATAATCGGGGGTCTACAAGATAACCACTGACGGACGACAACGCACAGTAACGTAGCACGAACCGCAGTTGTACGACTCCGCCAACGTCCGGTAAAATCCGCCAATGTGCACCGGCTTGGCTACACTTTGGCTACATTCCTTGGCTCGCGGGTAGGAACAGACCATTCCTTGCCACATCACGCCGCAACAACATTTCCCCCGATGGAGTGACCCCCCAAATGAATTGTGTCAACTTGCAAGAACGATTCGGCAAGCGATACCGCATCACTTTCGACCCTGCTTACTCCCCGAAGCACGTCCCGCACGACAAGCTCGACCCGTGGGCGATGCTCATCCCCTGCCAGCGCGGCATCATCTATTCGCACGGTGGTGACTTGCTGACTGTGGAAGTGGAAGGCAGACGGGTTACAGCGAACCGGTTGCGTCAGCTTGACTGCACTACGACATGCCAAGAGGGCGACAGCTTTCTGGCAGTGACGTTCCATGCGGCTGAGTTCGATGATGTCGCGGCAATTATGAAGCCAAGGCGACGGCGGCAGGTTTCGGATGCGGAGCGGCTGAGACTGGCATCGATTGGCTTCCAGCAGACAGCACAGCCAGCGCCAGTATCTGGCCCTGTAAGACATTTGGAGGCATCGGCGTGAGGTTTCGGTCGTCCGAGCCGGCTGGAGTGGCTTGGCGGTATCGCGGGGCAAGTCCGATGAGAAGCCGCCACGCTGCCCCAGGTGCGACGCTGACGGCCACCCACCGCGTAGCGGTTTAGTTGTGTGCCCAGCATGTTCGATAGTTTGGGGGTGAAAGTCCCCTATCCAACCTGATGGAGGTGAAGGATTAGTGAATCGCAAGGGCGTCATCGCGAGGTGGCGTC
>CAUZOL010000329.1:0-7812 GCA_963581435.1 Planctomycetota bacterium
GCAGTGGAACATGCAATCCAATTGGGAGTTCCCCGCTCAACCGCGCACGGTTGTTCTCATCGCAGCAGACCTCAAGTGGCGAGAACTCGCGCAGAAAACTCCAGAATGTTGTGACAGACAGCACGGCAAGACGTCGACCTGCGATGCGTGCGGATGACCGCTATCAACCTCGCACTGCGAAATCTGTACGGCTATGTCGTCTGGGGCAATAGCCTGGCTGTTGAATCCAAACTGGTCTATCGGACTGGCTTCAACATTCACGGTGGAGTGATCCGAGAAATGACTCCGGAACAATGTCCGTACCCGGTTCAACGCATGCCCATCGACGACTCTCAAAAGCAACCCGTTGCCCACGTTCCTTTACCGCCTCCCCGTGATGAAGCCGACGCTTCGAAGACGCAGGGGAAGCTGTTGAATGGTCGTTGGTCGAACGAAACCAGCAATTGCCGCCAGACGCATAAAAAGTGATTTATTCTTGATCGTGCGTTGGTCGATTGTGTACAGTAGACCTCGATTGAGTTTCACAGTTCCTGTTACATTTGGGCCTCACCGCTTCCCACAGCGAAAGGCTTCCACCACAGCAAGGATCAGTGATTGTACCCGTGAATATTCGACAACCTACCACACGTCGCTTCGCCATCGCTCGGCAGATGGGGATGACCCTCAGCGCCCGAGTTTGTGTGTTGAGTTGCCTCGTCGGCACGCTGTCGGTGGTCGATACTCCTGTCCTCGCCGCCATCCGTGTCAGCCCGGCGAAGGTGTCGCTGGATAGCCCCGAGTCGTCGCAGCAGTTGCTGACATTTGAGCCGCGTGGTAATGGTTCAGAGCTGGATGTCACCGCCGCGGTTTCCTATCAGGTTGTCGATCCTCGTATCGCAGTCATCGATGAGGGCGGGATTGTGCGTCCGCTGAAGGAAGGCCGCACGGAAGTTGTCGTCTCTCTTCGCCAGGAACAAATGCGCGTGCCGGTTGTGGTGGCGGGTCTCGTATCGCCGCGACCTGTCTCGTTTCAAAATGAAGTGATTCCCATCCTGACCAAGTCGCGTTGCAACTCGGGCGGATGCCACGGGAAAGCGGAAGGCCAGAATGGTTTCCGATTGAGCATCTTCGGTTACGATGCCGCCGCCGACTACTCTGCACTATTGAAGGAAAGCCGCGGTCGCCGCATCTCGCCCGCATTTCCCGAGCGAAGTCTGCTGCTGCGGAAAGGGACGTCGGAGATGCCGCACGGGGGCGGACGGAAATTCGTGAAAGGAAGCGCCCGCTACCAACGATTGGTGAGGTGGATTGCGGAAGGCTCGCAATTCGAGTCGCAGGATGCCGAATCAAGCAGAATCATCTCGATTGAGGTGGAACCGAAGCGACAGATTCTATTCGGCGGCGAGTCGCAGCAATTACGTGTGACCGCCATTGATTCTGCGGGCCATCGACATTGTGTGACCTTGGAAACCGAATACGAATCGAACGCCGGCACCATCGCCGAAGTGGACGAGCGCGGGCTGATTCGCGCCAGTCACATTCCCGGTGAAGCGGCCATTCTGGTACGGCACCTCGGCCACGTTGCCATCTGCCGAATTACCCTACCGCGACCGGGCGTGAAATTCACTCGACCGCCGGAAACGAATTTTATCGACAAGTTGGTGTGGGACAAGTTGCAGCGACTGGGAATTGAGCCGAGCAATTTCGCCGGCGATGCAGAATTTATGCGGCGTGCTTTTCTCGACACAACGGGAACACTGCCGAATGCCGACGAGGTTCGCGCGTTCCTGAAAGACACAGCAGACAGCAAGCGGAGCAAGTTGATCGACAACTTGCTGGAGCGAAGCGAATACGCCGACTACTGGACGATGCACTGGCTGGACCTGCTGCGAGCAGATCAACTCAAAGTGACTCCACAGGGGACCGTCGCAATGCAGCGATGGTTGCGCCGCCAATTTGCCGGCAACGTTCCATACGATCGTTTCGCCCGCCAATTGTTGACGCAACAGGGCAGCACGCTGGCGGAAGGACCGGGCGCATTTTATAAGGCCATCACCAAGCCGGACGAACTGAGCCGTTCGTTCAGCCAATTGCTGTTGGGTGTTCGTATTGAATGTGCACAATGCCACCATCATCCATCGGAACGCTGGAGCCAAGCCGATTACGTCGGCCTGGCCGGGTTCTTTACGGGTGTGAAGCTCAAGAAACTTCCCGATGGCAGTCAGGCCATCGTCTCCCAGGGTGGGAATGACCTGCCGCATCCACGGACGGGCGAAGTCGTGACGGCTCGCGCGTTAGGCGCACCGCCGGCGAATTTCGATGGCGTGACGGATCGTCGGCAGACGTTAGCAGACTGGATGACGGCTCGCGACAATCCGTTTTTTGCGAGGTCAATTGCCAATCGACTCTGGGCGCACTACTTGGGTCGCGGAGTCGTCGAGCCAATTGACGACATGCGCGACACGAATCCCGCGACCAACGAACCATTGCTGAAGGCGTTGGCCGATCATCTGCAAGACGTGAACTTCGATCTGAAAGCATTCACGCGAACGCTGCTGAACTCGCGGGTTTATCAGTTGAGTTCCCGCAGCAACGCTTCCAATCGCGACGACAACCAGAATTTCTCCCATGCAATCTACAAGGCATTGCCGGCCGAAGTGCTACTCGACGCGATCAGCCACAGCACGGGCGTGCCGGAGAAATTCAACGGTTGGCCGCAAGGTTATCGAGCGGTGCAGGTGTGGGATAACCGCATGCCGTCGTATTTCTTTCGCATCTTCGGTCGGCCGGTCCGTGCTTCGGTATGCGAGTGCGAACGCAGCAACGAACCGAGCATCGCCCAGGCGCTGCACCTGTTAAACTCACCGGAAATCATGCAGAAAATCCAGCATCGTCGCGGACGCGCGCGGCAACTGGCTGGCACAAAGCTTCCCCCGACTTCAATTATCGACGAGTTGTACCTCAGCACTCTTGGCCGCTATCCCAAGGCTGAGGAGACAACGTTGATGCTCGAAGCGTTTGCCGGAGACGGCATTGATCGCCGCGCCGCAACCGAAGATGTGTTATGGGCGCTGCTGAACTCTCGGGAATTCGTGTACAATCATTGAGACGCCCGCCAACGGGCGTAATCGCTCCAAATCGTTTGAGGATGAACGATGTTAAAAATTCAGATGGGTCAACGACGTCGGCAGAGTTGCGATGGGGTTTCCCGCAGGCATGCGCTGCAATTGGGAGCAACCGGCCTGTTGGGTGGACTGGCGTTGCCTCAGTTGCTGCAGTTGCAAGCAAAGGCGGCAACGAAACATGCCGCGAAGGCCAAGTCGTGCATTTTTCTGTTTCTGGAAGGTGGACCGCCGCACCAGGACATGTGGGACCCCAAACCTGCTGCGCCAGCGGAAATTCGCGGCCCGTTCTCTCCAATTGCCACCAACGTGCCCGGCACACAAGTCACGGATCAACTTCCGTTGTGCGCGAAAGTGGCCGACAAGTACACCATTCTCCGCAGCCATTCCCACCGCATCAACGGGCACTCAACCGGATACCACTATGTGATGACCGGACGGCGGCCCAATTTTGCCGACGGCGACAACCCCGTACCGAACAACGCGTTTTATCCGTCGGTTGGATCGATTGTTTCGCGGGAACTCGGCACAAAAAGTGAGATTCCGCCCTACATCAATCTGCCGCATCCCATGCAGGGCGGTGGTCCCGGTTTCTACGGGGCCGAGCACGCGCCCTTTGTGATTGAAGCCGACCCAACACAGCCGGATTTTGAGGTCAAAGACCTAAGGCCCATTGCGGGTTTATCGCAGAAAAGGCTAAGCACACGGCAAAGACTGCTGGCGGGCATCGAGAAGCTCGAACGAAATGCCAGCCGTGGCAGAGCCGACGTCATGTCAACATACTACGAAAAGGCGCACCGGTTGATCACGTCGCCTGCCGCAAAAAAGGCATTCGACATTCATGCAGAACCACGCGCTGTGCGGGAACGATACGGCTCGACTCAGATCGGGCAATGCGCCCTGCTGGCCCGCCGAATGGTCGAATCGGGCTGCCAGTTCGTTGGTGTCGATGCGCCCGGCTGGGACGTGCATTTCAATTGCTTCCCCAGCCTGCAGACCGATCTCATTCCGTATGCCGACCGCGCCTTCAGTGCGTTGGTGACCGACTTGGAAGAACGTGGCCTGTTGGACGAGACACTGGTCGTAATGATGGGCGAAATGGGCCGCACGCCGCGAATCAATGCCCAGGCGGGACGCGACCACTGGTCGATGGCGCAGACGGTCATCTTCGCTGGCGGTGGAACCAAACCGGGGCAAATAATTGGCGCCACCGATAAGCACGCTGCGGCACCGACAACAGAACCGATCAGCGTGAACGACTTGTTGTTCACAATCCACACGCTGATGGGAATCGACCCCACACGCACGTACTACGGCCCGCTGGGGCGTCCAGTTCCCATCACCGATGGTGGAAAGCTGATCGACGCATTGGTGTGACGGCTGGCATGTTTCGATTTCGGAGACTCGCGATGCGACCGTTGTTTGCTGTGTTGTTATTCGTGAGCATCGGGCTTGCGCCGGCAATCACGTCTGCGCAGCAGGCACCGAGCATCGGTTATATGTATCCTCCCGGCGGCGCTGCGGGAAGCACGGTCGAAGTCCTACTGGGTGGCTACGACTGGACGCCCGATATGCAGGTGTTCGCCGTCGATCCGAGAATCAAGCTGGAAATCATCGCGGCACCTGGACCGGTCATCGTGCCGGAGCCGCCGTATTGGTTCGGGAAGAAGGCGCGGCGGGGCCCGTTCCTGCTACCCCGTGAAACTCGCGCCAAGCTGACATTGCCGGCCGATTTTCCTCCCGGCATCGTCCATTGGCAGGCAGCCAACGCCAACGGTGCCACCCAACGTGGGCGGTTCGTCGTCGGTGAAAACAACGAAGTTCTCGAGATCCAAACCCGCAAATCGCCGCAGGAATTTTCAGCACTTCCGGTAACAATATCCGGCCGGATTCAGAACATCGAAGAAGTGGACAGCTACAGTTTCCGCGCGGCAAAGACAGGGCCAATTACCTGCCGAGTTGCTGCGCAAGCAATCGGCTCCCCACTAAATGCCGTTGTTGAAGTGCGCGACGGCGACGGACGACTGATCGCCGATGCCGCCGACACTTCGGGCCGCGACGTGTTGTTGACGTTTGCAGCGATCCAGGGAACCGAATATACGGTGAGCGTGTTCGATGTCGATTTTCGCGGCAATCGTGCTTTCGTTTATCGGCTGGAGATGATTCCAGGACCAGGTGTGCTGGCGGCGATTCCCTCGGCGGGAAACCCTGGCGAAACGAAATCGGTTGAGTTCATCGGCTATGGGGTGGCCACCGGCAGCGCGAAACTCGAATCGGTGACAACAAACGTCACGTTTCCCGCAAAACCCGTCGAGGAACGTTTCCGCTACGCACTTCAAACCGCCTGGGGAACGGCTTCTCCATTTTCTTTCCTGATTAGCAATCTGCCCGAACGTGTTGAACCGGCCGATCTCGCGATCGCGGCTCGAAAGCTCCCGATTCCAGCAGCGGTGACCGGCACAATTGCGGATCGAAACGGCGGTGATCGTTACTCGGTTCGCGGGACGAAAGGGGACGTGTGGTCGATTGCCTGCGAGTCGGACCGTATTGGCTCACCGTTGGATATGAGCGTGTCGATTTTCGACGCAACTGGCAAACAGCTAAGCACGATCGACGACGCCCCGGGAACCGTCGATGCCCGCCTGGAGTTCAAAGTGCCCGTCGATGGCGATTATGAAATCCTCATCGGCGACAAATCGGGCCGAAGCGGAAACCGCGCCGCCACCTACCGACTGGTCGTGAAGCCGACGGTTGTTTCGTTTGATCTCAGTGTGCCGGAACTGCTGGCAATTCCCAGTCAGGGGAAAGCACAACTGACGGTGACTGCGAAACGTTTTTCAGGATTCAAAGATCCAATTACGATTGCTTTGACGGGATTGCCTGTCGGCGTTGAAGCAGCGACGGACGCGACGATTCCTGCCGGTAAAAACATCGCCAAGATTGACCTCACATCGGTGGCTGGTTTTGCTGTTGCCGCAGGCATGGTGAACGTGAATGGCGTCGCAACCGTCGATGGGAAATCGGTGACACGTTCTGCCGGTCGGGTTCTCATTGCCGTCACGCTCAAACCACCGTTTTTGATCGATGCGGAAGGCAAGAACGATGTCACCAAGTGGCCACGCGGATCGACGTTTCCCGGCCCGGTTCTCATCGACCGCAGCGACGGATTCAACGGTGAGATTGTGCTGGAGATGTCGTCGAAACAGGGGCGGCATCGACAGGGAATTCGTGGTCCGGAATTGGTCGTTCCGCCAGGAGTCAAACGGGTTTTGTATCCCGTGTTTCTTCCCGAATGGCTGGAAACAACGCGAACGTCGCGGATGGTCGTCAATGGAGTCGCGAAGGTTGCAGATGCCAAAGGAAATCTGCGCTATAGCGTTAGTCGATTGAAAACGCGGATTGGCTTCCTGCCGGTCGGCGCTCTGTTGAAGATTTCGATTCCCCTGAAGGAATTGGAATTGCTTCCGGGGCAGCCATTCGACGTGCCGGTGACCATCGGCCGTTCGCGCGAGTTGACGGAATCGGCCAGACTGGAATTGAAACCGGGCAGCGAGCTTGAAGGCACGTTTCAATTCGCCCCGGTGACCGTTAGTGCCGATCAAACGGAAGCGATCATCCGAGTAACACCTCTGGAAGGCAATTTGCCGACGGGAGAGAAGACACTGACGGTGCGCGCGACCGTGCTGCAACAGGAAAAATTTCCCGTCGTTTCCGAGGCGAGTTTACTGCTGGTGTTTCCCGGCAAGGACTGAGTGCCTTGCATGGAATATCGCTCCGCACGATAGAAGCCTGAAGCGCAAGCGAAGGAGCCTTCTGGAATCATCCGTGCTGCGCGTCACGACATTCTGGACTTTTTGCGCGAGTTCTCGCCACTTGGGGTCTGCGGCAGTGGAATCCGGCACTTCTTGATGACCCTGTCCCGTGCTGTCCGTCACGACATTCTGGAGTTTTTGCGCGAGAACTCGCCACTTTTCCCGTGCGGGAATCTGAGATTCGGCGCGTTTCCGTTCGGGATTCTGCTGGGAAGCTGTGAGCGGCGGATGTGATGATGGAAGCATGACTTCCACAACCCGCACTCAGAACAAGTACGACCATCTCCTGCGTGAGCACGTCCGATCAACGGGCGATATCAATCATGCCATCCGATTGGGAGTTCCCCGATCAACGGCGCGAGGTTGGGTGAAGTTGGCACCTGCCGACGTCATCACTCTCGACGTTGTCGACATGGACAACCTTCGTCTGCAGCAGGAGGTTCTCAAACTGCGGGCGCGTCTGGGTTGGGTCATCGCGATACTGCGTCTGTTCGTCGTTGTGTTGAAAACGTCTGACGTCTCGCTCTCAAACATCCGGTTTCCCCAGGGAACCGCGAAACGGATGTTGCTGCGAACCATCGAGCGGTCGAGTTGCGTCCTTCCCCTGAACGTCGCCTTGCGCATCATCGGGTTGTCGCACTCCCGATATCATGCGTGGAAGCAGGAAGAAGAGTGCGATCTCGATGACTTCCCCTCCTGTCCGCGACGCTCGTCGCAACAGCTCACATTGACGGAAGTCAGCACGATCAAGGAGATGGTGACTTCCGAGGAATACCGTCACGTTCCCACGGGAACGCTGGCAATACTTGCTCAACGGCTTCGCAAGGTCTTTGCCTCTTCATCGACATGGTATCGGCTTGTGCGGATTTACGAATGGCGACGGCCTCGTGGACGCATTC
>CAUZOL010000330.1:0-7809 GCA_963581435.1 Planctomycetota bacterium
TGAATTCCTCGCTGAACGAACGCCGAGTTCGATTGCTTGCCAATTGCTGTTTCTTGCTCATTCAAAGTTCCTCCAAAAATAGTTTACGCTCGAATTCCAGTGTCCACTATTTCTGGGGAACTCCACATTCCCACTAACACACGTCTCCAAGTCTGGGGACTAGGGGAGGACTTGACACGCGATACGGTCTACTTAACCGGCCGACGGATTATCATTCCGGCAACGATCAACACCACACCGATCATCCCCAATAACGCCCCACCGATCACGAGGATAACTGAAAAGCGAATCCCACCTGCCAGATCGGACGGTTTGGGCTGTGTTGGGGAAGTTGCAATTGATTCGAATGTCGATATGAATCCGAGTACGCCCGCAACCGTACTTACAAGAGGTATTGAAAGTAACACAATGCCAAACCCGATTAGCCACCACATTGGACGCGTCGTCGGAGGCTTTCCAACGTCGCACTCAAGCTTGTCCGAAGGATCAGCCATCTCGACCTTCGCTCCAGCGAACGAGATAGTGGTAGCCCGCCGCTCCGACGGCGGGAGTCCGCATTTTTTCCGCCGTCGGAGCGGCGGGCTACTGTTGTCGGGCCACCCTAATGTGCCGGCGGGGGGCTGTTCTGGAACGCGCGGTTGCGGAACAGGAAGTCGATGATGTTGCCTTCGTGCGGTTGCAGCCAGTTGAGTTGGATGGTTTTTACCTCGCCGATGTTCAAGCGGTCGATGTTCGTTGCATCGATTAATTCGCGGCTGAACTTCTCGTCGTCGGTGATGCAACTTCCAACCAGCGTGTAGCCGGCCTTCTTGATGAACTGATCCTGCGGGCAATCGACGACGGAAACGAACGGGAACATGTATTCGGTGTTCGCCATTGTGTCGTCCGGATCGGTGACGTGCAGCACGGTCGGTCGCAGGAAGTCGCAGCGTTCGTTTTCGATGAGCCGTTCGCCGTCGCGGTATTTGGCGGTCACTTCGGTAACGGCGGCCGACTTGCAACCTTCGTCGATCTGCGAACTCATCGCTTTGGCTGCACCGGGAACGGTGAAGGCGGCCAGACCGGATTCCGGATCGTCCATCGGTTTCGGTCCCAACGGACCGAGCCGTTGCGCGAGGGCGTCGGCAATTTCGGCCCCGTGACGCGAAACCCAGATGCCCGAACAACTGATGCAGCTACGACCGCTGTTGACGTAAACACTGTCGGCCATCAGGTCGATGTACTTTTCCCAATCGTCGACTTTGTCGTCGCCGAGAACGATCTTCGAAAAGCCGGGACCGTGTGCCGAGACTTTCGGGTTGCCACGATAACGGTCGATCGTCGGCAGGCCGCCGAAGATGACCGAGCGTTCGCACGTTTCCAGCACGGCTCCGCCCAATTCGGCTCCCTTTGCCGTGCCGCCGGGATAGATGCAGAATGCTTCACGAGGAATGCCGGCTCCGGCGAAGGCTTCGTACATGCGGTACGGCGTCCACGGTTCCTGCGGGCCGGGTTTCAGCACCAAACCGATTTGCAGCGGAATAACCGGCAGCCACAGCGTATGCACGCCGGGACTATTGGAGGGCAGCACCCAACCGGCGGCATCGCAATTGGCCTGATAGCTGACCATCACGCCGCGGTCTTCCATGCCGTAACCGTTGCTGAAAATATCGTACGGCAAACCGCGTGTCAGCGAGTCGAGAATGTCGCTCATGTGCTCCAGCACGAAG
The DNA here is from genome assembly GCA_963581435.1 of Planctomycetota bacterium. Lineage (GTDB taxonomy): Bacteria > Planctomycetota > Planctomycetia > Planctomycetales > Planctomycetaceae > JABISG01. The sequence goes on from CAUZOL010000330.1 coordinate 1,710, forward strand.
GCGTTCTTCGACATGTTGAGTCGGCACATGTGTTCGGGCAGACCGGTGGTGGCCGACTGCATACGGCAGAAATCGTCGGGCGTTTGCGTGCCGTTACCTAAAGGCAGTTCGGCATCGACGTACAACTTGGCCGCCACTTTGCACTTTTCGACGAGTTCTTCGATGGAGAACTGCCGGAGAAGTTCGCGGGCTTTCTTGGCTTTCCGCATGTCCATTTTGATGATGCCGCCGTTGGCCTCGTGGACCTGCGCCAGCGTCTCACCCGTCTCGAAATGGACGATGTCCATTTTGTCCATAGATTCGTAAGGCTTGCCCCAGCGAACGACGGGAATTTCTAACATTGGTTTTTTCCTTGGAGTTTTTCAACATGAAGTTTTTTTAACGCACAGATGCAAAGGTCGCAAAGATGCGCAAAGGAAAAGAGAAGAAGAATGTTATCGACACCACAACGAAATGGCTTCAACGCTCTTGCAAGCCGTTCACGATGCGGTGGATTCCATTCTTCAGGTATTTCTGTCCAAAATTGATTAGTAGACCAAGCTTCTTGTTGGTTAAACGCAGATGCGTCAGTAGCTGCACTTTGTAAATTGAATGGTGTTCTTCCGTTGCTTTGATTTCGACAATGACAAGGTCGTCAATCAGAACATCGAGTCGATAATTCTTGTTCAGTCGCTTTCCTTTGTAAACGACCGGAATTTCGATCTGCCTTTCGATGTGAATTCCTCGCAATGCCAACTCAGCACAAAGCGCTTCCTCATAAATATCTTCAAACAGCCCCGGCCCACCCAACTCCTTATGAACCTCAATCGCCGCCCCAATAATTACATGGCTCAGTTCATTTTCTTTCATCGTGACTCAAGCCAAGTTTATCGTCAAAGAGTGGTTGGCCCAACGCTCCCCGGTTTCCCCCGTACATTCACCCCTTGGCGATTCTCTGCGTTCTTTGCAGCTTTGCGTTAAGACCGAATTTAATAAACTCCCACGGTTGTTGCCTGGGCGATTTCGTGGAAGGGGCGGGTGCCGCTGACTCCGTCCCAGGGGTATTTTTCGTGGGGCTGTTCGCGTTCGCCTTCGTCGCGTTCCATGAAGCCGGGAATGAACAACTCGTGCGTTAGCGTGTAGAGTTTCACGCGACCGGTTTCGCCGTAACCCACACGCTTGGTGTAGTCGTCGAAATCGACCACTTCAACCACCGCCCGCGGCTGTGGGGCGTGGTAGGTGATCTTGTAGTCGTCGGCCGGGTCGAACGGTTTGCCGCAGGCCAAGCCCATCAGCGTATTGCCGTAGGTCGGTGTGATGTAAACGTTCGGTCCGAGCAATTCTTCCTTGCAGAAGCGGTACCACTGCGGCGTGAACTCGGTGCCGCCGGCGAAGATGCCGGTGATGCCCGCTTCCTCGACACTCGATCCTTCATCCATCAATCGCAGCGCGAGCGCTTCGAGCAACTTGGGCGTGGCGAACATGCCTTTGATGTTGTGGCCACCCGAGAGCAAACTCATGGCCTGATCGATGACATGGGCGCTGTACTCTTTCACCTCGTCGATCTTGCCCCGTTTGAGCAGTTTGACGACCCAGCGCGGATCGAGATCGACACAGAAGCAGATGCCGCCGCGATGTTGGCACAGGTGTTCGACGGCCAACCGCAAACGACGCGGCCCAGACGGTCCCAACATCAGCCAGTTCGAGCCGCGCGGAAACGATTCGTCCGGCAGCGTTTCGCTGAACATTTCGTAATCGATACGGAAGTCATCGACAACACAGCGGCTCTTGGGAAGGCCCGTCGTGCCGCCGGTCTCGAAGACGTACTTCGCCTTGTCGTGCGACTTCTTGGGCAGGAACCGCTGGACCGGCCCGCCACGCAGCGTATCGTCTTCAAACAGCGGGAACTTTTTCAGGTCGTCGAAGCAGTTGATATCCTTGAGCGGATCGAATTCGAGTGATTTCGCCTGCTCCAGCCAATACGGAGCGCCGTCTTCCGGATGAAAGTGCAACTGCACGATTTCAACCGTCTGCTCATCGAGTTGTTTCTGTGCGTCGGCAACAAGGGCATCGAGGTTGTTTTCGCTCACGGTCTGTCTCTTTTCACGAGTTAACTAAATTGGCTTCACAAGGACACTGATTGGCGGCGTCGCGCGATTACTGCGATGACAGGGCCGCCATGGCAGGGCGTCTGAGGCAGGACAAAAAAGGCGGGGCTTCAAAGCCGGCGAACCGAAAATTGCCGATGCATCCATATTAGGGAATCGCCCCCAATTTGCAACGAATGCGCCCGTTTGGTTGCATCCCGGAACTTCTCATCGGCACCTTGACCAAACAACCAACGCTTGCGGTTTCGCGGCCCGTGAAGAGAAACCCGGTTTCTCGAAGAAACCGGGTTTCTAGTTTGCGAGCATCAATAATCGAGGCTCGCACCACCTTCGGCCTCAATCGCCTGTCCGGTAACAAACGCCGAGTCGTCGGTTGCGAGGAATAGGGCGATCCGCGCGATTTCTTCCGCAGTTCCCATTCGCTTCGACAATTGCAGGTCGGCCACCCGCTGCAATGCCGACTCCGGATCGTCGAGCGTCGCCGCCCAGTCGCGCATCAGCGGAGTATCGATGTTGCCCGGAAGAATCGCGTTCACGCGGACGCCGTCGCGGCCCAACTCCACGGCCAACGCCTTCGTCAGACCGATTTGTGCCGCCTTGGTGCCGCAGTATCCTGCTGCCAAATCCTGGCCGAGAATCGCCACCATCGAGGCAATGTTGACGATGGTTCCCTTGGTTTTTCGCAAATGCGGCACTGCGAACTTCGAACCGGCGAACGTGGAAACGTAGTTCAAGTCCAACAGCCCGCGCAGTTCTTCGATGCTGGTGTCGTCAATACTTGTCGCCGGTGGATGCCAGCCCGCGTTGTTGATTATGCAGTCGAGTCGGCCGAATTCCTGCACGGTTTGTTCGATCGCTTGCTGCAATTGTTCCGGCTGCGAAACGTCGCAGCGAATAAACACCGACCGACCCAGCCCTTGCGCGTTCAACTCGGCCGCCAAAGCTTCGCCCGCTTCGACGCCACGCGCCAGAATGGAAACCAGCCCACCCTCTGCGCAAAACAGCCGCGAGCAACCACCGCCAATGCCCTTACTCCCGCCGGTCACTATGACCGCTCGCCCCTCAAAACGCATCGTCTCTCCCCTTGGTTTGAATACACAGGCCTTCGTTTGAAGACGCTGGTTGGCACACTCTTATGCTTCCAGCAAGCATCATCGCCATTCGCGTGACTGCTGAGTACGGGCCCGCTGACAACCAGCATACTCGGGCGGCATGAATCTTCAAACGGCGGGGGGAGGCGGGGGCGTCAACCGGACCAACTTGCGGTCGGTGTCGCACGGCCAATAAAAGACACGCCCGTTTAGTGGCGGGGCAACGCCCCGCGTGCCGGATGCGACTGCCACACACCAGAGGCAATGACTCGCGAATCCAAAAAGGGAACCACGGATTTCATGGATGGGCACGGACGAGATGGCGGCGGCAGCACGCCGAAAGTCGCACCGATTATCGAATCAGCCGACTCGGATCTTTGGCCCATCGTCCGTTTTCGACGTGGTTTTCCCCTTGGCGCCGCCCGCTTTGCCGGACCCGCGTTCAGGATCCGCGCAATTTCATCGGCCGAAAAATCGGCTTCGACCAGACGGTGCTTCAAATCCGTCTCCTCACGGTTCCGCGTCGCCTTCACCCAACCGTTTACAATTATTCCAGCAAGAAAACAGAGAACCGGTCCGCCGAAGATCAAACTCACCGCAATCAAACCCGTCAGATTGCTATTGAACATATTCTTTCCCTTTCACCCTCAAACGCATTGACCTGCGGCGATTAGAAATCGCACTCTCCCCGTTGTTCGTCCCACTGTGAACTATCTTAACGGCATTTTTGTTGATTTCAAAAAAAATGCTGCACAGCGAATCTCACAATTCGGCCTCGCCATAACCGAAGACACCAGAATGGCAGGAACGCTGAAAAAAAGTGTTGTGCAAATGGCGGCGGGTGGCTACGGTTGGGGAGTGTCACAACTCACACCCAAGGGGGGATTCTGCAATGCGATTCCGTTACCTGCCACTCGTCATCGCCACAGCCTTTTCCGTTCCCTTAATGGCCGCCGATGATTCCGCGCGCACCAGGGACCAGGAGAAAAAGTCGAACGAATTTGAGTTGACGATCCGGAAGGACAATGGAGCTTACAACACTGCGGCGTACAGTTTTCGCTTTGCGTCTCAGAACCTGCGTGTTCACCGCAACCTCGTCGATCTCGTCTACAATCGATGTGGAAATCTGCACGTCAATGCGCACGGTGGGATGAAAAGTCGAATTGCCGACCTGGGCGTCGTCAACTTTGACAAAGTGGATACGGCCCCGAAAAAAGGGTGGCGAGTTGATTGTGTTCGCCCCCATGAAGGCCACGTGTTTGTGCAGGAGATCAACGACGGGCGGCAGAAAGCCTACATCAAATTTGCAGTCACCACGGTCCAACGCAACGGCACCTTGAAGGTGAAATGGTTGCCGTTGAAAGGCGATGGGCGTCGGCCGGAATTTCGACGCGGCGGTGCCGGGACGATGGGGCAGTGTGGTGGCCTCCACCGGGAGCGGTAAGCCACGGGCTGTTTGTCCCATACCAATCGAAGCGGAAGATTCTTGCGATTGTTGCAGCAATTGGAAATGCACCGCGAGCAATTCCCCCAATCGGCCACCCGTTTGCGACACCGATGCGGGAATTCCGCCCGCTTGACGGCTGGCGGACCGATGTTTATCCTTGGGGTCGCTTTGGGGGAAATGGACGCAGTAACCGCCCGTAGGTTCCCGATTTAAGCGATCCGGACAGGTAGCTCAGTCGGTAGAGCACAGGATTGAAAATCCTGGTGTCGGGGGTTCGATTCCCCCCCTGTCCACTTTTACATACCTTGACAGATAAGCACGTTGCGACCGATACAACCGAACGAACGATTTTGACGATTGCGAGGAATAAGCGACAGCAGGACGGCCAGTCCTGGCGTCAAATGGAAAGACCGACGGCCGGTCTGAGAGTAACCGTAAGGCCTCCGGCGTTTGACTGTTTACGCAGGTGGGCCGGCCGCCGTCGTCTTTCCATTGCCCATAACATCGGACGTTCAACACTCCGCGCACAGCGAAACAAATCAGTAAGTTCAAATGCGTGCATGTCACGGTGCGCGCGGCCCAGGTGATAGAGCAGGTCACCACAAAGCACCGCGAACCACTGGAGCAGGTTCGCGGAATAATACGCACACGGCCAGCCCTCACGATGAAGGCGCCGCCCATCCCGAGCAAGGGAAAGAATGAAGCATATTTTCGTTTTGGACGATCGCGGTTCGATTTTGTATATGGACGAAACTAGCCCCCGATTGCAGGCCGAAGGCATCACGCGCGACACGATGACCGGCCGCCACTTTTGGGAATTCGGAGTCGGCGACGGCGATCAGGCGCGGCGAACGGTCGCCGCTTGCGTGCTATCTCGCGAAAGAGAAACGACCGACGGCGCCGTTACGCTTCGCGGCGTAACGCACACTTGGCGAATCCAACTGGACCCGCTACCAGGCGAGAAATTAACCATCATCGCCAGGGTATGGCGCATCGCGAACGCGTCGCCCACGCTATCCGCTCGCGAGATTTCCGTTCTCGAATTGCTCATCGCCGGCCACACCCACGCGACCGACGCCAAACTCTTGCATATTTCGAAAAGTACCATCGACAGCCACCGCCAGCGGATCGCGCGCAAACTCGGCGCGAATACGCCGATCGGCCTGGCAACCGCCGCCATTCGCGCCGGCCTGGTCGAAATTTAACAAAAATCGTTTCGGCCTATCTGCGCCGACCCAGCGAAGCCGCGCGCCCGCGAAAATCGCACGCCGCGAAATTTCTTTCTTGACCGGCGCCGCCACGCTAGATAAAAGACCGTTACCCAAAAAACAGTCACGCATCGCCGGCCCGTCGCCCAGGGCGATTGCGCCACACTGGGTAACTTGGCATAATTGGAGCATTGGTGTTTTCACCGCTTGCTGAGGAGAAGCAAGGGTGTTGTGAAATGCTATATACTCCGGAGCCTATGTGATGTC
>CAUZOL010000331.1:0-7805 GCA_963581435.1 Planctomycetota bacterium
ACTCGTCGGACCGCTGTGCAGGCCGGTGCGGTCGGACTACTCGGCATGGGCATCAACCATCTTGTATCGCTGCGCGCAGGCGCCGTACCGACAGAATCGACAGGCCCGGCAGGGCGGGCAAAGTCGGTCGTGTTCATCTTTCTTTCCGGCGGGCTGACCCAGCACGACAGCTTCGACCCCAAACCCGATGCGCCGGTCGGAATTCGCGGCGAGTTCAACCCGATTCCAACGCGCACCCCGGGAATTCAAATCTGCGAACACCTGCCGATGCTCGCCGAGCGAAGCGACAAGTGGGCGTTGTTGCGTTCGCTGACGACGCCATACAACGGCCATTCTCAAGGACACATGGCAATCCTTTCAGGTCGCACGCCGATGCCGCCGACGTTCAACGGCAGCAAGCCGATGCCGGAAGACTGGCCGTCGATTGCCGCAATCGTCGGCGCTGCGACCAACCGCCGCAGCAACAACCTGCCGCCGGCCGTGGTTCTGCCGGAACGCTTGATTCACCGATCGACGCGAGTCATTCCCGGTCAATTTGCAGGGCGAATGGGACGGCAGCGCGAGCCGTGGTTCATCGAGGCTTCGCCGTTTAACGCCGGCTCTTACGGAGCGTACCCCGACTACGAATTTCATTTTGTCCGGGGACGGGAGCAGAACAAGAACCTCAAATTCCAAGCCCCGAACCTGAGCCTGCCGGAAGGCCTCAGCCTGTCGCGACTCAATCAGCGAACCGACTTGCTGAAAATCGTAGAATCTCAACGCCGCGATCTCGATCACTTTGCCGCCACCGAGAATTTCGATCGGTCTCGACAGTCAGCGATTTCGCTGCTGACCGATGAAGGCGTGCAGCAGGCGTTCGACGTCACCCGGGCACCCGCCAGCGTGCAGGATCGTTACGGTCGCAACGCTTTCGGCTGGTCATTGCTGATGGCAAAGCGGCTGGTGGCAGCGGGCGTCAATCTGGTGCAGGTCAATCTCGGCAACAACGAAACCTGGGACACGCACGACAACGCCTTCCCACTGCTCAAAGATTGCCTGCTGCCGCCAACCGATCGCGCGCTGTCGGCCCTGCTCGACGATCTGGATGAAAGCGGGTTGCTGAACGAAACGTTGATTGTGATGTGCGGCGAGATGGGCCGCACGCCCAAGATCAACGCCAAGCTCCCTGGCCGCGACCATTGGGGAGCGGTACAAACGGTCTTCTTCGCCGGTGGCGGACTCCGCGGCGGCAACGTGGTCGGTAGCTCCGACGAGATTGGAGCCTATCCAGCGACCGGGCTACAACGCCCCGAAAACGTAGCCGCCACCATCTACGACTCCCTGGGCATCCCGCAGACCGCGAGTTGGAAGGATGAGTTGAATCGTCCGCATCATATTTACTTTGGTGAGCCGATTGGTGCGATGTTGTGACGGTGCGATTCTTGCCACTGTTTCGTTGATGTCGCCGAAACCCAAGGGCTCCATGGCCTTCTCAAGGCTGAGGAGCCGCATGATTCGTGATTCAGCGCGCTCCGGTTCTTTCGACCGAGAGCAGTTTGCGCGGCTGAGGGCGGCCGAACGGTGTCGTCATTCCGACTGCGAGGAATGGTAGAGTTTCAGCCCTGACCACGGTTGCCGTTCGTGACACATGACGAACCGTCATGAGTCACGAACGCAGGTTGCCTTGTGCGCTCACGAGATCGCGACTGACGCATCGCCGCGTCGCTGCACAGCACGCTTCGGTGTTCACGACCGCGGTCGATGAAACCGAAGCGCGTAAACCTGCCGTCGCTCCCACGCAATACGTCGGGAGAACAAGACGTCGTTTGAACTTTTCCTCCTGTGATTTGGTAGCTGGAAATCGGGTTTCTGGCAGTTGGCCACCTGCTGCTACTCCTGATGCTGAAATGAGTTCATTCACAGTGAATCACGCTGCCAGGCCATCGATGGCCACGGACTGGAGTGCATCCCATGCCATCTGAAAGCAGGACAGATCGATTGCACTACCAGTCGTGTTTGTGGAGTTTCTGATCCTCCTCCCAAAACTCTGTCCCAAGCTCTAGCCATCCGCGAGGCAATGGATTCATCGCTAGTGGGTTATGAACGAAGTATGCAATCCGCCCCAATTGGGGCGGATAGTTCCATATCGTAGTAGAGGAGTAAATTACTCCGCTGATGCCACTGAATTCCTCGTTCAAGAATGAGGTCGTTGGAATGACCGTACCGTTCAACTTGGCGATACCATCGCGATATTGCACTCCCTGCGAGACCGGCTGGAGCGTGCGACGATTGATCACGACGTAAGGATCACCAATCGGGAAAACAGCTGAAGCAATCCGGGGAACATCCGTCTCACTCTGGCAAAACGGAATCGAATCGGCGTTGATCGCGATGACGTACGGATCATCCGGTCCGACTGTGCCATTGGTTCGATACTGCTTGTACTTATTGAACTTCTCCATGATGGCAGCAGACAGCCGCAGGATGAACTGCTCATTTGGTACGCGAGTGACCACACCGTTCACGATCTCCGGGACTGCGTCTGGCCCGTGCCCTCTTGTCGGTGCGATTGCTTCAACCCATACAGTTCGACCGTCCTGTGTGATGCGAACATCGGGACCCGCACTAGCAGACCTAACATCGAAACCCTCGTCAATGAAGGTGCAAGCGAGATAGAACTCCCAAAATCGCTGTGGAAAGTTGGCACCCAACTGCGTCCGAAAATCATTATCAGCGAGCGGTTCGAAGCGAAGCCACTGCTGCTCCATGAACTCACGACGATCTGCATACTCAGGTCGCTGAAGCGCAAGGTAATCCTCATCGGTCGCGGCAATTGGAGGGTCGAAGAGTTTCGGCATGATACCTACCCACAGGAACGCGATTTAACCAATATCGCAATTGGGGCAACGAACAGACGTCACCTCGCTTGAAGCCATGATACCGCGTCGAGGGCTTCGTCCTCATCACAAATGATCCGGGTGCTGTACGCAGTGCCGAAGTCGAGGAGGCTGCTAGTACAGGCCGACTTCACGAACTTCTCTGTGAGAAACACATCGCAGTAAGGAATCGCCGCCGCCGCGTGACGGAGGTCGAAGATGTCGTTGAACTTGAACGCTCGCTGCCGCTGCCAGCGAATGAACGCGTGCAAGCTGGCCAGGATTCGGATGAGTGGCAGGGCGCGCTGGGGCTTCGGGGCGGCGGCGGCACTGTACGCAAGATTGAGGCCGTGCTGCTCCACGGTCGAGAGATCATGACTGTCCGCACCGGCGGCCTGGAGCATTGCGGTCGCGTAGGGGGAAAACGCGCGGCTGATCTGCGCGCGGTGTGCGTCGATAAGTCCGGCGACCTCATCCACGAAGACCTGCTCGTAACTCCGCATCTCCGAAGCGTGCTTGGCCGACGATTCCGTGATGCGCACAGCGTTCGCGCGTAACTCATTGTCACTGTCGTCGTCCGGAACGGACGTGTCGGTGAGAAGATCTTCAAGTGAGCGCGTCCACGCATACGACAAGAACGCCTTGTTGATGGCGAGGTCTTCTGCGGAGCCCCAGCCTCTGATCTGCGGTGTGCCGAGAAATCTGTACGGCCGCACCCATACCCGACGGCAAGGGACCATCGGTAGCTCTTTCCGCACGAACGCGGCTTCGAAGAAGTCGTGGATTTCGCAATCGGCCCGCTCGCACGAATTCTTGATTACGATACCCCGACTCAGTCGGTCGATCATGCGGACCGTCTGCATCCGCCGTTCGGGGTTGCCCTGTCGATCCACCTCGAAGAGGACCGCTTCAGTGATCGGGCAGACGAATCGCCCTTCGGAAACGCCCCTGAGCATTTCTTCCAAGAGCTTTGCGTGGACTGGTTTCTGCGGTTTCCCGAGGTCCGCCTCCCTAAGGAAGATCCAGTATCGCAGATCGAGGTACACCCTAGCCTTCCCCAGAGCCTCTTGCGCGACTTCCTCCTCCAGCGATGCGAGGTGTTGGTCAAAGGTGTTCTCGGGCCGCGCTCGGTGCTCTTCGAGGAACGCCGCCATATCGGGACCAAGTTGAAGGTCAAATCGTGGCACTTGCTTCTTCCAGTCAGTACGCCGTTGGGCAAGCTTCTTAGCCGCACAAAGTCTCGATAACGGAGCTAGACCTTTCGCGCCTTATCCAGTTTGCGGTGGACGAGCGAAATCATCGTCAAAATGTCGAGTGCGTCCTGCTCGCTCATGTCCCACTCGACCTTTGGATTGTGCGCAAGCGGATTCCGAATGGTACCGTACAGCCCCTTCAACAAGCTCACGAATCCGCGTTGTTCGCCGCGTAGCGTCTCGGTATCGAGAGCGCTGATCGCCAGAATTGGCGTGCCGCTCTTCCCGAGACTGAACGCACCATCGACGAGTTCCGAGCCGTCTGTGCTCAGTCCCGCAAGGCTTCGCATTTTTGACGTCACGCTTTTCATTGCTTCGAAGACCGCGTGAAAGTAATTCTCGGCCAAAATCTCGGCGTTACAGAACGCGATCACGTCGGGATGTACATTTCGCTGGCGCAGCTGGGACTGAACTCGGTTCGCTCGTTCCAGTGCCTGGGTTAGCGTTTCTGCCGCTGTAACTCGTCGAACCTTTCCATCATCACCCAACGTCATGCCGGAAAATGCGAGGATCGGGTTGAGTTGGTCTCGTCGCCAATGGAACTTGTGAATGTCTGAGGTGTATTTCGCAGGGTCCATCGCCCTGGTCAGAAACACGATGACATGGTTGCCGACTTGCTCGCGATTCTGAAAAGTCGCAAAAGCGTTGTAGAGCCGCTTCCACTTCGTCGACGCAGGATCGGCATCGTCAATCTTCGATTGAGCGAGTATCTGTCCGATTTCGCTTCCGGTTAGTCCACGTTCGGTGTCCCCAAGAATGCGTGCGAGCGCTTCCAATCGCTCAGGCGAGAATGGTTCGACTCTTTGCTTGTACGATAGCGCCATGCTGCAAATCTCCGACCTGAATGACCCATTTCAAGTCACGTTTGTTCGGAGATTCTACCAAAAAAACTGGACCACGCATGATTGTGCCACTTCGCGTGCCCGCGTCCGGCTCAGACTCCCCAGATTCCCGCACAAAGCTGTGTGGCCTTTTTTATCAGAGGGAGGGGTCGACTTTTCTGAATTCGATCGGGAGGGGCGCGCGTCGGTCCGACACACCTGAGGTGTCGCGACCGTGCCGCATTTCCGTCACGCTTGAAAGCCAGACGTGACCGCTTTCAACGAGAGGACCGCGAGACGGCCCATTGACGACGCTGGGGTTGCGGAAAAACGTCTTTCAAGGCAAGCGAGCCGTTTTGTGCCGTAACCCTATGGAAATCGAAAAGTTCGGTCGGCCCTCACTGCGGGGCCGACGGGGACAAGCCGGGCAGGCGGTATTCGATGGCGATCATGCTGAGGTTTCTTGGTCTGGATACAGTTCAATCGCAGGTGGCAGTGTGCGAAACGGTGAAGACGACAGACTCAGCTCCTCGGGCAATTGGTACTGCCAAGGCGCGTTTGCGGATTCCCGTTCGCCGCTGATCAGGCTGGCCTTGCGCAGTGCATCGAAATGCGTCCTCACTTGCTTGAAGCTCCACGATCGCAGCATCCGGGTCAGTGTTGGCAAGTCGTTGCTCTTGAAGACCCGTTCGTTTGGTGGTTGGCGAACAAGTCCCATGCGTTGAAACATGGCGTAGCCGTCGGGAACATTTTGCAGGAGTCCCAGGATCTCCCGGGTCAGGCGGCTGCGAACGTTGCCTAGGTCGGCGACCTCGTTGCGGGTGGTGAGTTCTTGCCGTGTGCGGCTGCCACGAATTCTCCATGTCGGATCGCCGTCATGGCAGCGAAGCGGGTTTCCCTCGATCAATTCGGGATTGCACTTCAATTCCAGGAAGACATTGGTGCGGGCGACCATGTCTACGGCCAACTGGCTCACCGGTTCACCCGCCGTACAAAGCAGCGGTGATTGCAGCAAGCGTCGGATACGTTCGTATTCGTTGCAACCGCATGTCGTCAAACCCGTTGGTTGGGAGTTTCTTGTCACGCAGGCACCGCACAACAAGGCCGCCAACAGTTGGCAATCACACAGCTTTGCCGGTCCTCGACCGTTCGGCAAACTGCTCGGCACTGTCATAGGGACGAGAGCAGGATCAAGCGTGATTCCACTCGTTGGACGTTCATCCGGAAGAACTGCCCGTTGAGGGCGCCCTGCCATCAACCAGCCGATGATCGAAGACGATTCATCCGGAGTGCTCCGCAGAACCAGCAGCGGAATCGGTAGGTCGTCGACTGAGTCCGGCACAGCCCGAGAGAAAACCGTGGGCCGGGCTGACATCTCCGAAGTGTGCAACTGCACGATCCAGGCGACCGTGTTGAGAAGTCGGGTTGCGTGGACAACGATCAGACGCCAGTGGCCAACCGCCTTTCTCAATCTGGTGACGTCTTTCTGACTGTGGACGTGCAGCACATGTGAGGCACGGGCGAACTCGGAGAAGCACTTCCATAGCTCGGAGTCGATGGCTGCTGTCGACTCCGAAAAACAAACCACAACGGGTCGTCCCGCGAGTCCAGCGGTGATCGCCAACTCACCGAACACGACGGTGTCCGGTTTGCGGATCGGGGCGGGAGAGGTGCTGATGCGAGTCATCACAGCACCTCCTTCGTCTCAGCCACGCCAAGCCGACCGCAGAAGTCGATGGTCCGAGTCGCGGTAGATCGAGCCGAATCAGGCTCGCATACACTGAATGATCGGGCGTGGCAGCGAACCGAGAACGGTCGCATGCGACGCAACCAATATCCATAACAAGCTTTACGGCACAACAACGCAACTAAGGTATCGCTGCCGTCCTCTTCCGAGAACGGTTGGTAAACCTTGATGGTGTTGTCTCAGTACGGAATGATACCGTTCTCAACGTGAAAGACACGCGCATTCTCATCTTTCGCGACATTTACCAAGACGGCAAATCATATGTGGGTGGTTCGGTGAAGTCGTTCGTGTCTCCTGCGCGCACCCGTCGGTTGACCGTTTGCAGCAGAACTCAACGGTTCGATTTCGGCTGCTTGTTGTCTGGTTCGAAGCAGTAAAGCGTGTTGTTGACATTCGGACTGAAGAACAGCCGACCGTTGGCGGCGATTGGCGTGGTGCAGGCGCGAGGAGCGAAGCCCCGACTTTTCCAGAGGATCTTGCCCGTGTTCAAATCGCGGGCATACAGTCCGCTGGTGCTGACGGCATACGAGATCCTGGCGGACGTCAGCAACACCGGAGCGCAGGAATGATCGGGGCAGCCGCCGAGCACCTGGCGATTGTTGCGCAGGATTGGTTTGCCGTTTGACAGATCGCGGAGAATTCCGTGGCCACCGTAGCCTCGCGTGATGAAGAAGTTGTCGCCCAGCGCCGGGCTGTGCGAGTAGCTCACCCGATCGGCTTTCCACTTCAGGCCGCCGTCCTTCGCTGTGATGCAGTACATCGGCGCCCCGGACTGGCCACCCAGATAGAGCAAGCCGTCACGTGCGGCCGGTCGCCCGTATCCGTGGATGTGGTAATCGCTTGTCGTCCACAGGGTTTTACCGGTCTTGGGGTCGACCGCCACGGTGCCGCCTGCTCCTTCACCCCAAGTCTTGCCACAGGAAAAGAACATCACTCCGTCCAGCACGCAGGCTCCGCCAGCCAGCGATTTGTCGTTACCGGGCAACGCGACTTGCCATAACGGCTTGCCGGTGGCAGCATCGAATGCCTTTGCAACAGGTCGAACCGGTTCGGCATCCGTTGTGACTCCGGCCACCACGTTGCCGACGACGACGGGGGCAGTTCGACACGTGCCTTGCAGTGATCCCCA
>CAUZOL010000332.1:0-7804 GCA_963581435.1 Planctomycetota bacterium
GTTCCGTTTCGTCCATGAAGCGATCACCGCACAACTCACACAGCATGTTGTCCAGTTCGTCGATCTTTGCCGCCCGCCCGGCATCACGGAACCGCTTGTCGCGCCCGATGCGCTGCGCCGTGCGGTAGACAACCAGGTTCCGTGTAGTTGACCACGGCGTCGGCACCGAGACTCTTGCCAAATTCACATTTCTCGGCCGATCCCGCGGCGGCGATCACCGTGGCTCCAAGCAGCTTGGCGATCTGCACGGCACAGGATCCGACACCGCCAGCCGCCGCCGTAATCAGCACCGACTCGCCGGGCTTTGTCTGTCCGATTGTGGCCAGCGCGTGGAAGGCCGTTTGGCCGGTGACAAACAACGCCGCCCCCTCATCCGCGCTGATCGCCTCCGGGCAGTCAACCGTGAAGCGTTCTTGAATGCAGACGTATTCAGCGTACGTGCCGTGCGTCACACAACGACCAATGACGCGGTCACCTTCGCGGAATCGTGATACGCCTTCTCCAATTGCGGCAACTCGCCCGCAGACTTCGATGCCTGGCGTGAATGGCGTCTTGGGAGCGGCCGGATGCTTTCCACTGCGTCGCATGATGTCGACGTAATTCACGCCGATCGCTTCGGCTTTGATCAGCACTTCACGGGCATCCGGCGTCGGTTGTGGGATTTCCTCATACTTCATCACTCCTGGGCCGCCGTGCTCGCGGCAGACAATCGCGTGCATGTCTCCGTCCTTTCTGTCTACGTCATCCGAGTACCAATCGCAATCGCTTTGGCAGGATTGGTCACCGTGAGCTGTCGGATTCCATCTTCACTCAATCTGGCCTTTATCAGCGCGGGCAAGATGGGTGATCGCGAGCCACGGTCGCTTCGTGTAAAATGACCATTTACAACGTATCAAGAACAGCATCTACTTGCGAAGACAGCGAAATGGAATACGATCACCACACAAAAGCGGGCAACCAAGGTGACGTTGCTAAACACCCGGCATTGATTGCCGCTCTGGATGGCGTACTCAAGCAAGAAACCAATGCCCGTGGCGAGGCGACGAGTAGCCCCTTTAGTTATTTGGACATTTTTGCGGGCCACCCTTGGCACCCATTGCTCGATGAGGACGAGGTTCCAGACATTCAGAAGCGGTTTGAGTGGAAGCAGGGGATTGGCGCGTTGCATGAAAAACTCTGGGCCGCCGGGACTCTGAACCCCGCAGTCACGAAGTGGCGCGACTGGTACGTCCCGCGTCGCGAGTTGGTGCGAGGATGGTACCCTGGCTCGTCCGTGATTGCCGCAGATATCGTAAACGACACACTTCCGCGCTACCAGTAAAATCTCTCTCTCGATACGAATCTACCCCCTCTTTCCCCGCGTGCCTCTGGACGATTGTCGAACTTGCTTTTCAGGAGAAAACTCATCGGACCGATCGAGCGGTCATATCGACAGACGCAACAAGACATTTCTCAACCAGACAAACGGATCGATGTCGAGTGCCGTGAATCGTTGGTTAAACCGTGCATGCCGAAGCCCGGTCTGACGGAATTCGTCAGGTCGAACTTGAGTTCGCGAAAAGTCATCGGTTCCGCTGGCGCACGGTGTCCGCGAAAAGGGAAGAATCGCGGCGTGTCCGGCGTTCGACGAGTTTCGTGGACAGAATCAGGTCAATGCCGTGTGTGGACTGCGTCTGATCAGTTTCGCTGCTGGCTAAACTCTGCCTCATCAGGCGAAGCTGCTGCAAAAGCGAAAGCGTTGGATAGTATTGGCTTGCATCTTCTTCATCATTCCAAGCAGTCAAGGGGCCGAGGAGCTCTTTTGGTTTGAAGGATTCAACCTGGTTTTCGTGAACGACCGAAAAGACTATGGCGAAGCCGTCTACCTGTTGAGTAACTCGATGCACTTGGCACGTCCCTGTTCGACTGTCTCGGCGTCGAGCTTCAATTGCAACAGGCCGGCGACAACCTTGGTTGTTGCCGGATCGGCCTCGGTTGATTGCAGAGGAGTCTCGTCGTCATCGTTCTGGGCGTTCGCGTCAGCCCCCTTGCCTAGTAGCAGCTCGAGCACGTCGGAGTGACCGGTGAATGCGGCCGCGTGAAGTGGGCGCGATCCATCACGATTCTTGCCGTTGACGTCGGCCTTGCTGGCGATCAACAACCCCGCGATTTCGACGTTTCCGTGATATGCCGCCCAAGCCAGAGCAGTGATCCCCAGGTCTGGGTCCTGGACGTTGGCATTCGTCTTCTTGTCCAGCAACTGCTTGACCGCTGCCGTATCCTGCTTACGGACGGCCGCACACAATTCCCTGGCTCCGGTCCCGTTCTTAAGCAGGTCCAGACACTTGAGGCGTCCCTTCTCAACCTCGTCCAGGTCGTACTTCAACTGCAGCATCCCTGTAATGAACCGCGTAGTTCCCGCGTCGGCTGAAGCGCCCAGTTGAGGTAACTCACCTCGGCCGTTCTTCGCGTTGACGTCGGCTCCCTTGTTGAGCAGAACTTCGACAATTGCCGCGTGCCCCATAAAGATCGCACCATGCAACGGGCTACCACCATCCCGGCTCTTCCCGTTGACGTTGGCCTGTTTATCGATCAACAGCCGGGCGATCTCAACGTTTCCGTTCAGCGACGCCCAACCCAGCGCGGTCACGCCAATCTGAGCATCCTGTCCATTGGCATCGGCGCCGTCGGCCAACGCCTGTTTGACTGCTGCAACGTCCTGTTTGCGTACGGCCGCCAGCAGACCTCCCCCACCGGAAGACGACTTGCCCCCGCTTTTGGTTAGTAACGCCAGAGACTTGGCGCGGCCGGCCTCGACTTTCTGCTGATCAACTTCGATCTGCAATAAGTTGGCAATGAACTGCGTCGTCTGCCAGTCGGCTGCCACCGAATCCATTGGTGATTGGCCTCGGTTGTTTTTGGCGTTTGCGTCGGCCCCTTTCTCGAGCAGTAACTCGACGACCTCACTGCGGCCGAGAAACGCCGCCGCGTGTAGGGCAGAGTTTCCTTCGCGGTCGGTTTCGGTGACTTTCGCTCCCTCCTTGAGCAAAGCTTCGACGATTTCCCGGTGACCGTACACGGCCGCCGCATTCAGAATGGGTGACCCACTCGTCGGGTCCTTGTGGTTCGGGTCGGTGCCGGCAGCCAGATGCTGCTCGACGGCCTGGACATTCCCCTCGCTGATGGCCGTCGCGATGTCCACTTCCGGCGGTGAAGACGACTGGGTTGCGTTACTACCTGTTTTACTCGAACCTGTTTCATTCGAATCGGATTCCGGTTTGCCACCGCAACCAATCAGAAACAGTATCGTCAGGCAGACCAGCCACGCCTTGACTCGATTCATTGTTGTTCTCCTGAAAAACCCGCACTCGGCCGCTGTGATTGATTGGTCTTTAGTCGGGAACTACTGAAACTGAAAGCCAGTACCCGGGGTATGACAATTTGCCGCACGCGGAACGGGGCAGTAACATTATTACTCTCAGTCAATATGCTCAGTTTCAATACGCTGATAACATAATTGTGTTATCGTATTTTGGCAACCGACTGGGGGAACCGTTCGCAGTTCAAACAGCTTGCGAGACGGCTTGGAATTTGTTCTGACAACGCGAATTCGAGCCGGTGAGCCATTCACCGGCCGGTAGTAAGAGGATTTGACGATGGACGAAACGTGGAACGAGACTTGGAAGGACCTTCAGTCCTCCGTCTCTTTTTCCGAAAACCTGCCGATTCTGAACATCACGATCTACATGCTTCTCGGCGGCATTCTGGCGCTTTACATCCGCTTCCTCTACCGCCGATGCAACACGTCGTTCTCGGGTTCCGACTCGGTCGCGCGGATCTTCCCGCTATTGACCATCGTGACGATCGGGGTCATCGCCACCGTCAAGTCGTCGCTGGCTCTGTCGCTCGGTCTGGTCGGAGCGCTGTCGATCGTGCGGTTTCGAGCGGCCATCAAGGAGCCTGAGGAACTGGTCTACCTGTTTCTGTGCATTGGAGTCGGACTGGCTCTGGGTGCCGAGCAGCCGTTGCTCGCGCTGGCCCTGGTGATCGTCGCAACGATCTATGTCCTCGGTATTCACTTCACCACGGGAAAGAACCGACGGCAAAACCTGCTGTTAACAATTACCGGCAACTCGAAGGGACAGTTCACCGATGGCGAGGAAGGTGTGCAGGCGGTGGTCACCGAATTGATCGACCGCTACACGCTGCAACGACTCGATCTTGAACAGGAACGCGGCCAAATGCGAATCGCCATCAGCCGACGCGGCCCTGCAGAGACGGCGGCGTTGGTCGCCAGCTTGCGCGAGCGGCTGCCCGAGTGCGAGTTTTCCTACGTCAACCTCGAATCGATGTTGTAGCCATGAACGAACCGGCGGTCATCGATCAGAACTCGCGAGCCGACAACGGGGAATCGGTGTTTCGTCTGGTCGAAGGAGACGGCCCTCGCGACGATCTGGCCTCGCGACAGGAAGTCAAGTTTGTCGCGCCGCACCCCGATGTGGCGACGCTGCGAAAGTTGCTCGAAGGCAGCGGCCATCGGCTGATTCACAACGAACCGGTTTCGACCGTTCGCAGCATTTACTTCGACGACGTTCGGTTGTCGGCCTGCCATGCCAACATGGGTGGGGTCGGCCGACGTCGAAAAGTGCGGCTGAGATGGTACGACACCTTGCTGCCGCAGCAGGACGTGTTCCTGGAGATCAAGTGGCGGAACAACCGCATAACCGGCAAATATCGACACGCACTTCAAGCCCAGCAACCACTGGCCGAATTATCCTACCGACAGATTCTGAACGACCTGATTGGTGTCTCACCGACTGAGCATGTTGCCGACTTGCTGGGGAGTTCCGAGCCAATCGCAATCGTCGAGTACAAACGCGAGCACTTTGCCGATCGGTTTTCTCCGCTGCGAGTCACACTCGACTACAATCTGGTTTTCTACGACCAGACGGGGAAACAGTGCATCTCCACGGCGTTCCCCCAACCGATGATCGATACAGTGATCATCGAGTGCAAATCTCCGCCGGGCTGTGAACAGGACGCCCGCGATTTCCTGCATCCGCTGGCACCGCGCATCAGCCCGTTCTCCAAATACTTTCACGCTTGCCAACACCTGGGCCTTGTCTCGGGATGACCGCTCCGTTCATGGAACGTCTTTGAAATAAACCACCGAGATCGCCAATGTCAGTCCCATCGACTTACGGCCCGAAAATCAGGTTAAAGAACGCCTACGCGTTGTTACTCAACCTGCTCAACTTCCTCGTCCCATTGGCCGGTGTCTCGGCTCTTTGCGCCGTCGCTGTCTACGGTATCGCCTCGATCAACGACAAACCCGAACTCGATCTGTTCCCAACCAATCGCGTGATGGATGTGCAAATCACCGTTGCCGAAGAAGACTGGAATAAAATCCGCCACCAATCGCGGAACTTCTTCGAGGCGCTGCAGACCAAGCGGAAGTACGAGCCGATCAAGGCTCCGTATGTTTACGTCACCGCCAAGCTGACGATCGACGGGGTGGAGTTTCCTGAAGTGGGAATTCGCAAGAAGGGCTTCATCGGTTCGCAGAATTCCAGCCGTCCGTCGCTTAAAATCAAGCTCAACCACATCGACGAGAAGGCCCAGGCCGGCGGGCTGACCAGTCTCACATTCAACAATAACAATCAGGATATCACCCTCATGAGTCAATTCATGGGGTACGCGATATACAACGCCGCCGGCTCACCCGCGCCGCGCTGCAGCTACGCAAAGGTTACCGTCAACGGCAAGCTCATCGGGCTTTACTCCCACGTCGAGACGATTCGCAAACCGCTTTTAAAACGGAGTTTCGACAGCGCACGCGGTACGCTCTACGAAGGCACGGTCGTGGATTTTTTCGATGGCTGGGAAGGCAGCTTCGAGAAGAAACTCGGCAAGACGAGAATGGACCGCCTCAGTCGCGAGAAGATGAAGCAATTGATCGAAGTGTTGAAACGGCCCGTCCCCGATGCAGACGGAAGTGCGAAGGCCAGACAACAGGGGCAGGAACTCGAGCAGGCGATTGGTGAATTGGTCGATCTCGATTCGTTCTACATCTACTGGGCCGTCGAGAGTTTGCTGGGTTTCTGGGACGGATACACCGCCAACGCCAACAACTTCTTCGTTTACCACAACCCAAAAACCGACAAGTTCCACTTCCTGCCGTGGGGAGGCGATTGCATGTTTGAGAAACGCAGCAAATTGCCGGTCGATCCGCGCGCCCCACTCTCAGTGAAGACCAAGGGACTGATCGCTCACAAGCTCTACCAGATCCCTGCGGCCCGCGAGCGCTATGCCAGGACGCTGAAGGAGATCATGGCGAAGCACTGGAATGAGGAATCTTTGTTGGCCGAGACCCGGCGTATCGAGACGCTTCTCAAGCCTCACATTCCTCCATCACAGGCCGTGACGGTTCGGCACAACGGCATCCGCGAGTTTATCCGAAATCGGCGGGGCGACATCGAGAAGGAAACGGCCACCGGCATGCCGATCTGGGCAGCCAAGCCGTCCCCACCACCACTTCTCCCTGCGTTTGGTGGCGGTCGAGATCCGAACGCAGACACCCTCTTCAAAGCCGCCAGGAAGGACGACATCGCCGCCATCAAGCGGCACCTGGCCAAGAAGGACGCCGACATCAACCAGCGGGACGGGAGTGGAACTACGGCGTTGTCGCAGGCAGTCCTGGCGGGGAAGATCAACGTCGTACGGTTCCTGATCTCCCGAGGAGCCGATGTCACTCGAACCAACAGAGACGGGAACAGCGTTCTGCATGGAGCGGCCTTCCTGGGGCATATTGAAATTGCACAACTACTGCTCGACAGCGGCGCTGATCTGAATGCCAGAAACAACAGGGGAGAGACTTCACTGGATTCCTGCGCAGCGCCGTGGAGTGCCCAGATCCAAGGAATCATTCAGTTTATCGGTGGCATGATGCAGATCGATGTCGATATGGAAAGCGTGCGGAACAGTCGGCCGAAGATGGCCACGATGCTCCGCGATCGTGGAGGCCAATTGGGTTCTGGTGTGGCTGCCACGGCGAATATGGACATCTGGCAAGCCGCCAAGTCGGGCAATCTGGCCGCCTTGAAACAGCGTCTGGATAAGGGAAGCGACATCAACGGATTGGACGGAAAGGGAATTAGTCCTTTGGCGTGGGCAGCGATGGCCGGACAACCTGAAATAGCCAGGTTGCTGATCGATCGCGGTGCCAGCGTGAATCAGAAGAACAAGGATGGCGGCACGCCTCTGCACGGCGCAGCGTTTCTCGGGCAGATTGAATTAGTCGAATTGCTCATCGAGAATAAGGCGGAGGTAAACGCCCGGAACGGTCAGGACGAAACCCCCTTGGGGACGGTAGCGCCCAAGTGGAACAGTGGCGTCCGCCAAGTCACCCAGTTCTTCGCACGACTTCTTCAACTCGAGATCGATGTCGAGGCCATTAAGACCGCTCGACCAATGATCGCCACAATTCTCCGCCAACACGGTGGCAAGACTAGCGAGGAGCTGAATTGATGCGACTTTCTATCGAAGACTGGCGTCTTCGGGCCGCGCCCCCCCGAATCCGAAAAAACGTTGGTTAAAACGTGCAGGCTGAAAGCCGGTCTGACGGAATTCGTCAGGTCGAGCTCGATTCCGCGAAAACGTTGAGTAGTATATCGGACGTGCCGATCAAACCGCCTGCGCCGTAAGCGTTCGACGAATCCATACTTGTCAGGTCGTGTAGTCTTGGGTGTTGAAACTTCGCACTCTTGGGAGACACGATATGGGACGGCCACCGAGCGACCTGGACGACTATTTGGAATGGCAGGAG